>JBAYHM010000031.1:0-22652 GCA_041666155.1 Treponemataceae bacterium
AACCGGGCCGCTTGAGCCGCGTCCCGGTTGCGCGGAGGATCGCCGAGGAAGGCGTTCACGGCCGCGTTGAAACGCCACGCGGATAGCGTCGTGTAACGAGCCGGGCGGACAGCGTGAATGAAAGCAGCGCGATCGTCGACACCGCCACGGCGGAAAGAAAGACCGAGAAACCCGAAAGGGTGGCGAGCATGCGGAGCGCGAAGGCGGCGTGGAGGGTGCCGAGCGCCGCGGGTAACGCAAAAGAGAAGGCGATCCTGAAGGCGATCGTTTTTTCCTTGTCGCGCGTTCTCATGCCTATCGCGTCCAGGACGGTGAGGCATTGGCGATCGGCGGGGACTCCCTCCCACAGTTTGAAGGCGAGCGCCGAAATGGCGACGCCCAGGAATGAAACCGTAAGCATCGCGCCGATAAAGAGCAAGGCTCCCGCGTTCATCCGATATTTGTCGACCGCATCGATTCGAAGTTTCCACGGTATTCCGCTCTTTTCCGCTTCCGCCAAAGCTGTATGAAATGAGGCGCCGAACGAACGGAAATAGTCCGGGTTATCGGAATTCCATACGGCGCTGAGGATGTGATTCTGCGCGGGTGTCTGCCTGCTGAGCTTTTCCCATTGCGCATCGCTCAACACGACTTGTTTGAGGACGACCGCGCTCGATCGCGCATACCCCTCCCTCAGAATGCGAAACGTGCCGTTCAGAGCGAGGCCGCCGTTCGCGCTCGCGATGATTTTCGCCGATGATTCGACGCCCGGAAGAGTCATGAAGTAACTGGTCCCGAAAATCTCGTTCTCCATCGGTGCCGGTGCAGTTTTCCTTCCCGTTTCTTTCAAAAGACCGCTCCAGACGGAAAAGGGAAGGGCTTCTACGGCGATCGTTTTTCCGCTTTTTTCAAAGTGGAGTTCCAGCGGGATCACCGTTATTTGTCGGAAGATAGGCGGTGACGCGATCCCTTGGTCGGGATGCCCTTCCGCCTTAATGATTTGGTTGATACGGCGTGTCACCGCGGAAAGCGATTGCGTGTCCGTGCTTGTCAGTTCCAATCCGTTGGGACAGGATCGGTCGATTTGTATTGTCTCATTCGCGGCAAGCGCCCACATCGTACCGCCCGACGTTACGGCTACAGCGACGAACACGGTGATAAGGGCTAGGGAACGCGCGCCCCGTTTCGTCTCAAAAGCGAAGCGGGAAAGAGCCAGGCTGAAGGATGCTTCCATTTCCGGGAAGCGCGTTTGAAAAAAGGTCGCCGCAAGGATGGGCAATCCCGCCAGGAGGGTGAAGGTTCCCGAGACAACCGCCAAAAAAACCGGAAGTATGAGTATCGCCGCAAGCCGCATGTCCGATTGCGACGCGCCGATATACCCGGCGGCTATCAGCGAAAAACCGACCAATGTTTTTAATCGTACCCGGCGCCCTTCCGCCGCATGGTGGACTTCGGAATCGAAGAGGGCGGCAGGGCCTGCCTTTCCGAGCGACACTCCTATCGCGACGGTAGCGGTCGCGATGCCGAGGCCGATGAGAGCGGCTGTTGAGACGAAGGTGACCGGACCCACCGGCATTGCGAGCGGCTCGGTCCGACGGGTCAGAACGCCGAGCAGGAGTGAAAAGAATCGGTTGAGGGCGAGCGCCGTAAGAAAGCCGATAATGCCGGCGGCGGCCGATGCCGCGGCGAAGGCTGATGCCAAACTGAGAAATGCCGTCCGCCGACGCATGCCGAACAACGAACGGAGGGCTGTTTCCCGTCTTTTCCGCCGCGCAAAGTGAGTCGCGGCGTACCAGCTGAAAATGAGAGAAAACCCCGCGGCGAGCGCCGCGCAGGCGATGAACAAGTAGCGGGCAATCGCATGATCCGCGGAAACGCGCAGCGCCGGGGACAGACCGACGGACAAGAACACGGTTACCACAAACACGTTCGCGCCTATTCCTACCGCGGGCGGCGCGAAATCAGAAACACGGCCGCGCGGTTTCACCAGCGGCTCTCCATCGACGCCTGCACTTCGATTATACGATCGAAGAACGCTTGCCGATCACCCGAGGACCTGATTTCGGTGAAAAGCCTGCCATCTCTGAGAAAGATGGTTCGCCGTGCCCAGCTCGCGACGAAAGGGTCATGTGTCGCCAGGAGAATGGTCGTTCCGCTTGTGTTCAGTTTTACGAATTGTTCCAACAAATCTCTACTGGATCGGGAGTCTAGAGCGCCGGTCGGCTCGTCGGCGAGAAGAATAGCGGGGCGCGTGATGATTGCCCGGGCCGCGGCCGCCCGTTGCCGTTGGCCGCCGGAGACTTCCGCCGGATATTTCCCCAAAATGTCATGGATACGAAGGACTTTCGCTACGGCGTTTGTTTTCGTCTCAATTTCATCCCTCCCAGCTCTTGCGATCGACAAGGGCAGGGCGATATTCTCCCGGAGCGTATATTCGTCAAGGAGTGAGGAATCCTGAAAGACGAAGCCGATCGTGCTCCTTCGAAAATCCCGGAGCTGTTCTTCATCCATCGCCGACAGGTCCTGCCCGTTGATGCTGATTGATCCCGAGTTGGCTCTGTCGATGGCAGTCGACAATCTGAGCAGCGTCGTTTTTCCGGAACCTGACGGTCCCATAATCGCGACGAACTCGCCAGTACCGATTTCAAGGGATACTCGATCGAGCGCGCGAACGGACGGGCCGCCGAAACGGCTGCCGTAGATTTTAGTGACGTCGCGCGCGTTAAGAGCGATCATCGAAATCTCCCTCAAAACGGGAACGTTTGGCGGGAACCGTGACGATCGCGATCGTCCCTCCGCCTTCCGCGCAGGAAATTGAAATGCGGGCCCCCAGTTTTTCCGCGGCACGCAGCGCCAGGTACAGTCCATACCCAGATGATCGGATACCCGCGTCGTCGGCCGCGCGGCCGATCGACCCTACAAAGGATTTGGTGAAAATCCGGTCGCGATCTTCCTCGGGGATGCCCGGGCCGTCATCCTTGACGGCGATTTCCGCGGTACTCCCTATCTGTCGAACCGTTACGCGCACCGCCGCGGAGGCGTATTTAGCCGCGTTGACGATCAGTTGGTCCAGGATGAATGCCATCCACTTGCGATCGGTTTCCGCGGTTGCCCCTCCGTCGGGAAAGTCCATCGAAATACCCCGGACGATGAACAATCTCCGCGCGCGTCGGATGGACATTGCCGCTAGAGTTCTCAGGTCGATTTCTTCAATCGACGTGTCCCGTTCAAAATCCGCGAGCCGGATCCTTCCCAGCGCGAGTTCCAGGAGCCGATCGAGTTCTTCCGCTTCAAGCTTGAGGTCTATGGGCCGCGGAGGCTCACCCGAATGCTCCGCTTTTTCAGCGATGAGAGCGATAGCGGTGGCCGGCGTTTTCATAGCGTGGATCGCCGCTATGAAGGCTTCCATATCCTCGGCCGCGGCAGCGTCCCGTTCCGCCAGGAGCCGGGCGGCTTCCTTGCGTTGAGCGGAGACGAAACAGTACCATTCCCGGGATGTTTCCCCTCTGGGGCGCGGAAGATCCGCGTTCAGGGAATCGCCGAGTCCGCGCTCAATATCTTTCCATTCTCGCGCACGCAGCGTTGCGCGGATGCCCAGGTAAATGAGCGCGGCGGCAACTTGGACGCAGGATGCGTAGAACGCGGATGACCCGGCGTTACCGTTGCGGATGTCGATGGCGGCGACACCGAGGCCGATGACTGCCTGGAATACGATCAAGCAGAGGAGGGGTACGGAATCCGAAACAATACGAAGGAGTGTGTTCACGCGATTCGGTATCCTTCGCCTTTTGCCGTTTCCACTAAGTCTCCGGCTCCGATTTCCGCGAGTCGTTTTTTGAGCCGGGTCACGTTGACGGTCAACGTATTGTCGTCCACGAACGCGTCTTCGCTCCAGAGCGCGTCCATGAGTTCCATCCGCGTCGCGATTCTTCCGTCCCTGGAAAGGAGCGTTTCCAGTATCCGGGCTTCATTCTTGCCTAATTCGACCGAAGCGCCGTCTTTGGCGGCGACTCGCCGTTCAAGGTCGTACACAAGGCCCGCGCGTGAAAGTACGCGAGCGCAGGCTTCATTCCAGGAGTAGGTCCGGCGTACGAGCGCGCGTACGTGCGCGGCCAAAAGGTCCGTATCCAGGGGCTTGGACAGCCAGTCGTCGGCGCCCGTAGCAAGCGCTCGGACCTGATCCCCCGGTGAGGACAGGCCGGTTAGGAAAAGTATGGGGACGCGCGACACCGCCCGAATGCGCGCGCACCACTCGTAGCCGTCGAAGGAGGGGAGATCCACATCCATGATCACCAGATGCGGCGCCGTCGCGGCAAAATCCGTCATGACATCCCGGAACGCGTCGGGGGCCGTCACCGAAAAGCCCCACCGCGAAAGGGTTTCCGTCACTAGTTTTCTGATCGTTGGATCGTCTTCCACTAGGAGGACCTTCAACCCTTCCATTTTACGCTCTCCTCAATATGAATAGCTCACCGATATCGTATCCGGTGCCAGGCTGATTTTCCAGTTCTCGGTCGTCAGTTCGTGCAACGCGGGTACGATTATTCCGATCGCGGAACCGAGCAACGCCCCGACGAGAACGTCTGCTGTATAATGAACGCCGCCGCCTACTCGCAAAGCCGAGGTCCCTATCGCAAGAGCGTACACCCCGGCTCCCAAAACCCACTTGCTTGCCGCCGACGTGTTGCCGCGCGAATAAATGTAGGTCGCGAACGAAGCCGTCATAAACGAGAAGGTTGCGTGTCCGGACGGAAAGCTGAAATATCGATCGTCGTCGGAAAGGAGCTCCGTAGGTGTGTCGGCGCGCGACAGGTACGGCCGCGGCCTTCCGAACGCCGCCTTCAGCGTGTCTTTCAGGGCGAACGCCCATAAGGCGCTTTCGGCGTACATGACCGCGACGGTAGCCGCTTCGTTGGCCGTGATGGAATCCAGTAAGAGCGGCAAGGCCGCGATCGCGGCGAATTGCGAAATATCCCCAATCCGGTCAATCGTTTTGTTGTAAGGGAACGTCAAGCTTTCGTCGATCCATCCGAATCCGGTTCGTTGTTCTGGGGCTTCCGCGGTCGCGAAGTGACCATACGCGAAAAGCGCCGCGCCGGGTAGTCCGATCGCAAGTTCTTTTTTCCAGTCAAGCGTGAAAGAACCGCTTCCGCCCGCGTGTGTCGGCGAAGCAATCACCGCGATAAAAAGAGTGAGAAAGAGCGCTTCACGCAGGTTTTGGGCCGGTCGTGATGCTGGATGTCGGTTAGTCATGTTAGATCCTCCGTTGGATCGTCATGCTATCCGTCGTCCGTGTCCCGAGCCATCGATCTACCTTACTGAAACCGGGACTACCTTACGTCGGTGTAAGGTAGTCGACGGCAATCCCGAACGGTAGATAATTAATCGTGGTTATTGATTTTTACTTTCGTCTTTTAGTACGGGGCCGGCAATCGGAAGGGAAATTAAAAAAGTTGTCCCAATGCCGCTTTCCGAGTCGACCAAAAGAGAACCGCCGTGTTTGTTGACGATAATATCATATGAAATACTGAGCCCCAAACCGGTTCCCTTCCCCGGTTCTTTCGTGGTGAAGAACGGGTCGAAGATTTTGTTGCGGATTTCCGATGGGATACCGGGACCGTTGTCCCGAATGGCTATAAGAACACTTTTGTCCTCGGCCCGGGTCGTAATTTCAATGAGGCCTTTTTCCGCCCGATTCTGGCTGCCGAGAGCCTGGGCCGCGTTAACTAGAATATTCAGGAAAACCTGATTGAGTTCATTCCCTTTCGCCTTGATAGGCGGAATATTCCCGAAATTCTTATGAACTTCCGAAACGTATTTCAATTCGTTCCACGCGACGACGAGAGTACTCTCAATACCCGCGTTCACGTCGAATGATTCGAAATCCGCGGATCTGTCGATGCGTGAGAAGCTTTTGAGATTGCCGACGATCTTGACGATGCGGTCGAATCCGTCCCGCGACTCGGTGAATACTTCTTCCAGTTTTGCGAAGGTAGCATCCAATTTCGCGTTTCGCTCGTATTGCTCAAGCGCTGGACCGAGGTCGAGCAAAGCCGCTTTCCAGGCTCCCCGGATTCGGTTGAAATATTTCTCAAGGGAATTCTGATTGCTGATCAGGAATCCCAACGGGTTATTGATTTCATGCGCCACGCCGGCCGCGAGTTGGCCGATAGAAGCGAGTTTTTCATGCTGAACCATCAGGGTTTGCGTTTTCTGGAGCTTCATGTTGACTTCCGCGAGCTCAAGGTTCGTGCGCCAAAGATCGCGTTCGCTGTTGATTCGCTGAGTTATGTCCTTGATGATACCTTGGCTTTCAATGAGAGCGTTGGAAGAATCCCGGAGTGAGTGCGCGGTCTCAAGGCAGAAAATACTGGTTCCGTCCTTTTTGGTCAGCACGATTTCGTAATCGTCGACGAAACCGTCCACGGCTATTTTTTTACGGAACAACTCCCGGTCATCAGAGTTTAAGGCAAAGGCAGAGAACGGTTTGCCTATCAAATCGCTCTTGGAGGAATAGCCCAGCATGGTCGGCGCGGCAAGATTCACGCTGGTGATGAGATCATCGGCGTCAGCGGTATAAATCATGTCGCGGGTACCGTCGAACAGGTCTCTCAGGCGCCTCTCGTTATTCGCCAGCAGCGTTTCGGTTTCAAGTCTTTTGTGTTCCTCGATATCTCGCTCGTACCGGATTGCCACGATCGGCGCGATCGTTTGTCGGATAGAGGCGAGCGCGTCGCTTTCCGCGTCGGACCAGCTTCCCTCACTCTTACCGAGAAAGACGTAGCCCCCTTCGCTTCCCGACGAATAGAGGTGCGCGGATATCCAGGCGGGCAGAGTTTTTTCTATAACGGGAAGCGACCAAGGGCCAATACGCGAAACGTCTAATTCATCGTCATGAATACCGACGCATTCCCGCCACCGTTTTTCAGGAAGGGCGATGGGAAAGCTGGTGCCGGCAAGGCAGATTCGGAATTCGTTTTTTCCATTCATGTAGAAAAGGGCCGCGGCCGTAGCATGGAATGTTTTCCTGACGGCGTCGATCGCTCCTATGTTGGCTTTCTCCGAATTATCCTGTGCGTAAATAAGGCAGAGTTCCGCGGCGAGCGTGAGCATTTCCACGGAATCTCCGAACTTGAAGTTATTCATTGGTCCGCGCCTCTTCAAAGAATTTCATGAGCCCCAAGAGTTCAAAAACGGAGCGTACCTTTGGCTGGATATTCCGCAGCTTGAAAGGGAGGTCGCGTTTGCGGGCGCTGATCATTGCGGCCGCGAGCGCGCCGACTCCGGTAGAGGAAATGTAATTCACGTGCTCCAAATCAACGATAATGGCGGTCAACCCATCCTGTTTGTCTACGAGCCATAGGAGCAAATTCTGCAGATCTCGGGAATACTGTAAATCCAACGATCCGGTGAGGAACAGGTTAGTCCCGGCGGCGGACTTCCGTATGGACACCGTATTCGGGGGATATCGGGCAAAAAAGAGATCAATCGGGTTTTCGCTATCCATGGCTTACAGGATACGCGCGGTTACCAGCGTTACGTCGTCGGTAAAATCCGACGCGGTCACGGACGCGAGAGCTCCTTCCATTATACGCCGGTGATAATCCGCGCCGTAGGTGATGGACTCAAGAAGAGCTTTGAGTTTTACTTCCGGTTTCCCGGTGTGGCTCGCGATCTCCACCAAACCGTCGGTATACAGCAGCAATAGATCGCCGGCAAGCACGTTCAAAGTCTGTTCCGGGTACGAGACGGACCGGGCAAAACCGAGTCCCGTCCCAGAAACGGGCAATTCGGTAGGCACTCCTGCGCGGACTATGAAAGGGTGGTTATGGCCCGCGTTCGCGTATTTGAGGAGCATGGCTTTCAGATCAACGACCCCGGCAAAAAAGGTGATGATCATGCTTGAGGTGCTACGGAACTCAAAATTCATTCGTTCGTTCAGCCAGGTGAGGAAGGCTCCGGGAGAGAAATCCCTACCGACCACCGCCCTAACGTATTCGGGGTAGATGACGGCCTTCAGGATGCCTGTCACGAACGCCGCTTTTACTCCATGACCGGCGACGTCCCCTATCAAAAGCAGATACCGGTCCGCGCCGAGGAAAATGACGTCGTAGTAATCCCCGCCACAGTAGAGACCCGAAACGGGACGATAGCTGACCCTGAATTCCACCCCGTCCGAACGGGGAAGATTCGGTTTCAGTATGGCCTTCTGCATCTCTCCCGCCCATTTGAGTTCCTCTTCCATCAGTTTCAGATATTGGGCTTTTTCCCTGAGAATTTCCCCGTGTTCGTAGGCTTTTTGTATCTCCGCGAGAAGATACACGGAGTTCCAAGGTTTCAGGATGTAGCTGAAAATTCCCGCGCTGACGGCTTTAACCACCTCCTGGGTCTCCGAATAGCCGGTCAACAGGATGGAAATGATGTGCGGATATTTTTCCTTAACCAGCATAAGGAAATCGGAGCCCTTCATTTCCGGCATTTTCAGGTCCGAAACGACGATGACGGTATCCTCGGCACGCTTTTCAAGAAGCTCCAACCCCTGTTTGGCGGAAAAGGCCTGAAGCACCTCCATTGATTTTTCCTCAACCCAATCTTCAATTTCGCGCCCCAGCGCGGTGATGATGTGAGGTTCATCGTCCACCAGGAGAATACATTGCTTCCGAATTTCCATCGAAACGCTCCTTTACGGGCTATTTCATTTTCTTCCAGTCTAGGTCTTCTGGCCGCCCGGTGCAAATCCGATCAGGCAGAGGTAATTCTATACGTTGAAAATGCTTCTTTTTATTGCAATCGCGGATACCGGAACCTATACTTTTTTAGGATTCAAGATATTTTTACCGTAAAATTTGTTGAAAAGGACAATGAATCGCTCGTACCGCCGGAGGATGAGAATGACGATTGAAAAAAAAGTGGCGTTTTCCGTTTTGCTTTTATTCGTGTTCTTCTTTTTTTCCTGCGGGAAACGCGACGCCGAAACACCGAAAGAAGCAACCAAGACGAAAGATTTCGTATTCATGCGCGAAAAAGCCGCTCCGATCGTTTTTTTATCCACCCAAATGAATCCCGTAGAAGAAGCCGGAAAAATGAGAAACATGATACTGAAGGACTTTCCTGGAAAGGTTGATTTCAGGCCGAACGATAATAACCAGCTTCGGAACCAAATCGATGCGATGCTCAACGGGGATCCGTCGGCTTCCATTCTGGTAGGGGCCCTACACGGGGATCTGGTAACACTGTACGAGGAAAACGCGCTTTTGCCGATGAACGAAGTTATTAAGAGTCTGGAAAACAAAAATTTTCAAGAAAATATACTAAATTTCAGCCGTCTGGACGGGAAAGAAAGCTATTACGTTCCCTGGATGCAGGCTTCCTTCGTCATGGTCGCAAACAAGAAAGCCCTGCCCTTTCTACCCAAGGGGGCGGACGTAAACGATCTGTCTTATGACCAACTCCGTCAATGGGCGAAAAACATATACCAGGCAACGGGCAAGAAAGCCGTCGGATTCCCCGTGGGCGCGAAAGGGTTGATGCATCGTTTCTTTCAAGGGTATCTGTACCCGTCTTACACAGCGAGCACGCTCCTTAAGTTTCGGGGCTCGGACGCGGTGGAAATGTGGACGTATTTCAAGTACCTGTGGCTTTTCGTTCATCCGGGGTCTTTGGTTTACTCGACCATGGATGAACCGTTGATCGCAGAAGACGTTTGGCTGGCATGGGACCACACCGCGCGGCTGGTAAAGGCGTTCGAGCAAAGGCCCGACGATTTCATCGCCTTCCCCGCTCCGAGCGGGCCGAAAGGTCGCGGATTCATGTCGGTCATTTCCGGCTTGAGTATTCCAAAAAGAACAAAGGCCTCCCGGAATCAGCCGATTCTTATCGATTATTTGACTCGGAACGAGATCCAAATAAGAACTTTAAATGAAACCGGGTTCTTTCCCGTGGTGAAATCCGAAATAAACGCGAATATTCCGAAGCATCTCAAAGAACTCAGTGAAGCGGTGCAACGGCAGGCGAATTCAAAGAACGGCGTAGCTACGCTGCTGCCTATCGGATTGGGGGATCGGGCGGGAGACTTCAACAAGGTTTTCATATTGACATTCTCCAAGATTGTCCTTGAAGGCAATGACATTTCGCGGGCTTTAAACGCGAATGCCGCCGAGCTGCAGAAAATACTCAATGAACAAAACGCGAAATGCTGGCTGCCGGATGTTTCGGATGCGAGGCCGTGCAAAATTGAATGAAAAACAGCAGCTTCAAATCCTTTCGTTGATTTCCTACGTCATAATCGCGTTTTCCGCGTTGGTTTTATCCGTCGGAATTTTCATGTACGTCAATTTGGGAAAACTTGGAACCGAATTGCCGGTAAAAACAGTCAACCAATTCAGGAACATCGCGAATATCATGCCGCTCGTTTCCGAACTTTCATCAAACCTGGACGCGATCCAGGCGAAAAATAGGATTGCCACGCTAGGGACCCTTGAGTTCACCATCAACAAAATAAAAGTATCTCAAGGGCTAATCGACTCCGATTTCAAAGGTTCGCCGCCTTACGATCTCAAGATAATAATGGATGAGATTACTTTTGTTTGCGGAGATTTGTCTCGGTTGGCATTTTCCGATTCCGCGACAAATTCGTCAAACATAGTTTTGTTCAAAAATCGAATGGATTATATTTATTCGGAGTTACGCGACTATATACTGCGAATAAACAATGCCACCTTGGCGGTATTGGAAAAGCAGAAAATAGCGATCGAGAATCTGAAATTCGCCATACTCTTTTCTTCTCTAATCGTTTTCGGCGCCTCGGCTTTGACCGTCGTTTTATTGCGCAACCAGAAAAAAATGTTTGCGCAATTGGAAAAAAGCAGAGAGCTCGCCATTGCCCACAGCAACGCGAAAAGCGAATTCCTGTCCAATATGAGCCACGAGATCAGAACGCCGATGAACGCCATTATCGGTTTATCTTATTTAGCTCTCAAAACATACCTTACCCCAAGTCAGAAAGATTATCTGAAGCGGATTCAGATTTCCGGTCAGCATCTTTTGGGTATCATCAACGATATATTGGATTTCTCGAAGATCGAAGCGGGAAAGATGTCGATGGAGAGTATCCCGTTTGAACTTGAGAAGGTACTGGACAATGTCGCCAACCTCACCGCTGAAAAGGCAAACGCGAAGGGGCTTGAGCTCATTTTTGAAACGGAGAAAACGGTTCCGAACAACCTTATCGGCGATCCGCTGCGATTAGGCCAAATTCTCATCAATTACGCGAATAATGCGGTTAAATTCACTGAAAAGGGAGAAATCAGTATCCGCATACGGCTTCAAACCGACATGGAAAAAGAGGTGCTTCTTTATTTTGAAGTCAAAGATACGGGCGTTGGTCTAACGGAAGAACAAAAGACCCAGTTATTCCGCAGTTTTCAGCAGGCCGATAGCTCCGTCACTCGAAGATACGGCGGCACCGGGTTAGGTTTGGCAATCTCCAAGAAATTGGCGGTAATGATGGGCGGTGAGGTTGGTGTAGAAAGCGAATTCGGTAAAGGGTCTACTTTCTGGTTTACCGCACGCTTGGGCAAGAGTCCTACAAAACAACGCAGTTATGTGCCGAAGTTGGATCTCCGGGGTAGGCGGGTACTCATTGTCGATGACAACGAACACGCGCGCGCCGTCATGCTGGACATGTTGACCAGCATGACCTTCGTAGCGACCGCCGTCGGTTCGGGGGCCGCGGCTATCGAGCAGATCAAGAGCGCGGCCCAAAAAAATGAACATTACCATTTGGTTTTCCTGGATTGGCAAATGCCGGAAATGGACGGCATTGAGACGGCAAGAAAAATTAAGGCTTTGGAGTTTTCGCCCACTCCCCACCTGGTAATGGTAACGGCCTACGGCAGAGAGGACGTGATTCGCGAGGCTGAACAGATCGGAATTGAAGATGTGCTGATCAAGCCCGTGAGTTCATCCATTCTTTTCGACACCGCGATGCATCTCTTAGGCGCGCACAAAACCGAAAGGCGTGAAGAAGTGGATGCCTCGGTATCAACTTTGGGAAGTTCAACGGGGCTCAGGGGCGCGCGTATACTTCTGGTGGAGGACAATGAGCTCAATCAGCAAGTCGCCACGGAAATCCTTGAGCTGGCGGGGTGCAAAGTCAGTTTAGCGGGAGACGGAGTCCAAGCGGTTAAAAAAGTGCGGGAAGACCCCTACGACATCGTATTGATGGACGTGCAGATGCCGGTGATGGACGGTTTCGCGGCGACGAGGGAAATTCGAGCTCTACCGAAGTTCACTATGCTTCCCATTATCGCAATGACGGCGAACGCGATGAAGGAAGACAAAGATCGCTGCCTTGAGGCGGGGATGATCGATTACGTCACGAAACCGATCGATCCGGACGCGCTTTTCGCGACCCTGCGCGTCTATTACAAAGTCAAGCGGGAAGACGTTGACTCACATCCTTCGCCATCTACGCCTCCGACTCCGGCCACTGCCGCGGAAACCGTTGAAATACCGCAAATTCCCGGAATCGATACTGAGGGCGGCCTCAGGCGCGTCGTCGGGAACAAAGTTCTGTACTTGGACCTGCTCAAGCGTTTTTCGGAAGGCCAGCACGATGCGGTTAAAAAAATCAGAGAAGCGTTTCTCGATGGGGACCGGACTCTCGCTGAACGCATTGCGCATACCCTGAAAGGCGTTTCCGGCAATATCGGAATAACTGAGGTGCAGGCGATCGCCGCGGAGATAGAGGCGGCAGTCAACAGGGGGCAAGCTCTATCGGCATTCGAGGAAAAGCTGGAAAACCTTTCATCGATTCTGGCGACGGTAATCGAGCAAATAGATGTAAGCCTTGCCGGTTCAATTAGAAATTCTCAGGTGTTCGCGAACGAAAAACGAGCCGGACATCCGCTTGCGGAAATAGTCGGCAACTTGATTCGTTTCTCCGAAGAGAGCGATAGCGAAGCGCTTGATTACTTTGATTCAATTCGCGAGGAATTGGAGAGTTTCTGCGACAGTGACAATTTTGAGAAACTTGAGACAGCGCTGCGTTCCTTCAATTTTTCCGCGGCGCTGGAAGTCCTGAAACGCGTATCAAACCAGTTCGGAATCTCCAATTAAAAGGAATGGTTATGGAAACAGTCGATGGAAAAAAAGCGACTATCCTCATAGTAGACGACTCGCCGGACAGCGTCGTTCTCCTGAGCTCTTTTCTGAAAGACGCTTACCGCGTGAAAGTTGCCGTCTCGGGAGAAAAGGCGCTTGAAATCGCCGGAGGCGCCGACGCGCCGGACCTCATACTTTTGGATATCGTGATGCCTGAAATGGACGGATATGAGACGTGTCTACGGCTTAAGCAAAATCCAAAAACCGCCGACATCCCCGTCATCTTTCTTACGGCCAAAACGGACGTAAGAGATGAAGAGAGAGGGTTTGAGCTCGGCGCTGAGGACTACATTTCCAAGCCGCCGAGTCCACCCATCGTTAAGGCACGAATCAGAACCCACCTGAGATCCAAGAGCGTCAGGGATTTCTTGAAGGACAAGAACGAATATCTTGAATCGGAGGTGTCCCGGAGAACCAAGGAAGTCGGGATGATCCAGGACGTCACGATGATCGCTATGGGTTCTCTTGCGGAGACGCGCGACAACGAGACGGGGAATCATATCCGCCGAACGCAGCATTACATCAAAGTTCTTTCCGAAAAGCTGCGGGATCATCCGCGCTTTTCGGAGTATTTGTCGCCCGGGAAAATTGAATTGCTCTACAAGTCCGCACCCTTGCACGACATCGGAAAGGTCGGCATCCCGGACAAGATTCTTAATAAACCCGGACAGCTTGATCAGGATGAATTCGAGGTGATGAAAACGCATACGAGCATCGGACGCGACGCCGTCTGCGCGGCGGAAAAAAACCTCAACTCGTCCGTCTCATTTCTTTCCATCGCTCGCGAATTGGCCTGGTCGCACCATGAGAAGTGGGACGGTTCGGGTTATCCGAGGGGCTTGTCTGGCGACGCGATCCCTCTGCCGGGGAGGCTCATGGCGATTCCCGATGTATACGACGCGCTTATAAGCAAGCGGGTATACAAAAAGGCCTTTACCCATGAAGAGACCTTAAAAATTATACAAAAAGGATCCCAAACGCATTTTGATCCTGATATCGCGCGCGCATTCTTTGATATTTCCGATCGGTTCAAGGAAATTGCCTCAGCTTTCCGAGACCACGTAAGGAGCGAGTGATGGATGGAAAGCGGTATACTATTCTGGTTGTAGATGACGTTCCCGATGATATCGTTATCCTTGATGAGATTCTCAAGAAAGAATATCAGGTAAAGGCGGTCACCAGCGGCGAGGCCGCGCTCAAGATCGCGCGGAGCGGTAACCCTCCGGATCTGATCCTTCTTGATATCATCATGCCGGAAATGGACGGATTCGAAGTTTGCCGCGCTCTGAAAGAAGACGCCCAAGGGGCCATGATTCCGGTGATATTTCTGACCGCCAAAGTAATGACGGCTGACGAAAAGCTGGGCCTTGAGCTCGGCGCCGTTGATTACATAAGAAAACCGATTGAGCCCGAAATAGTCAAAACGCGCATCAAAACGCACCTGGAGCAAAAGGATCAGGTGCTGCGATCGTCCGAGGTCCGTTTCCGCCGTCTTTTTGAAACGTCCATGGACGGAATCATGATCGTAGACACCACGACGGGAATGGTCGTTGACGCGAACCCCTCAATGGCGAGGATTCTGGGGCTTTCTCAAGAGTTCTTTCTGGGTAAACGGATTTCCGAGATGGAACTCCTTACGGAGATGCTTTCCCAAAAATCAAGCTTTCCGGAGCTGCGGCAACAGAGATATATACGGTACAAAGAACAGCCGATGAAGACCGCCGACGGACGAAAAATCTTCGTGGATTTCATGTGCAATTCCTATAAGGTAAACAATCGCGAAGTGATGCAGATCAACATCCGAGATATCACCGACCTTGTCGCCACCGAGCACGAACGGGACGACCTATCCGCTAAACTCACCCATTACCTTTCCACGAGTCCGACGATCACTTATTCCTTGATGCTTAAAGAAGGGACCGCCCGTTGGCAATGGGTGAGCGAAAATATCCTGACCATCCTCGGTTATACGCGTGAAGAAGTACTCGCTCCGGATTGGTGGTTCACGAATATCACCGCGGCCGATCGCGCGCGAGCTCTGGGCGCTATCGTAGAACTCGCGAAAAAAGCAACCAGCGATCGGGAATACCGCTTTATGAAAAAGGATAGGAGCATCATCTGGCTCCACGACGAAATGAGGCTGGTACATGGTGACGATCAAGAATCGGAAATTGTAGGAACACTTACGGATATAAGCGCGCGGAAGAAAGCGGAAGAAGAAATTCACCTGAAAAGCGCGGCGCTGGAAGCGGCCGCCAACACCGTCGTCATCTCGGACCGTACAGGGACAATTAAATGGGCGAATCAAGCGTTCGAAGATTTGACGGGTTATTCCAGAGCCGAAGCGATTGGAACGAATCCGACCAATCACAACAGCTTGGATGCAGGTAGCAAAGAAGCCTTCGGCAAGATGTGGGAAACTATCGCTTCGGGAAACGTATGGAGCGGCGAGCTTGAGGATAGGAAAAAATCCGGGGAGACCTATACGGAAGAGGTCACGGTCACTCCGGTTCACGACATCGCGGGCAACATCATTAATTTTATCGCGATAATAAGTGATATCACCGAGCGTAAGAAATCCCTCGAACGCCTTCATGCCCTGCTTCGCGAAAAAAGCGAGCTTTTGCGCGAGATCCACCATCGGGTCAATAACAACGTTCAAGTGATGATGAGCCTCCTTCATATTTCATCGGAAGAAATTGCCGACTCAGGCCTCCGCGGAAAACTAGAGGACATCACGCGCCGTATGCAAACCATGTCGATAATCCATCAGCAATTCTATGAATCAGAGGATATGTCGCATATTGATTTTGCCGTTTACTTGCGGCAGCTTATTGAAAGCCTCAAGTCGATTTTTCCCGATAGTTCCAAAAACCTGAGTGTCGCGTGCGAAATTGGAGAGGTTTTTCTTAGTCTGGAGCAGGCAATACCCGCGGGGCTCATTGTCAATGAACTGCTTACAAACGCGTTAATGTTCGCCTTCACCGATAAGCGCGCGGTGGGAAAGATCAGCGCGACGCAGCGGCTTCTCCCGGGGTCGCTTGAGGTGGAAGTGCGGGACAACGGCGTCGGTCTCCCCGAAAACATCGATCCTGAACAAGCCCAATCCTTGGGCATGCTGCTCATACGCCTGCTTGCCTCTCAATTGAACGGCAGCGTGGAATTCCGAAGGGAATCGGGAACGGTCGCTGTCTTGAGATTTTCTCTTTGACCTTCTTGAGCGCAAGTCCTCCGATGATGCTATAGTGTCGGCATTCAGGAGGCACGCGAAGTATGGACATCAAGGGGAAAACGGCTGTGGTAACCGGCGCTACCGGCGGCTTGGGGTGGCGCATTTGCCTTGCTCTGGCTAAAGAGGGCGCACGACTCTGTCTGGTATACGGTCGCTCTAAAGAGAAGGCCGAGGATCACGTGAAAGAGCTTGCGTCGCTAGGCTGCGAAGCGGTCGCCGTTTCCGCCGACGTTACAAAAGAGGAAGGCATCGACCGTATGTTCGCGGCGGCCGTGACTGCTTTCGGCGGGATCGATATTCTGGTGCTCGATGCCGCGTATAACGAAACTATCCCCTTCCGCGACTTGGAGACGCTGGACGCCGACAAATGGTCCTTTATCGTTGACTACAATCTGAAGGCTCCCTATCTGGCCGCCCGAAAAGTCGCTCCCTTTATGAAGAAGCGGGGCGGCGGTAGAATAGTCACCATATCCTCCGTGGCGGGCGCGCAGCCGATGGGAAGTTCCATCGCCTACGCCGTATCAAAAGCGGGCGTGACACACTTGGCCAAATGCTTGGCTGTCGCGTTGGCGCCGGAAATCCTGGTGAACGATGTGGCACCCGGCCTTATGGAAGGAACCGGTATGACCGGCAAACTTTCCGAGGAACAAATCAAAAATTCGCTGTCGGTCTCCCTACTCAAACGAGCCGCGGACAAGGACGACGTGGCCGACGCTGTCGCCATGTTCATCCGCAGCGACAGCATCACCGGGCAAAGTTTGGTGGTGGACGCGGGCCGGGTATTCAAGTAGATCCTAGAGCCGATTTCAAAACTCGGTTAGTTTTGAAATCGGCTCATGCAGTATTTTTGCGCCATTGTCTAAGTATATGTCATACAATGACATGCAAAAATGCTGCTTTAAATCTAAGGTTGTTCTTTCAAAACTTGAAGAGTTTTGAAAGAACCTCACTATTATATTTTTCTCCGCCGATTAAGAATCCCCCGCGCAAGAAGGTCAGGGAGGCTTTGGCCTCCCCGGTACGGTTTCCCGGATAGAAAGAGTCCTTCCGCGCTTAGCCGTCCGAGTTCGGACGACTTGAGCGCCGACGGGTTTTCGTTCAAGACGGTCATGTCCGCGATTTTCCCGACTTCAAGCGTTCCACGGTCCGCGTCGTCAAAGCTGCCGCGGGTCGCGTTGCGCGTGAAAAGGGCCAGCGCTTCCGTAAATGAAAGGCTTTCGCTTTTCACGTAATGGTTGCAGGCCGCGGCGATTCCGGCAAGCGGATCGGGGAGAGTGCAGGGCGCGTCCGAGCCGCCGGTCATGACGATGCCGCGCTTCAGCATCGTTTTAAGCGGCGATATCCGGTACGCTCTGTCCCCGAGTATGCTTTCAAGGTATTCAAGCGGTTCAAGGCTCCAATGTAAGAAAGCCGGCTGTACGGCAAGGAAAATGCCGCGCTCGGCGCAGAGGTCCAGGCCTCGTTCGGTCGTGAGGCAGGCGTGGATGATCGTGTGCCGGTGGTCCACGCGCGGGAAGTCGGTCAGGGCCGCGTCCAAGGCGCGGGCGGCTTGGTCGAATGCGGCGTCCCCGATGGCGTGCATCTGAATCTGGAGGCCCGCGCGGTTAGCCGCGAACGTGAAGTCTCGCACTTGCTCGTCGGAATAGAAAAGTACGCCACGGTTCGAAGTATTGTTTGAGTAGGGTTCGATGAGGGCCGCGTCCTCCGACCCGAAGCAGCCGTCCAGGGCCGTAGCGAAGCAGCCGCCGATGCGGGGCAGCGCGCGTCGCTCTGCCTTTTTCACATCCATCGTCTGGAAGAATACGCGGTAGGGCAGTTCGTTCCGAAGTCCGCGCGCGAAAATGCTCTCAAGAGTAACGTCCAGATCCAGCGGAAAGCCGACCCCGGTGACGGAATGGATCATGCCGATGCCGCGTGAGGCCATATCGTCCGCTGCCCGCAGCATGCTCCTCAGCACCGAGGGGAGCGGCACCGAACCGGTCACGAAATCGGTGGCCGCGAAAAAGGCTTCCTGATTCAGGCGGCCCGTGTTTCCGTCGTAGCCGCGGAGAAGGGCGATGCGCGCGGGCAGACGCTTCAGCATGGCCGAGTTTGCTATGGCAGCGTGCCCGTCGTATTTGACTATGAAGATGGGGCGTTCTCCCGCCGCCTCATCCAGGTCCGTCCGGTCGGGGAGTCTCCGCTCCGCCACGCCGTACGCCGAAGCGCCGAAACCGATGATGATTTTTTCTTTACGCCGAGCGGTAAATTCCCGCACCGTTTCCTTGAGCTCCGCGATGGTCACCGCCGCGCGTACGTCCAGACCCGAGACAAAGAGCGCGTGCGACATGAAGTGGAGGTGCGTATCGGCGAGCGCGGGTATCAGCGCTTTTGCGCCCAAGGTTGTCCGGGGCGCCGCGCCGTATTCTTGCGGAAGCGTATCGCCGACATGGACGATTCTTCCCCGGTTTTCCACAAGAAAGTTCGCGGTTTTTCCCGCTTCATCCCCGACAAGTACGGTCCCCTCATAAACGCGCATGGCAGCCTCCAGAGCGCATTGTAGCATGGCAGACGTCCGTTCTCGGAAAATCATGAGATCCGTAACCGCGGTTACGCGCTCGTCCGGTAAAAAGCGTTATGTTTACTATCGAACAGCAGCAGACGGAGGCCAATATGAAACGCCGGGTTATAGAAAACGTGTACTGGATAGGCAAAATTGATTGGGAACTCAAGAAATTCCACGGAAACGAATACTCAACCCATAAGGGATCGAGCTACAATTCCTATCTCGTCCGCGAGGAGAAAACGGTTCTCATCGATACCGTGTGGCTACCCTTCGCCAAGGAATTCGTCGACAACCTTGAAGCGGAAGTAGGACTCGCGAATATTGATTTCATCGTACAGAACCACGGGGAAGTCGACCACTCGGGAGCGCTCCCCGAACTTCTTCGCCGCCGTCCCGGACTTCCGATTTACTGCACAGCGAACGCGGTGAAATCGCTCAAAGGCCAGTACCATGAGGATTGGAATTTTCATGTCGTGAAGACCGGAGACTCAGTAGATATAGGCAACGGCAAGAAGCTCGTTTTCGTGGAAGCTCCGATGCTCCATTGGCCGGATACCATGTTTACCTACCTTTCCGGCGGCGCGCTGCTATTCTCCAACGACGCGTTCGGTCAGCATTACGCCAGCGAACGCCTCTTCAACGATCTTGTGGATCAGGACGAACTTTGGGCGGAGTGCGTGAAATATTACGCGAACATTCTTACCCCGTTTTCATCTTTGGTCTCCAAGAAGATCGATCAGGTCGTCGGCATGAATCTTCCGCTGGAAGTGATCGCGCCGAGCCACGGCATCATCTGGCGCAAGGACCCGCTGCAGATCGTGACCAAATACGCCCAGTGGGCGGCCGACTACCGGGAAGATAGAATCACCGTGATGTATGATTCGATGTGGGACGGTACGCGCAAGCTTGCCGAAGGGATCGCGCAGGGAATAGCCGAAGCGAGTCCCTCAACCACGGTTGTGGTGCACAATGTCGCCAAGACCGATAAAAACGACGTAATTACCGACGTGTTCCGCTCAAAGGCAGTGCTTGCCGGGTCGCCTACCGTAAACAAGGGCATTCTCAGCGCGATGGCCGGTATCCTGGAAGAAATATCGGGATTGCGCTTCAAGGGGAAAAAAGCGGGTTCCTTCGGCTGCTACGGGTGGTCGGGGGAATCGACCAAAGTCCTTTCGGAAATCCTCTCGAAAGCCGGCTTTGAGGTAGCGGATGAGGGGCTCAAGTACCTCTGGGTGCCCGACGCCGTCGGACTGGAAGCCGCCCGCGAATACGGACGCTCCTTCGCGAAGAAAACTCAAGGGGCCTGACATTAGCAAAGCCGTAGAAGGTGATGGGCGCGGACATGAAAGGAATGCCGAGGCGTACTTGGAATTTCAGACGAAGCGCATCAATAAAGAAGTGATTAAATCTGATGTAACTGATAGAATGAGAACGCTTACGCGAGTTCATCAAGGTCAGGATCACCGTACGGACGAGGTCAGCCGGCTATGCTTGATTCTCTCTATGAGTTTTTCCGAGGGTCGGCAGGTTTCTCGCTTATTGTAGGCGGACTATCCCTTCAATTTGCGCCGAAGCGCGATGGGATCCGGAAAAGCCTCGGTTTGCTCTTCTCCGCGATCGGGTTTCTCTTCTGCTTGAGCGCCCTTGACCCTATTTTTCATCTGCCGACCGACCCGAGCAACTTTCTGATAATCGTCGCCATCCTGACGCTGAGCCAATCGCTTTACAAGATCACTCTCTATCTTTTCGGGGACGAGAGGAAGCTGCGCGATGTCCGCAAGGTTCTGCTTTTCGGCGTCGCATGGTCCTGTTTTGTATTTCTAATCTCTTTGTTTGATTATGTACTGGGATGGGAGTCGATAAGGCAAAGCATCGAGGACCAAGCGAGCCTGGGGCCTCTGCATTTGGCCGCTTCAATCGCGATCTACATTTGGCCTATAGCGATTTCGGTGATCGCGGCGAAAACGGTACACGCCTCAATCCACGACGTTCCGATGCGCGCGTCCGGTACAAAAGTGCTCGTACGCGGGGCAATCGCCTTGGTTCTCATCCTGTGCGCCATTCTGCTCGGCGCGGTCCTGGATTCCATTGTCCTTTATCGCGTCGGCCACTCCGCGTTGGAATTCTTAACGCTTGCCTGGTTCCTTTTCGTCTCGGCCAAACCCGACCTGTTTTCCATCGTCCGCCGCGAGATTCGCGACTCTTATGAGAAACATCTCTTATTGAGCGATGATGAAGCGCGGCTCATCGGAGAGCGCATCGCAATGGTAACGAACGATGCGGCCATTCTCGGCCGTTCGGCGCTGGATTTGCGTTCGCTTGCGGCTATTATCAAAGTTCCTCCGTATCGCCTTTCGATCTACTTCAACAATAGGTTGAACACGAGCTTCCCTACCTGGCTCAACGCGCTTCGGATCAAATGTGTACAGCGAAAGATTCTTGAGGAACCGGGGCGTGCCATTTTCGACATCGCGCTGGAGGCGGGCTATAATTCCAAGTCATCTTTTAATACCCACTTTTCGCGGATCGTCGGTATGAGTCCGAGTGAATACCGACGATCCATCACGGATAAGAAGTCCGATTTTGTAAAACCGAACGAAATTCTAAATGTTCCATGATAGTCTTCTCCGTATATACTGTCTGCGCTCTCTTCGGAGCCGGTATGCGGAGGAAAATGAAACATTCGATCTTTGCGATTGCGGCGGCTTTTATGATGTTCGGGAGTTTGTCGGCTCAATCGGCGGACAAGCCCTCTTGGTCGCTTATGGTTTCTCCCTCCGTCTCCGTACCGCTCTTCGCGGCGGACGGCACCTCCGATTTGTCCTTTTCCGCGGCCTGGGGCGGTAATCTCGGGGCGGAATACAGCTTCGGCGGCGCCGTCCCCTTAGCGCTCCGTCTGGGCGCGGGGTATTCCGTCGGGGGACTGCTCGCCTCCGGAGGCGTACAAGCGTCAGGCACTTTGAACGAAGCTTCTCTCATGGCCGGAGTCGGCTTGGGTAAAAATCTTTCTTCGGCTCTATCGCTCCGCGGTTTCCTTGACGCGGGATTAGCCTACGGCAGTCTTTCCTCCGGCGTAAGCGCGCCCTACGCCGCCGTCCGCACGGGCGGCGGAATCGACTTAAAGTTGAACAAGGATCTGACCGCCCGCTTCGATACCGCCTTTCTCTTCAAGTCCGGTCTCTACGGCGGAGTCGGCGCGACGATCGGGTTGGGCTATCGCCTTCCGGAGCGCGCTTCCTCGGGTATTCCCGCCAAGCCGCGTCTCCTTGATCTGCTTAAACTCGACATCAAGAACGTTTTCCCCATTTTCCGTTCCTACTACGACCAGAATCCCGTCGGCACAGCCACGATCTCCAATTCGGGCAAGGAAACGGCGACCAACGTACGCGTCAGCTTTATCATCAAGCAGTACATGGACGCCGCCAAGGAATGCGCGACTATCGCGAAGCTGGAGCCGGGCAACTCAATCGAAGTTCCGCTCTACGGCCTGTTCAACGACCGCATACTCGATGTTACCGAAGCCACCAAAGTGAGCGCTGAGGTGTTCGTCGAGTACGCCGTCGCGCAGTACGACGGCGTCGAGCGCGGCGGCGACGGTAGGGAGAGCAAAGCGGCCACGGTCATGGTCTACGACCGAAACGCGCTCACCTGGAGCGATGATCGTAAAGCCGCGGCTTTCGTCTCCAGCAAGGATCCCTGGGTCCTCGACCTGACGGGCAACATTCTGGCCGC
>JBAYHM010000032.1:0-22639 GCA_041666155.1 Treponemataceae bacterium
AAGAATGTACGCAGAAAGGAACCCGTATGCTGAACGAAAAAACGAAAGAGCTGATCGGCAAATTAAATCTGGAATATCCGGCAGTCGCCATAAAAATGCTTTTTGAAAGGCCGAAAGACGTGCCGCGGTATACGGGCGACAAATTGGCATTCTGCCAGTACGTGAAGCACGCGCAGACGTCTGGGGAAAAATTCTACGTCACCGCGGAAGACGATGCCTGCTACGGCAGGATGGTCCTGGGGATGATCGAAAAGCCGCCCGTAACCGCGAGCGGTCAAGCGGGGTACGATTTCGGTTGCTACAAGACGCCTATAGCCGCTCAGCAACTGTACCAAAAACTACCGATCATCGAACCCCATACCGTTAATTTCGTGGAGTTTTCTCCGGTATCGATCTGTGATTTTGATCCGGATTTGCTTTTCTTCATAGCTGATATTCCCCAAGCGGAAATAATCATGCGCGCCACAAGCTGGATTTCAGGCGATCTATGGGAGAGTAAATCCTCCCCGGTGCTCAGCTGCGCGTGGATGTATGCGTACCCGATCATCAACGGAAAGGTCAATCATATCACCACGGGTTTTTATCACGGCCTCAAACGCCGCAAGGCCTATCCCGCGGGCTTGCGGATGATCTCTATCCCTTTCCAAAAAATAGACGAGTTCGCCGCGGCGCTCGGACAGATGGACTGGACCCTGATAGCGTTTCGCGAGGACGACGAGAGCAAGGCCGAACTGGCTAGACGAATGGATCATTGGCAAGAATTGGCGAAGGAATACGGAGGCCACGTGGATCTCCGCTGAATGTCGAAGCCCGCTCTTTTCACGCTTTCAGGCCCCAGACGCGAACCGATTCGGATTTTCCCTTCACGAGGGTTTCCCCGAGCGGCTCGAAACGGCCGGCGTTTGCTTCCCCCAAGCGCGCGAACACCGTTTCGCTGAGTACGCACCGGCGCCTCATCTCTTTGCAGAGAGCCTCCATACGGGAAGCGGTGTTCACATGGTCGCCTATGACCGTGAAGTTTTTCCGCCGCTTGCTCCCGAGGTCGCCCATGATCACTTTCCCGTAGTCGATGCCGACCCCGATCTCCTCGGGCGCGGGAAGTCCCGCTTCGGCCAACCGATTCTTGAGCCGCGGAAGGCGATGGATCATTTCCAAGGCGCAGGAAACGGCCGCGTCGCAGGGTTCGCCGCCGGCGGCGCCGAAGATCGCCATGACCGCGTCTCCGATGTATTTGTCGACGGTCCCGCCGTAACGAGTGACGGTCTCTTCCCACTCGGTGAAATACGCGTTCAGCATGCCGCTGACTCGGGCGGGAGCTTCGCGTTCGCTGAGCGTCGTGAAATCGCGTATGTCCGCGAATAAGACGCACAATTCCCGTTCCCGAGGTTTCCCTCCGTTCCCCTGGACTATTTCGTCGCGGAAAGCGGGATCCACATACTGTCCGAACAGTTCGTTTATGCGTTCCTTCAAACTTAAGATTTTGATGCGCCCGACGGCCAGGATGACGGCAAGAAATAACCCGCCCGCAAGCATGTATATGTGTGTGGGATCGCTGAGAAAATGGGCGAATTCGTTGCCCGCCTTAAACACGGACATCGTGTCCCTAAGGGCCGCGTCGCTGAGCCCGCCTGCTTCAGCCGTCAGGCGAAGGTCGAAATAAACGTATACGGTGAAAAAAGCGGCGACGTTGAGGATCGTAATAAGGAATTCGAAACTCATTCGAATCCGGCGAGATGCGTTTCCTCTCGATGCGGCCTGCAGCGCGGCGGTTGAAATTGTGAAAAACCAAAAAAAAGCATGACTCATGTCAAATAGAAAAGAAAGGCCTTCAATCGATTCTTTGAGCGCGTAGGCCGCCGGCGCGGCGAGCGACAAAAAGAATCGCGGCATCGGTTTCTCGCCCCAGCGGGCAAGCGCCGCGGTTTGGACAACAAGTGCGCAAAGTAACAGAGCATGTCCCGCGTTTGAGAAAAAACCCAACCCGTCGCGCGTGAAATTCATCAAAATATAAAAAAGAGCGTATTGCCCGGAGTAAAGCAACAACTCATCCAAGAATGCGAGGGTCACCGAATGGCGTGGAGCGTCGGATCGATGCGGTTTTAACATTATAAGTATGATAAATCATCTGTCTGGAAATGCAACTCGGTTCGGTTCCGAAGAAGGCTTGACAGGCAGGCAAGGAAAGGCGAGAACTAGAGAGCCTTTTTTTAAGGCAAGGAACCTATGGAATCCAAGCACGTTCAGACCTGGTTCTTCGCGGGTCTTCTTTTTCTACTGTTCATCGGTGTTGCCCGCATATTCGCGCCTTTCTTTTCGGTATTGCTTTGGTCCTCTTTATTGTACGTTCTGTTTAGTCCGTTTTACCATCGAATCGTCAAAAAGCTCAATCTGGAGACGAACAGAGGCCGGATTCTCCGCAATCTATTCGCCGCTTTTTTCTCGGTTGCGTCAGTCATAATCATTGTTGTCCCGCTCGTTTTCCTCACAATACAATTAGGGAAACAACTTTCCAGTCTGATCAAATTCAGCATAAAATATCTAAACGCCAATCCACAATTGCCGTTCATTCAAGGCGAAAGCGTCACGCAATTGTTCCGGGATTTAAGCTTCGGGGCCATCGATCTTTCCACTATCGATGTCAAACAGCGTATCATTTCGGCGCTAACGGGCGGCGCCAATGCGATGATTCAAATGACGACGCACCTCGCCAGGAATATCGGTGTTTTCATCTTGAATCTGCTCTTTATGGTTTTTTCTCTTTTCTTTTTTTATGTCGATGGGGAATACCTCCTGAAATTGGCGAGGAGCGCGGTGCCGATCCGTTCGGAATACGCGGGCCAGCTCATCCAGAAATTTCGGGACATCACCCGTAACCTTTTTCTCGGCTATTTCATGGTCGCGGGATATCAGGCGGTTGCCGCCTATATTATTTTTATTATATTCGGCGTCCACGGAGCTCTCGCTTTCGCGATTCTCGTTTTCTTCTGTTCTTTTATTCCGATGTTCGGCGCGGCGGGAATTTGGCTCCCCTTGGGCATCGCTCGTGTACTGTCGGGGGATCTGATCGGCGGAATCGTGTTTATGGCGCTTTGTGGTTTCTTCGTGTCGACGATGGACAATTTCTTGAGGCCGATGTTCCTCAAGGATAGGATTAACCTTCATCCGCTGGTGATTTTCTTTGCTATTATGGGCGGACTCGCCGTATTCGGATTCAACGGTTTGGTCTTAGGGCCTATGCTCATCATCTTCTTCCTGACCGTGCTCGATCTTTTCCTCATCGAACACGGTTTTCATCGGGTTATCGAAAACAACTGTGACTGAAGGCTAGGAAATCGCCGCTTCCAGCGCGATTTCCATCATCTTCGTAAACGTGGTCTGACGTTCTTCCGCGCTCGTGGCTTCATGCGTCACCAGGCTGTCGGAGATCGTCAGGATGGCCAGCGCTTCCCGCTTATACTTCGCGGCGAGCGTAAAAAGTTCAGCCGCTTCCATTTCTACGGCAAGAACGCCGAATTTCGCCCACAATTTCCATTGATCCGGGTCTTCCGTGTAGAAAGAATCCGAGGAGAGAACCGAACCCACATGCGGTTTCCAGCCGCGCGCGACGGCCGCGTCGTAGGCTTTCTTCAAAAGTGAAAAGCTTGAGGTCGGCGCGTAATCCATTCCGGAAAAACGCACTTGGTTGACGGCCGAATCGGTGGACGCGCTCATGGCTATTACCAGATCTCTAATTTTCACGTGTTCCTGCAGGGCGCCGGCGGTACCGATTCGTATCGCCCTTTTGACTCCGTAATCTTTAAATAATTCGTTCACATAGATCGATATGGACGGCATGCCCATACCCGTTCCCTGCACGGAAATCCGCTGCCCTTTATATGTTCCGGTATAGCCGAGCATATTGCGAACATCAGTATACCTGATAGGGTTTTCAAAAAAAGTTTCCGCGATGAACTTGGCCCGAAGAGGATCTCCAGGCAGGAGGACCGCTTCCGCGATCTCCCCTGTTTTTGCGGCGATGTGAATGGACATTATACGCTCCCGCTACACTTTGAATCGTGCCATGCTTTCGCTGACCGCGTCGATGCCGTCCTTGTTCTTGACGGTGAGGTCAGCGGCGGCCGTGGATGCCTGGGAAACTTCCGCGGCTCCCATCGCAATTTCCGACATGCTTCTTTCAATTTCTACGCTGGCGTCCAGCAATCGGTGCATTTCACCCAGGATCGCATCCGAACCTTCACCCATTTCCAGGGCGCCGCGGCTCACTTCCGTGGTGATCTCGTTGATCTGATTCAGGGATTCAAGCACTTGTGCCGAACCCGCGGACTGCTCGGACATAGCCAGTTTGATCTCTTCTTCCAGATTGTGCAGTTGCTCAATTTGGGCGACCACGCTGCCGAAGCTGGCGGCGGCTTCGTCCGAAGAAGTGACGACGTCGGCGATCGCTCCTGATATCTCGCGCACGTCCGCGGCTATGGCCTTTGATTGTTTTGCCGCGTTCTCGGCGAGCTTTCGTATTTCATCCGCTACGACGGCAAATCCGAGTCCAGCTTGACCCGCATGCGCGGCTTCAATCGCGGCGTTCATCGCCAAAAGATTCGTTTGGGCCGCGATTGACGCGATGAGGGCGTTCGCGTCGCGAAGCCGTTCCGATCGTTCGGATATTCGTTTTACTTCCGTCACCGTCTTATTGAGCACAGTCCGTCCGGAACCGGCTGAGGCGACCAATTTCACGTACTCTTCACCCATGTGTTCCACGTTGCGCGTTACCGATCGCACGTTCGCTACCATTTCTTCAATAGAAGCGGATGAACTGGCGACGCTTTCCGCCTGCCGCGCGATCACCGAGTTCAGCGAACGGAGATTTTTCGAGATCTTTTCGACCGTTGCCGAAGATTCCGTTGCCCCGGCGCTTTGGTCGATGGTCCTTTTTTTGATGCTTTCAACGTTTGCGCTGATCTGGACGGCCGCGGAAGCTGTCTCCTCCATGGTTGCGGAAAGTTCAGTTCCAACTTCGGATAGTGAAAGGGTAGTGGCTTGTACATCTCTGACAAGCGCCGCAAGTTCCGTTTGGAATCCGTTGAAATGTTCGGCCAATACTCCGAGTTCGTCTTTTGAAGCGACCGGAATTCGTTTGGTGAGATCTCCGCCGCCCTCCGCGATTTCTTTCAAGGAGGTGGAAACCGTTCGAGCGGCTTTCGCGACGCTGAGGGCGAGGGCCAGGGAAATGATGGTTACCGCGGCATAACCAACCAAAATTAGGATTGCGGAAATGATGAACAAGAGTCGTGTTTGCGTTTCTTGTTTCTTCGCTAAACCCAGTTGTGTATCCGCTTCAGCTTGTATGACTTTTGCCGCTTCATCGACGAATCCCGTCATTTGGTTGAAGAACTGGACGGAATCGATGTCATATTTCCCAGTCGAGTACCGGGAAAAGATATTCCGGGAAGCGCCTTCGGCGAGCCGCCGAGCCATGCTGTCCCGTAAACTCAAGAGTGCTTCCTGCCCGGCGGAGAGCGTTACCGCGGGAGAATCCAGGTTCGCGGTCAGGCGGGCGGTCACTTCCAGTAGGGTGGAGGCTTCTCCGAGGCTGATCGGTTTGTCTTCGGCGGCGATGCCGGCGACGCGGGCGCGGAGCTGGCCGGCCGCTTCTTTGGCTTGTTCGAGGATAACAATAGAAGAAACCGCCGAGCCGAATTCGCTGCCTCGTTCTTTAACAGCCAACAAGGGTCCAATGGTGAGGAAGGTGTTGATATCTATCGTATATAAGTCGCGAATCAGCGCGGGTAGGCTGCCTTGCGCCAAGCGGTCACGAAGTTCCACGAAGGACTCTATTGAGGCGCCAATGCGTAAAATCTGATCTTCGGTAAGACTTGATTTTTCATAAATCGGCTTAAATTTTCCCAACGCCGCGTCCGTTTGCGTGTGTTGCGTGGTCAGGTCCACCTTGGGGATCGAATGGTTTAAAAATAAAACGCTTTTACCACGCTCCAACTGAATTTGCTGGATCAAATTCGAGGTTGCCTTGATAAGCTCCAGGTTTTGGACGCTATGATAGAGCTTACGAGAATCGGATAAGCTTTTTACGACGAATACACCGGCAAAAAAAAGGCCGATCAGTATGGATACGACAAGCGGGGCTATTAACTTGACCCGAAGTGATTTTGAAGTTAAAAAGTTAGACATAATGGAAATTATACGAGCATAATGCGAATCCGCCAAGAGCGATTTCGTGGAATAGCATTGCGAACAGTGGTTGCCTAACCTACACTTAGACCATATGTGCATTTTTTTTCGCGGAGGTTTGCAGGATGCCGGCAAATAAGGTGCGCGACGCGCTGCTCGGTCTTGCCGTCGGTGATGCTTTAGGTGTTCCGCATGAGTTTCGTCCTCGGCACGAATTGGAACGAAATCCGATAAGTGGAATGGATGGCTGGGGGACCTGGAATCGTCCGCCGGGCACCTGGAGCGATGATGCGTCCCTCTCATTCTGTTTAGCTGAAACACTTTGTTCCGGCTATGATTTGCGTGATCTGGCCGCGCGAATCGTGGATTGGCGGGACAATGGGTACTGGACGGCCGACGGAATCGCATTTTCAGTCGGTAGGGCCGTTGAATCGGCCGTTTCCCGTTTGCGTACCAGCACCGCCCATCCAGCGTCGGCGGGCTTACGCCGAGAACGCGACAACGGTAACGGCAGTTTGATGCGCGTCTTGCCGGCCGCTTTCTTTGTTCGCGGAAAACCCTCTGATGAACGCGCGTGGATAACGGCGGAAATATCGTCGCTAACCCATGGACACCGACGCGCGCAATTAGCGTGTATTTTTTATGTGGAACTTGCCGACGGTCTTCTTAACGGGAGGACTCCCTTTGATGCGTATCAAATAGCCGCGGTCGAATTTTCCGCGCGCTTTGCCGGAGAAGGGGAGATCCGCCGTTTTGAACGTATTCTTTCCGGGAAATTGCATACGCTCGAGCGTAAGGACGTGCTTTCCTCAGGGTATGTGGTGGATGCATTGGAATCGTCTGTCTGGTGTCTTTTAACAACTGGTGATTATCGGACGGCGACCCTTGAGGCGGTAAATCTAGGCGGTGATACCGATACGGTCGGATCGTTGACCGGCGGTTTGGCGGGGATCGCGTATGGGGCGGGAAGTATTCCCTCGGAATGGTTGGCGACTCTCTCCCGCAAGGACGATATCATCGATCTTGCCGACCGCCTCGCGGCTAAATTGGGGTATGAATAGTAATCTTCCTTAGTTATTCTTCAAGTTTTGAAGAGTAACTAAATTTTACATCCATTTCCGTTTCTTAAAGAAGTAGATCATGGTACCGGCAATGGTGACCATTGTCCCCCACACTAACGGATAGCCCCATTGCGATTCCAGTTCGGGCATAAACTTAAAATTCATGCCGTAGACTCCGACGATGAACGTAAGGGGAATGAAGATTGTGGAAATTATCGTAAGGACCTTCATGACTTCATTCATGCGGTTAGACATGGACGAAAGGTTGACTTCCAGGATGCCGGCGGTTAGGTCTCGGTAGTTTTCCACGGTTTCCGCGGCCTGGATGACATTGTCGTGGAGATCTTTCAAGAAGGGCGACAGCTCCGGCGATACGAGATCCGATTCCAAGCGGAGCATAGCCGAGACGCTTTCGCGGAGCGGCCAGATTGATCGGCGCATTCGTACCACTTCTTGTTTGACCGCTTGCAGTTCTCGCATGAACTGAGCGCCGCTTTCTTCGATCGCCTTTGTTTCGTAGATTTCCAGTGCCGTCCCCAGCCGTTCAAGAACTATAAAATAGGCGTCGACAATTGAATCTACCAGTCCATAGGCAAGATAATCGGGGCCCATTTTACGAATGCGGCCGAGATTCGCCTCAATTCGTTTTCTAATGGGGTCAAAAGAATCTCCCGGAAATTCCTGGAAAGTAATGACCGTGTCGCGCGTGAGAATAAGGCTGATCTGCTCGTATTCAGTTCCGCCTGTTTCTCCCGACTCAGGCTCTAACGCTTCTTTCCAGGTGATCGCCTTGAGCGTGATGAAAAGATAATCTCCGAATTCTTCCATTTTGGGGCGATGCCCCGTGTTCAGGATGTCTTCCACGGTGAGCGGGTGTATGCCGTACGCCTCGGCAAGCCGGGAAATGGCTTCTCCGTCTTTGAGTCCGTTGATATTGATCCAGTTCACCCCGCCGGGGTTTCGGTAATTGAGCAGCTCCTCCACTGTCGGAGCCGTTCGCGTCCATGAACCGATAGGATCGTAACCGATGACCGAAAGACGCATTTTGGTCGGTTCGCGCTCACCCACATAGACTGGGGTGCCGGGAGGCAGTCCAAGGTCCGCCCGAATCGCGGGAGTACGGCGTTTCTTCATCCCTGAAACATAGCGCTCCCCGCCTCCTCGCGCAAGCGGCGGCATCCATGCCGTGTCAGAATCGCGGAGCGATTCTGCGCGTTAGACTGGCGCGGCATCCATGCCGCGCTCTGGAAATTTTGCGCACATTATCTGCCGCGCTCTGGAAAATTTGGCACGTTAGACGCCGCGCCTCGGAAATTTTGCGCACCTGGGATGCAGCGCTCTGGAAATTTCGAGGACGTTGACTACCGTGCTTCGGAAATTTTGCGCACATTATCTGCCGCATTCTGGAAATTTTGAGGGCATATTAACCGTGCGTCTGAAATTTTGCGCACCTCTTCTCTTGGACATTGAGCGTTCGGGGGCCTGCACGGAAGGCGGGGCGCGCCCGTGTAAACCGAGTGCGAACGATTCCCGCACGAGCGGAGCGAGGAGGACCAGTGAGCATTCGGTTTACACGAAGGCAGCCCCGCCTTGTTTTACAGGCCTTTCAAATGCTAGTATGGATGAAATGGATTTTTCTACATTGTTCGCCGACGCGTTCCGTGCCGATACGGATCGACCGCTTAAGGACGCTTCGGGCCACATCAGACGGGATTATTTACTCGGTTTAGGCGTTTTCGTTGTTTCCACGCTTATTTGGTTCTTGATGAATGTGGGTTTTCAGCCGCGGTTTTTGTTGGAAACCTACCGGGCAACCCCTTGGATGTGGTTTTCCGTATCCACAAACCTTCTTTTCGGTGTTTGCCTGCTGGTCGCGCGTAAAACGAGACCGTATGCGCTCGTTCCATTCATGTTCGCGTTGTTCCCCGCCGCCTTTCTCATAGATTCGACGGTGATGCCGTATATTCGGGACATGATCAAACCGACGGCGGCGGCAAAGGGCGCCGATTGGAAATTCGTCGCGGATCTTGTGTTCATCTCTCTTGAGCTCGTATTCGCGTTGTTGATTTTATCCGTAGCCCGCGTCGGAAATCCATTTTCCCTGAAAAAATCTCCGCACCTCGGTCCGCGGCCGATGGTCCCCTACGTAGTCGGATTGGAAGTCGCTTTCCTCGTCGTCGTCTGGGGCCTGCAGATGGACGTGTTGTACAAATTTCGATTTCCCATTGATCGATATTTTTCTTTGTTTGGAATACAGGTTGTGTTTTCCATTCTGCTGGGTTTAAAAGAAGAACTTATCTTCCGTTGGTTGATTGTTCGCATCGGCGAAAGGATGCTCGGATCCCGCTGGACGGCCGTACTCATAAACGCGACGCTTTGGAGTTCGTACCATTACTTCTTCGGCGAAGCCGTTGGTACCGGGCTTTGGGCTTCGTTCTGGGTTTTTGTCGTTTCCGTTTGGTGGGCCTTATTGTCTTACCGCCGAAATTCGATCTGGGCCGCTTTCGCCGCTCATTTCGTCATTGAGATGTTCGGTTTCTACGTTATGTACCTTCCTCTCATTTCGGGGTAGGATCGACGTGTTTTAAGGAGCTCCGACGATGTCAATGCGTTCCCTTTTTAGAAACGTCGCGATTTTCGCGTTCGCGACGGTGTTCGCGTCTTCCTGCTCGATAGATCGTATGGCGGTGCGCGCCGTTGCGGACGCGCTTACATCCGACGGCGGATCGACGGTTTTCACCGGGGATGACGATCCTGAACTTGTCGGCGACGCGATTCCTTTCGCGATAAAAATGTATGAATCTCTGCTGGTCAAAGCGCCCGATCATGAAAAGCTTGTCGTCGCCACCGGTTCAATGTTCGTCATGTACGCCAACGCGTTTGTGCAGGCGCGCGCGGAAACGCTTTCCCAGGACCAATTTCAAGAGCGCAAAGATCAACTGGGGCGAGCTAAGCGGCTATACCTTCGCGGCCGGAGCCTATTAGCCGATGGGCTTGAGCGTAAGTACCCCGGCTTTCGGACTGCTTCCAAAGATGGGAAATTGGTCGCGCTTTTGAAAAAAACGACCAAAGCGGACGTTCCTTCCCTTTATTGGGTGGCGGCCGCCTCCCTTGCCGCTTTTTCCTTGGATCCTTTCGATCTGCAGCTCGGCGTGAATGTCCCGGAGGCGAAAGCTCTGATGGCGCGCGCCTACGAATTGGACCCCGATTTCGGAAACGGCACACTGGATGATTTCTACGTGTCCTTTTACGGAGCCCTACCGTCGGGACTCGGCGGAGACCGGGCTTTGGCGAAAAAGCATTTCGAGCTTGCTTTGAAGAAGACCGGCGGAAAATCAGCCGGTCCCTATCTATCCTACGCGCAGGCGATTTCCATTCCGGACCAGGATTACCCGGGCTTCAAGAAATTATTGGACCAGGCCTTAGCCGTAGACGTCAACGCCGATCCGGCAAACCGGTTGGCAAACATCATTTCACAGCGGAAAGCCCGCAACCTGTTGGCGACAGCCTCCGACCTGTTTATCGATACTGGTGACGAACAGCCCTCTGCCGACGAAAAGAATGAATCGAACGAAGGAGTATCGACCAAATGAAACATATGACCCGTATCGCGCTCTGCGCGGCTTTTTTCGTGGTTTTCGCGGCCTCCGCCGCTTTCGGCCAGAAACTGACGCTTAAGATCGCTTCCATCGCGCCCGAAAACACCCCCTGGGGTGCTGCCCTCAATAAGCTTGCTTCCGAGTGGAAGACCCTCACCAATGGCGAGATTGAATTGAAAGTGTACCACAACGGTATCGCGGGAAGCGAAGCCGACATGCTGCGCAAGCTCAAGCTCGGCCAGATCCAGGGCGCCGTGTTCACCTCTTTCGGGCTCAACGAAATCAGCCCCGAAGTCCTGACGCTAAGCTGCCCCTTCCTTATCCGCGACAACGCGGAATTGGATTTAGCTTTGGCCGGTGTTCGCGGAGACCTTGAAGGGAAGATTGAAGCCAAGGGTTTCAAAATTGTCGCATGGTCCAAAGCCGGTTGGGTCCGATTCTTCTCCAAGGAACCTGTATTCCTACCCGCACAGCTGAAAGTTCAGAAACTGGCTACCGACCCGAACGACATGGCGCTGATGCAGGCTTTCAAGTCTCTCGGCTATCAGCTGGTTCCGATTCCGATGGGCGATACTCTCATGGCGCTCAACAGCGGCATGGTGGAAGCGATCTACGCCAGTCCTCTGGCGGTCGGCGGTTTCCAGCTTTTCGGTATCGCTAAAAACATGGCGTCTCTCAAATTGGCACCCTTTCTAGGCGGCATCGTGCTGTCAAATAAAACCTGGAGCCGCATTCCTGAGAAATATCGCACCCAAATTGTTGAGAGCAACAGACGTTTGGAAAAAGAACTGGACGCGTCCATTCTGAAGCTGGAAGACGACGCGATTTCCACGATGTCCACCTATGGACTGGTCACCAACCAGATCACGCCCGCCCAGCTCAAAATTTGGCACGAGGATGTTGAACGCGGTTTGCCGCTCGTGTTTGGTACTTCTTTCGATAAAGTAACCTACGAAAAAGTAAACAACATCCTGAAGAAAAGCCGGGCGGCAAAATAATGGATACCAAGCGCAGTACGCTTCGAACTATTGAAGATATTTTTTCATGGTTGGCTCTGATCGCTTTAGCTTTGTTGCCCTTTTCGGAAACGATTGCGCGCGTCTTTTTCAAAACCGGCGTACCGTCCTCTCCTCTGATCCTTTCTCACTTGGTGCTGGTCGTTGGCTTGATCGCGGGGATGATCACGACCCGGGAGAAAGAGCACCTTTCAGTCGCTTTAGTGCAATACCTTCCGAATGAAAAGCTCAAAGAGACGTTTTCGATCATTTCGAACTTGATCGCCGCGTTTACGGTCACCGTGTTCGCTTGGTGTTCGGCGTCTTTCGTCGCTATGGGGCTCACTCCCTGGAAAATAATCGGCTTTATCCCTGATCAGATTTTCGGCCTGATTATGCCTTTCGGATATGCGGTTATGGCCGTTCGCTTCGCCCTCGCGGCACCTCTGCGCGGAAAGGCTCGATTGGTGTCCGCCGCCGTGGTTCTTTTCGGCACCTTTTTTTCTCTGCCCGTCATCGCAAAGCTTTTTTGGGGTTTCGAGTCGCCGGTGGCGGTGGCTGCTCTGACGGATCAGCTGAACGCGTTCGTCGCCTTCGCCAGTCTGCCGCTTTGCCTTGCGTTGGTCGCATCCGTATTTGTCGGCACGCCGCTCTTCGTCGTGCTCGGCGGACTGTCGCTTATTCTGATCCAGTCCACCGGCGGCGAACTTGACGTTGTCGCCAACCAAGCATACACGCTTCTCACTCAATCCAGCATGGCGGCTATCCCGCTGTTCACCATCGTCGGTTTTTTCCTATCGGAAAGTAAGGCGGGAGAGCGTCTGGTTTTTACCTTCAAGAACCTGTTCGGCTGGATTCCCGGCGGCATGATCATCGCGACCGTCGTCGTCTGCGCGTTCTTTACGACCTTCACCGGCGCTTCCGGCGTCACGATTCTCGCGCTCGGCGGTATCCTGTCCACGATTCTTATCGATAAGGCAAAGTATCCGCCGCATTTTACCGTCGGTCTTTTGACGGCCGTCGGCAGTATCGGCCTTCTGTTTCCGCCGAGCCTGCCGATCATCCTGGTCGGCGCGACCACTCAGACCAATATCCTCCACATGTTCGCGGGCGGTATCGTGCCGGGCGTTATCCTGGTCATATCCATGATCGGCTTCGGCATCTTTTCCGCGATCAAGAATAAGGTTCCTGTGGAGAAGTTCGACCTGAAGGAGACCTTGGTCTCTTTGAAGAGCTCCGTTTGGGAACTCCTGCTTCCTATCTGGTTGGTTGTCGGCTATTTCTCCGGTCTATTGTCCATCCTTGAAACAGGCGCCGCGGCGGTTGTGTACACCTTTGTGATCGAAGTATTCGTGAATCGGGACATCAAGCTGCGGGAAGTCCCTCGGGTGTTTTCAAAAGCCCTCCCGATCATCGGCGGCGTTCTTTCCATTCTGGCGCTGTCCCAGGCGCTTTCCTACTACATCGTGGATACCCAGGTTCCCGAAATGCTCACGGATTGGGTCAGCTCCGTCGTCAAATCAAAGTTCTTATTTCTGCTGCTTCTGAACTTGGCGCTCATCGCGGTTGGTTGTCTCATGGACATATTCTCCGCGATTCTGGTCGTTCTTCCATTGATCGCGCCGCTGGGCGCCGCGTACGGCATCAACCCTGTTCACCTGGGTATCATCTTCGTGCTCAACATGGAAGTGGGTTTCCTGACTCCTCCGATCGGCCTTAATCTTTTTCTGGCGGCATACCGCTTCAAACGGCCGTTCATCGAGATCTGCCGTTCGGTTCTGCCGTTCCTATTCATTCAGCTGGTCGTGGTATTGCTGGTGACGTATGTTCCCTGGTTCACGCTGGCTCTTCTGCCTCTTTTTGGCTAATCATTAGGTTTATGCGGCGCGTCTAGGAAGCATACGTTTCCCGGACGCGTCGCTTGACCGTCTTCCGGAAGCCGCCTACACTTTTTTTTATGCAATTTGAACTCACCGACGCCTTAGCCGATCAAATAGTATTCGCGATGGAAGATCAGAATGGGGAATTTCTGCTCGATGCGCGCAAAGGCACAATCGTTGAAGCCGATTCCGTCGACGAGGCCGACAAGTCAGCCGAAACAGAAGAAGCCGACGTATTCTATCCGATTCCCGACTGGCAGCCTTCCGACGGATTTCGCCTGATGGAAGGTTTTGCGGCATCCCTGCGTAATCCGATCGTTCGCGCTGAGCTGACCGGAGCCTTAGACAGGGGGCGCGGAGTCTTCAGGGCATTCAAAGATGTCCTTACCGGGCATCCGGAGGTCGAACGTCTGTGGTTTGCCTATAAAGAAAAATCAATGCGGCAGGAAGTCATCGATTGGTACAATTCGCTCAGAGAGACCTGGGGACTGGAGCGCATCGGTGAAGAGCCTGAAGATACCGAGGACCTTGTCCTGGAGGACTTCCGCTTCCGCGCGGCGGAATTCTCGGACGAGGAGGTCGCGCGCGAATTGCATGAATTGTGCACCCCCGGCGCTGAATATTCGGTGCTTCCCCTAATTGCCGAAAACAGGTTGGCCCTGGTGGCCGAAACTTCCCGTGGCGAACTTGCCGCCGTTGCCGTGTCGTTCCGCTGCGGTGATGAGGAAAAGGCGATTGTATTGGACGTTCGTCCCGAATATCGCGGTCTGGGTGTCGGGGAAAAGTTATTGGATCGGCTTATCGAATCAATAATCAGGTTCGGGGCTCGGAGTATATCAATCGATTTACCGGTTTCCGCGGATTCTTTTTCTCATGTATTGTATCGGGAAGGGTTTGCGCCTTACGAGACGAGATACCGGCTCGATTTGGACCGACGTCGTCAAGAGGATAGTTGACGCATTCATTGTTGCCGACTTGAGGAAAGCCGCATTCTATGCGACACTTAAAAGGAATTTCGTCATTTCATAGAGGAGTATTCCCTGTGTCTGCCTCCCGTATAGCTTCAAAGAAAAACGAAGAAGATATCAGTTCCCTCTGCGCGGAAATCATCCAAAGGATCAAGACTCAAGAAGATCCGATCGCGCTCAATGAGTTCCGCTCATTCGTGAAAAAGAATGTTCCGTTTTTTATGCGTTCTTATTTTTCCGCCTTCCTCCTAAAGCAACTGTACGATGCGGCGCCGCGCGCCGTGCGTAAGGGCCCGCCCGAAAGGAAATATCGTAATGATGCGCGCAATGAAGGGCGCGGTGACGTTCGCTCGGATGCGCGGGGTGAAGTCCGCTTAGACCGGCGCGGTGAATCTCGGTCTGCGCGGGAAACCGTGTCCGAGGTTCCGGCTTCTCAGCGAAAAGTCGAGACTCCTCGTCGGGAAGATATTCCCCGTAGATCGTTATCGGAAGGGGAAGCGGCTACTCTTTTCATCGGAGTGGGACGCAACCGACGCGCTTACGCGCGCGAATTATTGGCGTTCATTACGAACAACGCTGAGATTGACGCCGATTCCATCGGTGAATTGCGTGTTTTAGATAATTTTTCCTTCGTTCAGGTCAAGAAGGAAGCGGCGGAGACCGTTATCGAGAACCTCAACGGGAAAGAGTATCGTGGCCGTATGGTTTCAGTAAGCTACGCCAAGCCGCGCAAAGAAGAATCAAAAGAGCCCCCCGCCGACGATTATTCGTTGAGCGATAACGCCGAAACCGATTCTTTTGATTCAGATGAGCCTGCCGAATCGAATAGCTCGAAAGAGTCAGACGAATAAGAGCCGCCCATTATGACGCTTTCCTGACGAAATCGATCAGTAAGTAGGCGAGCGTCATGTTCAAAAGGACACCTGAGAAAAGGGCCGCGCTCGCGCTGATTTCCAGCAATCTCGCGCGGCGGCTGTATCGGGCGGCGAGCCTTTCCGGTTCGTCCGCCGCCGCCGCGAATATCGCGCTCGGGTCGTTCGGTTCCGTCACGGTCAACTTGCCGTCGTCGTCTTCCCGCAGCACTCCGTAACAGTACCATTCTTCACGATCGGAAGTGTGAGTCGCTTCCGGCGGTAGAGTCGGTATCGACGCGATACTTGCGAAGCGTTCATCGTTCATCCTCACCAGTCCGTACGTACTTCCATCCGGCAGCATGGTTTTCGTCGCTCCTTCGCCGAGGTGTTTAAGCGGCAGCCGTACAAGATCGCGCAGCGCCCGGTATGAACGGCCACGCCGCCACGCGCTCCGCGATAAGGCGGTCAAAAGAAGCCCGGGCGGAAGGATCGGCAACAATGGGGCGAAAGCTCCGGTTATAGACGCGATAAAGGCTGAAGAAAAAGCGGGCCTGTTCGCAAAGGAAAGAGCCATCAAAAGTTGAGCGAAAATACCGAGCGCGATCGAATACGGAGTAACAGGATTCCAATACTCGTTTTTTTGCCGACCGGCTCGGACCGCGCGCAGAAGTAGTGATCTCTCCTGGCCGTCGTACAAAATGACAATAAGCGGCGCTTCGCGCCTTGATTCAAAACAGACCCGCCCTTTTTTGTTTCTCGCTCTGCCGCCGACAAAAATCCGCGCCCCTTCGCTCACGGCGGAAACCTGTTTCCATCTAATTGTTCTGGGTACTCCTTCCTCTTTGGAAAGCGTGTCGTTTCCCTCAATAGGAAGCATGAAAACTTTCGCGGCGCTCAAGTCGACCGGGACGGTAAATGCGTCGCTGCGTATCCATAAGGTTTCATCCGAAATGGATTCGAAGCCTCCAAAAAAACGGAAATCGGATCCTGTTTCGTCAAGCAGGCTCGCTTTTCGGTAGTCGAGGATGGGGGAAAGTCGCAGCTCGTCAAATCGTTTTCTGAAGAGCCGCCAGGTTCGACGGACCGCGAACGCCCCGATGATGGGCATGATGACGTACCAGAAAACGGCGAGCGCGAGCAGCGCTAGAAGATCCCGAAGGCGCAGGGTATTATCCCTCCATGATCGATTCCATCGTCGTAGGTTCCATAGCCACAAACTGCTGGCTGATACCATATTCGGACGGCGGGCGGGACTCCGCCGTTGTCGTCGATCCCGGCGGAGACGCAGAGGCGATTATAGCACGATTAAAACGCCGAAAGCTTCACCCTACCTTGATCATATTGACTCATGGGCACTTCGACCATGTGGCCGGCTTGCCCCGCCTTCTTTCCCTGATCGCGGCGGATGGAGAGGAAACGCCACCTGTCGCTATTCACGAAGCCGACGCTCGGTATCTGGGCAAGACTTCACGTTCCGGTCATATGCGGGATTTTACGAGAGCCGGCGCCGCGTCATACGTAGAACAATTGTGGGAGGATATGCCCGATCCTTCGCGTCTCGTCGCCGATGGGGATCGAATAGGTCCGTTCATAGTGATGCATACCCCCGGTCATACGCCGGGCTCGATCTGCCTCTATGATGAAAAGAAAAGTTTTCTTTTTTCTGGAGATACGCTGTTCGCGGGCGGTATCGGGCGGACGGATTTGGAAGGCGGGGACGGGGAAGCGATGGCCCATAGCCTTGAGCGCGTGCTTGCGCTGCCGGGGACGGTTCGCGTTTTTCCCGGTCACGGCCCGGAAACGCACATCTCCCGGGAACGTTGGTAGCAAGGAAAAACGGTGGATCCTAGCCCCGAATTATTGGTCATTTCCGATACTCACGGCGATCTGCCCGCGCTGGTTCTCGTTTTTCGCTGGGCGAAACGCCGTGGAATAGGGATGCTCGCTTTTCTTGGTGACGGACTTTCCGATGTGACTCGGGCCTGCGAAAAAACCCGTTTTAAACCCTTGGTCCGCACTGTCAGGGGAAACGGCGATACTGATTCCTCGGTACCTTTCAAACAAACCCTTGATTTCTTGAATGTACGTTTTCTGCTGGTCCACGGGCATTCGTACTCTGTTCAGGAGACTCTTGATTCACTCGTTTTCAATGCACGGACCGCTGGAGCTTCCGTCGCGTTGTTCGGCCATACCCATACTCCGTTTCGCGCGATCTTTCGCGGCATACTCCTGGTCAACCCGGGAAGTCCCTCCCGACCGAGGAACGGCGCCGAGCCTTCTTTCGCGACTATTCGGTGCGACGGGGACGGCAAAATCTTGGCTGATCATTGGCGGATAGACGGAGATGGATCGATACATGAATACGACTTGTCAGCAAAAAAAAGCCCCGGCGGCGTAGAACCCCCGGAGCGTGTGTAGGAACGTCGACCGCGCGTTGCGGTTGGCGGCGGTCCTTATTTACCGACCTTGATTTCCTGCCAAATTTTGTCGTACGCGGCCAAGTTCGCGCCGACGTCTTCTTTCAGCGTGGTTTTCTCAAGTGATTCGGCCGTGTAGTACGGCGTTTTCTTTTTGAGCGCGCGAGCGGGGACGTTGGCCGTTGACGGGAAGCCGAACTTGTCGGTGAATTCCGCGTAAATTTCCGGGCGATGGATAAAGTCGATGAACTTGTGCGCCAGGTCAATATTTTTTGATCCCTTAAGAATGCACATGCTGTCGATATAGCTCGGACCGCCCTCTTTGGGGATGAAGAACGCGGTTGTCGCGTGCTTGTCCTCGGGAACTTCCTCGTACACGCTCTCCGCGTAACCTTGGACGACCCAGAACTCACCGGCGGCGAAACCCTTCGCGAAGGCTTCCGCGTCGAACTTGGTCAAGTTCGGCTTCCATTGCTCGTTGATGAGTTTTTTGGCGGCTTCCAGTTCTTCCGGTTTTATCGTGTTGACCGAATAGCCGAGGGACGCCAGCGCGTCGCCGACGACTTCACGCATATCGTCCAGCATCGTCATGCGGCCTTTGAGGTCTTTGCGGGCGAAGATCGACCAGCTCTTATCGAACTTCGGCACCTTCTCCGTGTTGACCGCGACACCTGCCGCGCCGAAATAGTACGGAACGCTGTATTCCATAGCGGGGTCGTAGGTGGCTTTTTTGAGAACGAGCGGGTCTATATTGCCCAGATTCTTCAGTTTCGTTTTATCAATGGGTTCGAGCATCTTCTCGGCTTTCATGATGGAGACGTAGTCGCCCGAAGGAAACACCAGGTCGTAGCCGGTACCGCCGGCCTTGATCTTGGCGAACATTTCCTCGTTTGAGGCGAAGGAATCATAGATGACCTCCACGCCGTATTCTTTCTTGAATTTTTCGATGACGGACTCGGGCGTATAGTACGTCCAGTTGAAGATGTAGAGTTTTCCGCCTTTTATCTCGGCGACCGGGGCGGCGGCGGACTTCGCTTCCTCTTTCTTGGAGCAACCCGCGATGAACACCAATAACAACGCGACGGCCGCGGCAGTCGCAATACGGTAGGCTTTTTTCATGATCCTACCCTCCTCAATGTTGATTGGAACTTCCTTACGGAAGTTCACTTGCATGATCGGACAAGCGGCTGTTACTTGGCCGCTATGAACTTCAGGAAGTTCCGCAACGAGAACGTAAGTACAACGGTGCCCAGGATCATTACAACGGAAAGCGAATTGATGACCGGGGATACGCCGAACCGGATCATCGAATACACATAGAGAGGTAGGGTAGTGGAACCGGGCCCGGAAACGAAAAATGTGATGACGAAGTCTTCAAGTGACAGGGTTACCGCAGTCAGGAATCCCGAAATGATGCCCGGCATGCATGCCGGGAGGATGATGCGGGTCAGGGTTTGGATTTCGTTGGCGCCGAGATCGCGCGCGGCTTCTATGATGGAATAATCGAATTCGTCCAAGCGCGCCATCACCATAAGATAGACGAAGGGCAGGTTGAAGGTCGTGTGCGCGATATAGATCGTCACCAGGCCGAGCCTCATTTTTATGCCTGCGAAGAAGATCAACAGCGATACGCCGATGATGATTTCCGGCAGGATCATCGGGAGAAAGGTCACAGCCTGGACGTACGGCTTGAACTTGAATTTGTACCAATTGACGCCGATGGCGCCGAGCGTCCCAATCACCGTGGCCGTGGCGGCCGACGCGAAGGCGACGATGGCGCTATTGGTGAACGCTCGCCAGAGGTCCTTGGAACCGAAGAAGAGCTTCTCGTACCAAACCAGGGAGAACCGGGTCCACTCCGTCGCCTTCGACTCGTTGAACGAATAGACGATCAGCACGAATAACGGGAGGAATAAAAACGCGATCGTCGCGATGAATACTGTTTGAGAAAAAGAAAATTTTCGGCGATACGCCTGACGGGCGTGCCGTGCCGCGGCGCTGGTTGGCTTCGGGCCCCAAATCGCGTTGCTCACGATTTATTGTCTCCCATGGAGACGTCGCTTCCTATGGAAGCGTCGCCTCCCAGGGAAGCGTCGCCTCCCAGGGAAGCGTTCGCGGCGTCGGCGAAGGCTCTGCGTTCCTCGGCGGCTCGATTGGCGTCGCGTTTGTTGAGAAACATCATGATCAGGACGCCCAGCGTCGTTACCGCGGTGATCACCATCGAGATGGCGGAGGCAAGCGGCCAGTTGCGCGTTTTCGTCAACTGGTCGGCGATGACGTTTCCGAGCATGTAGGAATCTTTTCCGCCGACCAGCAGCGGTACCGCATAGGCGCCGAATATGGGGATGAACGTGAACAACACAGCGGCGTAGATACCGGCCTTGATGTTCGGAAGCATTACCTTCGTGATCGCGCCTAGTTTCGTCGCGCCGAGGTCGCGCGCGGCTTCCAACAGGGAGAAGTCGAATTTATCAATAGTAGAAAACAGCGGCAGGATCGCGTAGGGGAGATACATATAAACCAGGACGAGGATAACCGCTTCCTGGTTGTAAAGGAACTGCATGTAGTCTTTTACGAAACCGATTTTACGCAGGAATTCGTTCAGAAAGCCATTGTTTCCAAGGATCGCGATCCACGCGTATACGCGGATGAGGAAATTCGTCCAGAACGGAATAATCACCAGAAGAAGCAGGGTTGTTTGGTTCTTGCTCTTGGCCATGAAATAACCGCAGGGAAGAGCGATGCAAATAGTGATGAGCGTGGCGAAGAACGACGTGATCACCGTCCGGATCGTAATCGCCGCAAAGGTCGGATTTATTAACGCCTGGTATGCTTCCAAAGAAAAAACGTACTCAACTCCGCCGTATAGTCCTTTTTTGAGAAAACTGTACAGAACGATGATCCCCAGCGGGGCGGCGAAGAAAAGCGTGAACCAGAGCGCCGTAGGCCCGGCGTAGAGCACCCCGTAATTCCGGCGCGCGCCGTCTTTCACGATTTCCTCGTTTCGACGATGTATCCATCGTCGGCGCTCCACGAGATGTACACCTTGTCTTTCCACACGATATCCGGCCCTTCATCGGAATAGTTAGCGTGCTGTTTGATAACCTTAAATACGGCGTCGTCGGAAATTCGCACATAGAACTTCGTTTGGAAACCGGAATAGATCGGTTCGTCGACGGCGCCTTCCAAAAAGTTGATGTCGCTGCGTTTCGTGGACGGCTTTTCGGTCGATATCGCGATTTTCTCAGGGCGGATGGTGAAGCACACTTTCTGGCCGCTCTTCATGTCGTCCACCGTGGTGACTTTCACGCGGCCGAGTTCGGCGATATCGAGTTCGACCATCAGAACGGTTTCACCGGACGGGCCTTCCTTGATCTTTTCCGCGTTAAGCACCGTCGCGTCGAAAAGATTCGTTTCGCCGATGAAACGCGCGACGAAGTCGGTGGCGGGGCTTTCGTAAATTTCGTGCGGGGTCCCGACTTGAAGCACATCCCCCTGGCACATGACGGCGATCCGGTCGGAAACGGAGAGCGCTTCCTGCTGGTCGTGCGTGACGTAGATGAAGGTGATGCCGATTTTGTCGTGGATGCGGTCAAGCTCTATAAGCATGTGCTGGCGCAGCTTGGCGTCGAGGGCCGAAAGAGGCTCGTCCAGCAAAAGGACGCTGGGCTCGTTGATGAGCGCCCGGGCGATCGCGACCCGCTGCTTCTGGCCGCCGGATAATTGGCTGGGCTTTTTGCCCGCGTGCCCTTCCAGTTCAACCAGTTTCAGGTATTCGGTAACGCGTTTTTTGATTTCCGCGTTAGGCAGTTTTTTTATTCGGAGCGGAAACGCTACGTTTTCATACACCGAGAGGTGGGGAAACAGCGCGTAGTTTTGAAAAACCGTGTTCGAGTGTCGCTTATCGGGCGGCAGGGGGAGCACGTCGGTTCCGTCGATCATTACGACGCCGTCATCCGGCGTCTCGAAACCCGCGATTATGCGAAGCAAGGTCGTTTTGCCGCAGCCGGACGGTCCGAGCAGAGAGAAGAATTCTCCCTTCTTGATCTCCAAACCGACGTCTTTAAGCGCCTTGAATTCGCCGAACGCTTTTGATACGCGTTCGATGGTGACGTCGCTCCCTTTCACTTAAGGTCTTTCAACCTCCCTTCCTATATACTCAAGAAATAACGCATTTTCACGCATTCCGTAGCGAACAATGCGGTTTTTCTCGGTTATTGTCAATGTCTTGTGTGTTTAAATCAGGCATCGCGCAAGCGACGAAATTTATTTTCCCTGATTGTATTTCCCGATAAGGTGCTACTATCATTATGTTAGCTGAGAGGGGATAAAAATGATTTTCGAAGCGTTGCTGGGTAAGAAAGTCGGCGGCGTCCGCGTCGTCCCTCTGACACTGAAAATTCTCACGGTCTTCGTGATTTTTATCCTCGTTTCCAATTTTTCATCCAATTACATCAATCTTACGCTCAACCGGGGTGAACTGGTCAAGTTGATGAATGAATTATTGGTGAAGGAGCTGAAGGAAATGTACACCTTCGCTTCCAACCAGCATGACATTTATCGGTTTTCGGGAGTTCTGAAAGAATCCGTCGCCGCGATGGAATCCAACGCCGTCCGGGAACTTAAGCGTTCCCGATCGCTTGCGATCGCCGTACGCCCGGATCGGACGGTGTTCTTCCAGG
>JBAYHM010000033.1:0-22632 GCA_041666155.1 Treponemataceae bacterium
GAGATCATCTGCCATTTCAGGCGCTGTCTCTCACCGTTCGCGGACCTGCCGCCGGCTCCCTAGCCCCGTCAGACTATGGTAACCCCTGATTTCGTTACGCTCAATAACATACCATCTCCGCAAGCGTTCCACCGACGCGCCCAAGGAGGGGCGCGAGAGACGAGGGGGCAGATCGCTTACGATCTGCGCCGACATGGATGTCGACGGCAGCCTCGGAATTAGTGGAAAAACCCTTACGCGTCACCCCTTTACCGTTAACGTGCGGCGAGTTATCATCCCTCATGCAACGTCGTCTTTCCGAATTATTGACAAGCGATCTCGTCCGGCGGGCCGCGGTAGTCGAAGGCGCGGGCGCCTTGAAAAATGGCCTTGATCCGATCGTTACGGGACTCGCCTACGATTCGCGCAAAGTCGAACAGGGGTTTCTCTATTTCGCCCTACCCGGCCTCCACGTTGACGGACATTCTTTTATCGACGCGGCCGTATCGCGCGGTGCCGTGGCCGTGCTTCATCAGGCGCCGGTCGCGCAAAAACAGCCGGGCGTCGTGTACCTGCGCGTAACGGATTCTCGCTTCGCGATGTCTCCTTTCGCCGACGCGTTTTGGCGCTCCCCGTCGCGGGACCTAGCCGTGATCGGCGTCACCGGAACCGAGGGTAAGAGCACGACCGTGTACCTTATCTACCAGCTCCTGGAATTGGCGGGGAAAAAGGCGGGCTTCGTATCGACCGTCCAATACCGTACCGGCGACACGGAAGAATGGAATCCCGAACACCAAACGACGCCGGAGGCCCCGACGGTGCACACCGCGCTGGCCGCGATGCGCGATTACGGGATGGAATACGCGGTGATTGAATCGAGTTCACACGGGCTTTCACCTCGGACAAACCGCCTGGGGGACGTAGCCTTCGACGTAGGCGTCATGACGAACGTGACGCACGAACACCTGGAATTCCACGGCACGTGGGAGCAGTACCGTGAGGACAAGGCTAATTTGTTCCGAACTCTTGATCTTCACGACCATGTTAAAACGATACGCGGAGTAAAAAAGCCCAAGCCGTCTTTCGGTGTTGTCAATGCGGACGACCCGAGTGCTGCCTATTTCGCCGCGGCGACGAAAAAGCCGACGCTCACCTTCAGCGCGAAAGGCGACGACGCTGACCTGTCCCTCAGAAACGTAAAAAGCGAAGCTTTCGGCAATACCTACGACGTATACGTCCGGACCACGGGAGAAACGATCTCCGTCGGCGACAAGCTTCCCGGCGCCTTCAACGCGGGGAACGTGTTGGCCGCGCTTTTGGTCGTCTCGGGTCTTCTGAACGCAAGCGTCGCGAGCCTCCAGCCGCTGATACCGAAACTGCGCCCTGTAAGAGGCCGCATGAGCGTAGTAGAGAAAGGACAAAGTTTTGAGGTCGTCGTTGATTACGCGCACACGCCGTCGTCGTTTGAAGCCGTGTTTCCACCCATTCGGAAACGCATTTCGGAACGCGGCGGGCGCGTCATCAGTCTTTTCGGTTCAGGCGGAGAACGAGATCGGGATAAGCGCCCCCGCCAGGGACGAATAGCAGCCGATTACTCGGATATCGTCATCCTTTCCGACGAGGACCCGCGCGGAGAGGTTCCTATGGAGCTTCTTGAAGAAATCGCCGCGGGCTGTCCTGAAAAGAAACGAGGAGAGGAACTCTTCCTTATCCCTGATCGACCTATCGCGATCAGAAAAGCTTTCTCTCTGGCGCGCAAAGGCGACCTAGTGATTCTCTTGGGGAAAGGCCACGAAAACTCGATCATCTATAAGAACGGAACGATCCCCTTCGACGAGATAGCCGAAGCGGAAAAAGCCCTTGCTGAAATGGGTTATGGAGACGCGAAATGAAAAAGAAGATTGCAGTACTGTACGGCGGCCGTTCCGGCGAGCACGAAGTTTCATTGGTCTCGGCCGCCTCGGTGGCGCGGAATCTCGACCCTGAAAAATATGACCTGCTCCTTATCGGCATCGCGAAGGATGGTCGATGGTATCTTCAAGGTGACGAGGAAACGGTTCGCTGCCGCGCGGGCGCGACTTCTCTCGCTCTTGAAACAAAAAAGGAGCGGCAAGTGGCGGTCTTTCCCGGCGGCGGATCCGAGAACGCGCTCCTACTTCTGGGATCAGGCGGCCCTGTGCCGCTTCGCGCCGACGCGGTTTTCCCCGTCCTGCACGGAACCTTCGGCGAAGACGGCACAATCCAGGGGCTTTTTGAGATGACCGGCCTGGCCTACGTGGGCGCCGGGGTTCTCGGCAGCGCCATCGGCATGGACAAGGACAAGGCGAAGGCCCTGTGGCTCCAGGCGGGGCTTCCGGTCGTTCCGTACATCGCCATGCGGGAAACGGAATGGGCGCAGAAAGAAAAAAAACTTGCCGCGATTGAAAAAGCGGAGCGGGATTTCCGCTACCCTATGTTCGTGAAGCCCGCTTGCGCAGGTTCCTCGGTGGGCGCCGGAAAGGCCGGCAACCGTGAGGAACTGGAAAAAGCGGTGGCCGAGGCCTTCGTATGGGACGACAAAACCCTCATCGAACCCTTCGTCCCGGCGCGCGAAGTCGAATGTTCCGTGACCGGAAACGAAAAACCCGAAGCCTACACGCCGGGAGAAGTCGCGCCCACCCACGAATTCTACGACTACGAAGCCAAATATATCGATCCCGACGGCGCGGCGTTGCTTATTCCGGCCGAACTTGACGATACCGGACTGCGCACGGTGCGCGAGATCGCCGTCAAAGCGTACCGTGTGGCTGAATTGACCGGTCTTGCGCGCGTCGATTTTTTCGTCCGCAAGGATACGGGTGAAATCCTCCTGAACGAAGTCAACACGATGCCCGGCTTCACGACCATCAGCATGTTCCCTAAAATGTGCGAAGCGTCCGGCCTTGCCTACGCGCCGCTCTTGGATAAGCTGATTGATCTCGCTCTTGATCGACAAAAAAAACGCGCCTTACGCGATTATTCGCGTAAGCCGGGTGCCGGCAAGTGACGGTTTCCTTCTTCAAGCTGCATGTCGCGGGCGACGACTTCATCCTGGTTGATCGTACGCGCCCCGGACATGAAGTACTCCGCGAACGGCCGGACACGCTTGCGCCGCTCGCCCAAGCCATTTGCGACAGATGTCGCGGTGTTGGAGGAAGAGGAGTCGCGTTCATCGGTCCTGACGCGGCTGAGCGCAAAGGAGCCTTGAGCGTACGCATTTTCGCGGCCAACGGCACCGAAAAATACGAAGGAGAAGACGCTTACTTATGCGTCGCTCGATGGGCGACCGATTCGGGTCGCGCCGCGGGCGGCAAGGTACGGTTGACGGCATCCAATGGGGGAGAACACATCCTTTCAGCCCTGGATTCCCGCAGCTTCGCCGTTGAATTGCCCGCCCCGCGCGCGGAAGAAAACGGTCGTATGGAACTGCTTCTTGACGGGCGGCCTGAAACGGCTTTCATCTTCCGCGGAAACGGACGCTGGGCCGCGACGATAGGCCGTGAGAATAGCCCGACGCCCAAACGGGTCCGCGACGCGCTCGCCGTCGCGATTCCCGACGCGATCCCGGTTATCGCGCGACCGGCCGGACGCGACCTTATTCGATTTTCAACAATTTATGGAGCTGATCGCTTCGGGGCGGCGGCGGCGGCAGTCGCGGCGGGAATCGCCGCGGGAAGAACGGACGAATCAGCCGTCGCTGAATGGCGCGGAAAAGGCGCCGCCGTAGCTTACGCCAATTTCGCATCGCACTCCGCAAAAAGCGGCGCGGCCGCAGGCCCGGGTACGCTTATCGATCGCGGTCGCTTCTTCGTCGAATGGAAAAGCCCCGAAAAAATCCTCATCGCTGGCCTAGCCGAATACTCCTTCGAAGGCCACTACGACCACGACGCCTAACCTTCGCGTCCGCATCCTCGTCCGATAATCAAAAGTTTCAACTTTTGATTATCCCCCTTAGATTTAAAGCAGTATTTCCTACTGGAAATACTGCAAGTTAGATTTCCGAAGGCAACCAGCCTTCGGAAATCTAACCTACCAGCGATTTTTCACTTTCTCAGCAAATCCGGGAATATCGATAAACTCAATAACCTCACCATCGTCCAGAACCGCGCGTCCGGAAAACGTGCCGAACACTTGATGCTGAACTGAAGAGTAGATCAACAAATTCATTGATGCCGAACGATCCAGAATCGGTGTCATGGTCATTTCCAACCGACCGTCTTCGCTGGTAAAGCGCCAAGGAGAAAGCCAATCGCGGGGATTGATATGGAAAGTCACCGCGCCCAGTTTATGTAGACGCCCGTCCCGGAAAATCGCGTTTTCGCTTGCGCGGGAGGTGTCGCCGAAACCATAACCGACGTTGATGCCGAAAGATCGACCATCCACGTGCCATGACGCCGAGCCCCAATACCACAGGTCGCCGTAGGGCCAGACGCCCCGCCCCCAATCCAACACGCCGAAAGCCTCGTTCTTCGTAAATACAAACTCTTCGTGGCCGAGCTGCATGACGCCTTCGGCGGCGAGGCACGGTGATTTCCGGTTATAGTAGAACATACGCGGTTTCTTTCGCCAGGGAGTCGCGACAACAATGGATTCGGCATTCTTTTCTTCAGTGAGGACGATCGCGCCGCGCAAACCGCGGCCATGGGCGAACTCCGGCATATCGACCTTGATTATCCGCACCCCGCCGTCCATGATCACGAAATCGACAAAGCCTTTCTTATGGCGTACTTTGACATCGCCCTTCAGACTGGATTGAGGCATCGAAAAAGAACCGAGGGGAAACGGCACGCTCACGGTTTCGGATACGTGCGTACCCTCCGAAAAATCGAAAACGGATGCGCTGATAAGACCGATATACCCGTTATCCGCGACGGTGAAAGCCACGCCGAATTTTTTCGCGAGAATGCAGTAGTAATCCCACTCTTTGATCCGACGAAGTGGAGCGTTTATCTCATTTCGATCATAGGCAAAGAGCGGGGAACGGGACCATCCGGGTTCGCGAAGATGCCCCTTTTCATCAAGGAGCGGGCCTGAGTTCAGTATTTCGTGTTGCGGCACGACGGATTACCGGAATTCCGCTTCGCTTGCCCGTTGCCAGAATTGGCTTCTGCCGATCCCGAAAATGATCTCCCCGCGCATCTCCAGCGTTTCTTTTTCGAATCTCTTGCCGTCGGCAGCGTGGTAGGTGATCTTGCATGAATAGATGTCGCCTTTTTTGGCGTCGACTATGGAACCGCCGTACCATTCGCCGGTCTTCCATTTGGACAAGCCGTAAATCCACGGTGTACCGACGACCCGCATCGTGTTAACCACGCCCTTCACGGGAAAATCCCTGTACGATTCTTTGGCGCCGGTCGCTATAGTATCATCGCTTTTTCCCACGATTTTCAGTATCTCTCCAAAGAGGACACCGCTTTTATCATAGATTTTCCAAAAAGCCGTCGTTTCACCTGTCTTCTCGTCGATACTTTTCCAAAAACCCTCTACCGGATCCTCGGCGAACGAACAAACAGCGACAAACAAAGCCAGCGCGATACATACCGTTATTTTCTTGTACATAATTCCTCCAGAAGTGTCGTCAGGGCGTTTTAACAAACAGCGACGAAACGAGCGTTACGACGGAAACGCCGACAAGAGCGCCGCCGCCTAAAACCATATATGTTCCGGTTTGAACGTTACCGGACGCGATAAAAAACGCGCCTACGCCCTGGACCGCGAACCCCACGGAATTAAAAACGATTGCGGCGACTATTGCGGTATTTTTCGAGAATAAGGCGCTTTTATAAGGCCTGAAATCCGGAAGGCCAAAACGGATCTCAGTATCAGCGGTTTTCACGGCTGCGGTAGGTGCCTGCGTTGAAGGCAATGAAGGCTTCGGTTGGTCCGCCACGGACAGATTCGCGCTTTCCGGCGGAGTGATCGGGGGTTTCCCTTTGAAATCATTCGTCAGCCAATACGTTTTGATATCATCGTCTACCGACCGCCGTTCAACCAGAGGCACGGCCGACGAAACATCAAGGACCACGAGTTCCCCTGCCTTGACGGATACGACCGGGGCAACGGCGGAAGAAGACTCAGGCGCGTAGGGCGCGACGGCAACTTCCCCGGAAAATGCGTATACGCGGATGGAGGAGGCGCTTGTGGCCGTACCGGAAGCGGCGCTGGGGGAGAGAATCGAATCAAAACCGAAATCCGTTCCCCGCACTCCCGCCGTCGTGCCCTTTGAACGGATTGTAAAGGATTCGGTACCCGAAATTTTCGCGACCTTGGCGCGAACGCGGCCGTAAAGCAGATTCAGGCTCGTTTCCGACTTTTCACCCCCGATCCCCTGGAAGACGAACGAGCTGTTTTCGGCAATCTTGAGCATGGTGCCCTTGGGTTTCAACTGCACCTCGACGAATGTTGAAGCACCGGTTTGAAGCAAGTCCCCGTTAATTATCGCGTACCCAAGATGCGTGTCATCGTTCAGCGGAAAACGGACAATGGTTCCGGCTCTGACGATGGAAAACTCCTTCCCTTCGGCGTACACGACCGTACCGCCGCTTTTTTCCTGCGAAAAAGAAAGAGAGACCCCCGCAAAAGCGAGCGCAAGCAACCAGAGAGATCGCGCAAATACCATTTTTCGGCTCATGCGTATGAGTATACTACGGTGTATTGATGCGCGCAAAGGAGATTGCGAACTGACCTTTGCAAGAACGGAATAAGCGGAGTATATTTAGCCAAAATGGAACAGTTGGTCAATGAAATCCGTTTGGGATATACCGACAAAGTATTGAACGAACGACTACTAAAAAGCAGGCACGATTCCGCCGCGTCCTTCACCAAGCATTTCAACCAAGGGGAAGAATATTTCCTAGAGTTGACCGGTTCCTATTCCGTCCCTCATCTCCCCATTCACCATGACTTTCGACAATCCGTACCCAGGGCGGACTATATGAATTCACTCAGGGATTGGATCGAGGGGTTTCTTCCCGTCGCGCCGGATATTTTTTCGGACCTCACTTACTTTTTCGATCCTGGCGAAGTGTTGAAGCCTTGCTTTTATCGACTCTATCGCATCGGGGAGAGCTATTACCTGTATCTCCTGCGCATCGACCTGAGCTTTCGGCCGATGGAAGTCGAGTTGATAGAGCGGGGAACCAACGACGAGACCGCCGCCTTTAGAACGAAGCGGCTCTATATCGAAAGCGACTTCATTCCGCTCGCGTCAGTATTGTCCGAAATGGGAAAAGTCGTCGCTTTTGTCGTTAAACAGACTATTTCACAAAACTGGATCGGGGAAACCGGTAAGGGCTACCTAGTCCGCGGTATCTGGATGGATTCGGAGCTCACTAAATTTTTCTCTAAACTCTTCCTGCCCACGGGAAAAAGAACCTACCCGTTTTATCCCTTTACCTGTCGATACAAGACCGTCTGTATGTCCGTCCTTGATCCTTCAGCCGATTCCCGGCGTGAAGCGTTGCCGTACCTACACCGCGCGCTCTCTTTCCTCGCTCCGGAAATGGATGAGATACAAAACGCGTTGAAAGCGACGAGTTTTTCGGATACCGCCCCCAAATTTCAAGAACTCAAGGGCAGGGTTCCGGAAGCGTTGCTCAAGATATGGAACAATATCGAACTAACCGCCTATCTTAACGCAAATGAACAGAAGGAGTTCCGCGTTGATTATTGAGAATTACGACGGCAAGCGCGTCGTAGTCATGGGTCTTGGGTTGAATGGCGGCGGATTGGAATCAGCTCGATTCCTGGCGAATAGAGGGGCGATCGTTACCGTCACCGACCTTCGGGACGAAAAGATACTTGCTCCGTCCATCGCGAAACTGGAAGGATTGCCCTTACGCTACGTTCTGGGTAAACATGAGATCGCCGACTTCGCCGAAGCGGACATCGTGGTCAAGAACCCGGCCGTACGCCCCGATTCGCCCTTCCTCAAGGTCGCGAAACGGGTTGAGACGGACCTTTCAATGTTCCTGGCCGCCTGTCCGGCCCCTATCCTCGCGGTCTCCGGTTCCAAAGGCAAATCGAGCACGGCCTCGGCCTTGCGCTGGGGCTTGGAACGCGCCGGACGCCGCGCCTTCCTCGGCGGAAACATCACGGTATCCCCCCTCACCTTCATTGACGAGGTAACGGAGAATGACGTCGTCGTCCTTGAACTTTCCAGTTGGCAGCTGGGAGACCTGAAAGGTCGATACCGAGCCGACGGCCGAGCGCTGCTCAAACCGCGCGTCGCGGTGCTGACGACCATAATGCCCGACCACCTGGACCGCTACGGGACGATGGACGCGTACGTCGCCGATAAACGGGTTATTTACCAATATCAGGATCATGAGGACGCCACCGTGTGCGCGGCGGACGACTGGGGCCGCTCTTTCGCCTCCGAAACCCCCGGACGCCCCCTCCTGTACGCCTACGAAAAAATGGCCGCGGGCACCGCGGCCTGGATCGACGGAGAAGACGGAGCGGGCTTTGCGCGTCTTCCCGGTAGAACTGAAACCGTCGAGATCGTCCCGGCGAAGGTGCTTACGCCCGGACGTCACCAGAAGCGAAACCTCCTTTCGGCGGCCCTCGCCCTCCTCGACTTCGGTGTTTCCCCCGAAAAGATCAGGGAAGCGATGGGCTCCTTCCCAGGCATTGAACACCGTCTTGAGTTTTTCCACGAAGCGCGGGGAGCGCGGTATTACAACGACAGCGCGGCGACCATCCCGGAAGCCGCGGCCGCTGCATTGGAAGCGTTTTCCGAGCCGACAATCCTGGTGACCGGCGGCACCGACAAGCAGCTGGATTTCTCGCCCATGGCCGCCGTCGCCGGCCGGGCTAAGGCTATCGTGCTCCTTGCGGGAACCGGCAGCGCCAAGCTCGCGCCGATGCTGGAGGCCGCGGGAATCGCCTATGAAGGCCCCTTCGACTTACTGGACAACGCGGTGAACGCGGCCGCGGCAAAAGCGGCCCCCGGAGATGCCGTCGTACTGTCCCCCGGCTGCACGTCCTTCGGCATGTTCCTGAACGAGTTCGACCGTGGCCTCAAATGGAAAGAAGCCGTGAATAGACTGGTACCCTAAACCTAATCCAAAAAATCATCAGCGTTAGTCGACGGTTTATTATTTCTTACCGTTCATTCCACAACCGACGTCGTTCCTTCCAAATCGTAGGGCATGACGAACTCGGGGAATTCAGGCAGGTCGGTCGCTATCTTCGCGTTTCCTTTGAAGCGATAATCAACAATTTCCAGTTTGATGACCTGATCCAGAAGTTCTCGTTTCATGTTGATGAAATTCATGATGAGCTTGAGTTTTTTTTCCACCGTGCCGTTGGCGGCCACGGGGATGGGTTCCTTCGTTTCACCATCGGTCCACAGGCGCTGTTCGCCGAATAACTCATATTCCATCGATGTCAGACTGAGCGGAACCACATTCGGGTTTTCAACGCGCAGCACTACCTCGAATTTCGTATTTATTAGTTCCGATTTCTTGATTTTTATGGATTGTATCGAGAAAACGGGCGGCCTGATGACCGGGAAACGACCGGAACTCTCGGCAGTGGATACAAGCGAGGAATCGTTGGAACTTTTTCGAGAAACGGAAACGGCTAGTGTATACGTCGCCATATCGCGCGAAGACGCGGGGATGGAAACGACGCAGTATTGATCAACCGACTTCGCGGCCCCCGCTTCAAGGTAAAGCGCCTGAAAGGGAGAACTTTCAGCGGCTTTGACGCCGTCTATGGAGAGAATCCAGCTGAGTTTTTCCAGCGCAACCGGACGTGTATCGGCATTTTTAACGACAAGGGAAAACGCGAGGGAAACGGAATCCAATCCGCGAGGAACAAGCTTCACCTTTTCAATCGATAGTAAAACCGGTAAGTCCGGCGCGGGGGGGGCCGCGGGTACGGGTACCGGGGCCGGCGGCGGAGACGCGCAGGAGGCAAAAAAGGCCAAAACAAACGCAAGAGGAAACAGATGACGAAAAGCACTCATGGTATTCATTATCGGCGTTTCAGCGCGTCGATCTTTCTTTTTTATCATATTACACGGTCGGCGCGCGGTTTGACTGACACCCGCATTTGTGTAATAATATGTATTACCTTTACCGTTTAATCGGGAAAGTCTCAATATGTTCTTCCACGTCTTTTGGAGGTTACCTGATATGAGCGAGAAACTGCGGGACAGCAGCTGGGACAGGCACGGAGTCATCAAGGGAATCGTCGGCAAGGCTCCGATTCCGAAGATGGTCCGCATTGAACAAAAATTCGTCGACAACGGACTCAAAGATATTCCGGGCACTATCGCCAAAGAGTTCGCGAAGAAAGAAATAGCCTCTACGGTCAAACCGGGAATGACGGTCGCGATCACCGCGGGTAGCCGTGGGCTGGCGAACATCGCGGTCATCATCAAAGAGACCGTGGATCAGGTGAAGAAGCTCGGCGGAAAGCCCTTCGTCTTCCCGGCCATGGGGAGCCACGGCGGCGCCACAGCCGCCGGCCAGCTTGAGGTGCTCGCCAGCTACAACATCACCGAAAAGACCATGGGATGCCCCATCAAGTCCAGCATGGAGACCATCATCGTCGGCTCGACGAAAGAAGGTAAGCCCGTATATTTGGACAAAAACGCGTCGGAAGCGGACGGCATTATCGTCGTCGGCCGCGTAAAGCCGCATACCGCGTTCCGCGGCAAATGGGAAAGCGGACTCCTCAAGATGATGGTCATCGGCATGGGCAAGCAGAAAGGCGCCGAAAGCTGCCACGACGAGGGTTTCGGGCGGATGGCCTACTATGTCGAGCACTTCGCCGACGTGCACTTCGCCAAAACCAAGATTCTGTTCGGCGTCGCGATTATTGAGAACTCCTTCGATCAGACCTGTAAGATCGAGGCCATCGCCAAAGACAAGATCAAGGAACGCGAGCCGGCCCTCCTGGATGAGGCGAGAAGCCTCATGCCGAAGATACTCCTCCCGAAATTCGATATTCTCATCATCGATCAGATAGGCAAGAACTTCTCCGGCGACGGCGCGGACCCGAACGTGTCCGGCACTTACTGCACACCGTTCGCCTCCGGCGGCCCGGAGTTCCAGCGCTACGTGATCCTCGACCTTTCCGACGAGACGCACGGCAACGGTATCGGTCTGGGAATGGCGGAGTTCACCACCAAGCGCGCCTTCGACAAATTCGATTTCGACAATACCTACCCCAACGGGCTCACGTCCACGGTCGTCAACGTCGTGCGGGTGCCTATGGTCCTGAGCAGCGACAAGCTGGCGATCCAAGCGGCCGTCCATGTTTGCACCGGGATAGACAAAGCCAAGGCTAAAATCGTTCGCATCAAGAACACTTCCCATATCGAAGAGATCATGATCTCCGAAGCGCTTGTGGAAGAAGCGCGCAAGCATCCGCAGATCAAGATACTGGAAGAGCCGAAAGACCTTCCCTTCGATAAAGAAGGGAACCTCCCGGACATCGGAAGCAAGCACTAAGCTCTATTCGATCCTGAAAAGCAAAGGCCGCGGGGCGCGTTGAGCGCCCCGCGGCCTTATTCGTTTACCGGAACTGCCGGCGCAGGCTTGGCCGCTTTTCAGCGAAATCAGTTCAGCTTATACGCCTTGCGGGCCGTTTTCTCAAAGCACCACTCCAACTGCTTATCCGTGAGTCCGAGGGCACGGTACTTTGCCAGCTCCCCCGGCAGGTTCGTTATGAGGTCGCTGCCCATCATGACCCGCTCGCAGCCGATTTTTTTAATCGCGTTTTCCAGTTCGTAGACCGGCATCCAGGAGGTCTCCAGGAACACGTTGGGGCACTCCTGGGCGACGATGGTCGCTTCGGCGCCGTACATGCCGCCCCCCGCGTGCGCCAGCACGATACGGAGATCCTTGTACTTTTTGGCAACGGGCAGGCAAAGCGATGGCAGCGCGTTGGGAACACCGTTCCCCGTATGAATCATGACAGTGATATCCAGTTCCGCGGCGACCTTGAAAATCTTTTCAGCCAGCGGATGCGACGGAGAAACGCAGTAAGCGTAGGGATGCAGCTTGACGCCGACGAAGCCCAGTTCCTTCACGGTCCAGCGAACCAGACGAAGGTACTCGGCTTCGTCGATGAAGGGGCTGAAACAGGTGAGTCCATGAACCCGACCCGGATTTTTCACCGCGAACGCGTGAATACGTTCGTGCGCGCGCTTCTGATCCTTAGCCACGATACCCGGTTGCAGAATGAGCGCATCGACGCCGTTAGCGTCCATCGTCTTGAGCAGGATCTCTTCCGAATCGTCGGTAAGAAACATGAGATCCTCGCCGAGGTGCATATGGCCGTCGATGATTTTCATAGCTTTCTCCTACTTCTTAGAGGCTTTTAACTCATTAGGATACACGTTGTCAATCAGCTGCTTCTCGACATCCTTTACGTTGTCGGCGGTTACGAGGATGGTTGGTACGACGACTTTTTTCTCAAGCGGTTTGTTCGTGAGAATCGCGACGGCGGCTTTAAGCGCTTCGCGGCCCATAAGGACCGGCTGCTGCATAGAAGCGGCCGCGAGCTTTCCGTCCTTGATGGCCTGAACCGCTTCGGGGCTGCCGTCGAAGCCGACGTGAATGATCTGACCACGCTTTGCGGCCGTATCGATAGCGGGCATGGCGCCGAGGTTCGCTTCGTCGTGCTCGGTGAACAGTCCTACGAGTTTGGGGTTAGCGGTGATGAGGTCCTGAGCGAAGCGCAGCGATTCGGCGCGGGTGTATTCCTTGCATTCCAAAAGGCCGACCACTTTGCTGTTGACTTCGGTGAGAGCGGCCTTGAAGCCTTCGGTCCGGTCCCGGCCGTTCTGACGAGCAAGCGAAATGGTGATGACGGCGACATCCCCGCCCTGCACTCCCTTCTTCTTCATCTGCGCGACCAAGTACTTGCCGGCATCGTTGGCGCCGCCGTAGTTGTTGGAAATGATAAAGGCCGCGTAGTTGCCTGAGTCGGTGCCGATGTCGCAAATAATGACGGGTATCTTCGCTTTTTCAGCGAGTTCCAACACCGAGGGACAAGAAGCGCTGTCAGTCGGCGATATAATGATCGCGCTTACGCCTGAGGTGATGAGATCCTGAACATTCTTGAGCTGGGTGGACGCGCTCAGCGCGGAATCCGAATCGATGATCTTGATTCCGCCGATTTTATCGGCCTCTTGACGGATGCCGTCGGAAACGTCTTTCCAAAACGGAATGTGTAGCGCGGGAGTCATATAGGCGATGGTGTATTTCGCCGTTTCACCCTTCGATCCCTTATTTTTGTCAGCGGAACCGGCTGCGAAAAGACCGACGCAAATAAGAGAAGAGACGATAACGAATAGCGCTAAGCGTTTCATATTTTCTCCTTTCTTCGCTTTTTCTTCCCCTGTGTCCGCCATGTCCTCCGTGGTGAAATTTCGGAGTGTCGATGCAAAAAACGACCACGGCGGACACGGGGGTACACGGCGGAATGGAATAACGTAATACGTAAGGGCCGTCCAAATGTCCGTTTGCTTTTGGACAGCCTCCTGTAAAAACGGTGCCTAGTTATTTCTTGGCGGGCGGGAACACATTCTCTTCCAGCTGGGCCTTGACCGAATTGACGTTTTCGGCGGTCACCATGAAGCAGGAAATATCGATCTTCTTGGCGACTTCCTTCTTGGCCAGAACGTCCATCATGGCGTCAAGCGCCTTGCGTCCCATGAGCGGTCCCTGCTGGGCGGAGATGGCGGAAAACTTTCCTTCCTTGAGCGCGGCGACGCTTTCCATGCTGCCGTCGAAGGAGGTCAAGACGAGCGATTTCTGTTTGCCGGCAGTCTCAATGGCGGGAAGAGCGCCCATAACGGCTTCGTCGAAGGCGGCGAAAAGGGCTTTTAGGTTCGGGTGAGCGACGATGAGGTCCTGGGTGAAGCGCATGGACTCGGCGCGGGTGTAATCCTTCGCCTCGAGCACCGCGACGACCTTGCCGCCGGCCGCTTCGACGGCGTCTTTATAGCCGGCCAAACGGTTGCGGCCATTGGCCCGGGAGAGGGATACGTCGATGACGGCTACTTCAGCGCCCTGCATGGCGCCCAGCTTCTTGAGGGCCTCAACCGTGTACTGACCGGCCATCTTGGCGCCGCCGTAGTTGTCGGTGATGACGAACGAGGCGTAGTTGCCGGAATCGGTGCCGATATCGCAGATGACGACGGGAATCTTGGCTTTCTCGGCTAATTCAAGAACCGGCGGGCAGGACGCGCTGTCCGTCGGGGAAATGATGATGCCGTCGACCCCGGCGGTGATTAGGTCCTGAACGTTCTTCAGCTGAGTGGCCGCGCTGTTGCGGGAATCCGAGTCGATGATCTTGACGTTGAGCTTGGCGGCTTCCATGTGGATGCCTTCGGCTAGATCGCGCCAGAACGGAACGTCCAAACCGGGAGTCACATAGGCGATGGTTACTTTTTTGTCTTTGCCTTTTCCCTTGTCCGCGGATCCAGCGGCAAACAGACCGGCGCAAGCAAGCGCGGCGATCAACATGACTGCAATAACACGTTTCATATTTCCTCCTTAGGAAAACAAAAAAATCTCCAGGCGACCGAATCTTTCGTTTCGCGTACGCGAAACCTTATCGACGCCGTAAGAGCTTATCCATGAGCACCGAGACAACGATAACCACGCCGATCGCGGAACCCTGCCAGAACGGCGAAACGCCGATCAGGTTGAGGCCGTTGTGCAGTACCGTGATGAGGCACACCCCGATGAAAGTACCGATCAGGCTTCCCTTGCCGCCGGAAAGACTGCATCCGCCGATAACGACTGAAGCGATGGCGTCCATTTCCAAGCCCACGCCGGTATCCGGGTCGACCGCGCCCAGGCGGGAGGTGAGAATGGTGACCGCCACGGCGCTCAAAAGACCGGTGACGACGTAAGCCAGACTCTTATACAGACGGACCCGGACGCCGGCCAGACGGGCCGCTTCTTCGTTGCTGCCGATTGCGTACCAGAAACGACCCAGCTTTGTTTTGGTAAGCACGATGTGCCCCACCACGAACAGGCCGATAAAAATGATGGTGTATACCTGGAAGCCGCCTATCGTGTCGTAGCCGAGGAACCGGTACGCCTTCGGAAGACCGGTGAGTGAATGCCCATTGGTACTCACATAGGTGAGAGACCGGGCGATGGACATCATTCCGAGGGTGACGATAAACGGCGCCAATTGAAAATATGAGACCAGGAAGCCGTTCACCAAGCCCAACAGCGCGCCCATCAGGAAAATCGCCGGAACGCCGAGACCGACGCCGTACTGCATCACGACCATACCGCCGAGCATGGAAGAGAGGGCCGCGACAGCTCCGACCGAAAGGTCGATGCCGCCGGTCAGAATGATGAAGGTCATGCCGATGGCGACGATGCCGACCGTAGTCCCCTGCCAGAAGAGGTTGCCGATATTGCCGGGTGTAAGGAAACGAGAGGTGACAATGCTCAGACCCAAACAGAGCAAAAAGAACGCGGCGATCATCGCCAGTTCCACGCGGTATTCGGCCCGGAGGTTTTTCAAGGTCTGGGCTGTCTTGTTTCCGTTCGAATTGGTTGCCATTATTTCCGTTCCTTATGCGCAGTGGGATAGGATGAGTTCTTCGGTCGCTTCTCCGTGCGAGAGCGCCTTTACGATTCGGCCCTGTTTCATCACGAGAATCCGGTCGGACAAGGCGATGATTTCAGGCAGTTCCGACGACACCAGCAGAATAGCGACGCCGCTTGCGGCCAAGGCGTCTATCAAATGGTAGATCTCAAATTTCGCGCCGATATCTATTCCGCGGGTGGGCTCGTCCAAAATGAGTAAGTCGGGTTTGCTCAGGAGCCACTTTGCCAAAACAACCTTCTGCTGGTTGCCTCCGCTGAGGGACGATACGGCGAGTCCCGTCTGGGATACTTTGATCCGCAGTTCCTCAACCTTCTTATCAACCAAGTCTCGTTCCTTGTTCGCGCTGATCCAGAAACCGCGGTTTTTGACGTGATAGGAAAGCATGACGTTTTGGTAGATGGGGAGGTTGATAAAGAGGCCATGACTCTTGCGATCTTCGGGAACCATGCCCACTCCGCGTTTGATCGCGGCGGAAGGAGAACCGACCATCACGCTGTTGCCGCGCAGAATCATTTCGCCCGAATCCGCCTTGTCGGCGCCGAAAATGATGCGTGAAAGTTCCGTCCGCCCCGCGCCGACGAGTCCTGAAAGCCCTACCACTTCCCCGCGCCGAACCTGGAGCGAGCAATCGATGACGCGCTTGCCGCGGGTCACGTTTGAGACTTCCAGCAAGACCTCGCCGGGCTCCCGGCGTTTCCTGATAGCGAACAAGTCACCGATATCGCGGCCGACCATCGCCGTAATCAGTTCATCGGCTTTTGTCCCTTTAGTCACGAACTCCCGGACTTTTTCCCCGTCGCGGAACACAACGATGCGATCGCTTATGTCAAGGATTTCCTCGATGCGGTGACTCACGAACACGATGGAAAGCCCGTCCTTACGCAGGCGCCTGACAAGAGTGAACAGTTTCGCCGTCTCCTGCTGAGTGAGCGTCGCCGTCGGTTCGTCCAAAATCAGGAGCCGGGACTGAACGGAAACCGCTTTCACGATTTCCACCAGCTGTTGCTCCGCGACGCTGAGGGTCCCGACGATCCGCCCCGGATCGATATCCAGATCGATATTGATGTCTTTCATTAAGGCGGCGGTTTTCTCGTTGATCCTTTTGCGATCAAGCCACACACCGCCTTTGTACGCTTCCCGCGCGGTCAAATATACGTTCTCGGCAACCGAAAGGTGCGGAATCAAATTGAATTCCTGCAAGACTATCGAAATGCCGGCGGCCCGCGCAGCGGACGCGGTTTTAAACGATACTTCTTTCCCCGCGAAAGTAAGGGATCCCGAATCGGCGCTATAGACGCCTGAGATGATTTTCGCCAACGTTGATTTTCCGGCTCCATTCTCGCCGACCAAGGCGAGGATTTCGCCCGGGCCGATATCCACCGATACGCCTTTCAACGCGTGTATTCCGCCGAAAGCCTTTCGGATCTCTTTGGCCGAAAGAAGCGTCTCTCCCACCGTCAACCTCCCTGTCGAATCCACAAAACACCCAGCCCATCCACGTGGAAGGAGCGAACGAGCGTAAGTTCTGTTTCTTTATAAAGCAGCTTGCGTACCAAGCATGGCACATATGGTAAATCTATATTTCATATTAACTTACATGCACTCAAGCTGATTCCTTAACGAGAATGAATGGGGAACCTTTTGCTGTACTTAACAAGACGCGGGGAGAATTTTCCCCATGGATTGTGCCGCTTCAAAATTGACACTTCACCTATCGCCCCCTCATAATGCAACAATGGATTTTGATATCCTGGTAGTAGACGACGAAGTCGAAGTGTGCCGATCCTTATGCGAAATACTCACCGCCCACGGATACCGAGCCCGATACGAAACGGAAAGCGTCAAGGTAATCGCCCGCGCTGAAAACGAACGCGTAGATCTCATGCTCATGGATCTGCGAATGCCGGAAATCGGCGGCATCGATCTGTTGCGCCAACTGCGAAAGAAATGGCCGGACCTGGCGGTAATCATTTTTTCCGGTTATGCCACGGTGGAGAACGCGGTACGCGCGATGAAATACGGCGCGCTCAACTTGTACACCAAGCCTATAAAAATATCGCTTCTCCTCAAAGAAATTGAGCAAATCCGGGAATCGATCCAACGCAAGCATACGGTTTCCGACGAGGACGATATCGTCACAGTCGATCCGTACATGAAGAATATCCTCTCAATCGTGGAAACGGCGGCGCCGACTAACGCGTCGGTATTGATCACCGGTGAAAGCGGGACCGGCAAAGAACTGATCGCGAACACCTTCCACGCGCGAAGCAAACGGCACGCAGAGCCGTTCATTAAAATCAACTGCGCATCCATTCCTGAAACGCTGATGGAAAGTGAAATTTTCGGCCATGAAGCGGGCGCGTATACCGACGCGAAAGAGCGGAAAAAAGGACTTTTTGAACTAGCGTCGGGTGGAAGTCTCTTTCTGGATGAAATCGGAGACATGAGCCTCGGCATGCAGGCGAAAATGCTTCGGGTTTTGCAGGACGGAAAATTCATGCGCGTCGGCGGCACGAAACCCATCGGCGCGGACTGCCGCATCATCACAGCCACTAACCGGAACCTTGAAGAATCGATCAAGACGGGATCGTTCAGGGAAGACCTCTTCTATCGGTTATCCGTGATCAACATCCACGTCCCTCCGCTCCGGGAACGGACCGATGACATACTGCCCCTGGCGACTTATTTTCTTTCCCACTTCGCCGCGATGTACGACAAAAAGACTCAAGGAATTTCTCCGGAAGTACAAGCCGTACTGAGCGCTCACAACTGGCCGGGAAATATTCGCGAGCTGAAAAACTTCATGGAACGGGCCGTCATCTTCACCAAAGGCTCTACCGTGGAAATCGGCGCGATCCCGGACCAGTATCGGAATATCGCGCCCAAAGAAACCGCCGGCGACCTCTACGACCGCATGGATGGCGCCGCCCGCGATATCATTGTAGACGCGCTATCCAAAACGAACGGAGTCAAACAGGAAGCAGCCAGGCTCCTGCGGATTGACCGAAAAACCCTGTACAACCGGATGAAGAAGTTCGATCTGCCATGAGTGGACGGAACACACCGTTACTTCTCAGCATGAGGAATATGCACATTGATTACGGCGGTACGAAAGCGCTCAATGGTGTCGATTTCGACCTGAAGCACGGAGAAATTCACGCGCTTATCGGGGAACACCGCGCCGGAAAATCGTCCCTGGTAAAAATCCTGTCCGGCGCCGAAAAAAGAAAAGAAGGCCGTATTCTTTTTGACGGACGGCCGCTCAACAAAATCACGCCGATCAGCGCCACAAAAGCGGGTATCGGCATTGTCTACCAGAACAGCGCGTTCATTCCCGACCTTAACGCCGTTGAAAACATATTCACCGGCCTTATGATCCAAAAACCGTTCTTCACCTTGAATCATCGGGTGATGCTTGAAAAAACGGAGGAAATCTTCCGCCGTATCGATTTCGATATCGATCTTCAAGCGCCGCTTCACCGGCTCTCCGCCGTTGAACAGCACATGGTCGAGTTTGCGCGCGCGCTGATGATACAGCCCAGAATCCTGATCCTGGATGAATTGTCCAACAAGCTCACTCCCGAAGAAATGAAAAAAATATACCGAATCATCTTTGAACTCAAAACCCAGGGAAACAGCGTTATTTATATTTCTCACGATATGGATGAGGTACTAAAACTTGCCGACCGGGTGACGATTCTTAAAAACGGATACCGAAGAGAAACCACTTCGGTAAAAAACCTGGACAATTTCCGGTTGTTACAGCTTACCTATTCTTTTTCGATCAAGCAGCAGCGGAGGGAATACACCGAGACGCGCTTTGATTTATTAAAGAAATACCTTGAGACGATCATCCAGAATTTCCCTATCGGCGTAATTCTCCTCGACACGAAGAAAATCTGCCGACTCATTAACTTTGCGGCGTTGCACATCCTCGGCGATAAGCACAGTACGGCCATCGACCGGCCTTTTGTCCATTTGCTCGCGAATATTCCGCCCTCCATCATGGAAGAGATTTCAACCGCGCTGGAAAGCGAGGAGTCGAGATCCTGGGAAGAAGTCGGGATCGAAGGGAAAAAGCTCATCAGGTTCGACCTGTTCCCGCTCAGAGACGAAGAATCCAAACTCATCGGATCTACCGTCATCCTGCAGGACGTATCAATGGACAAATACTTGCCGGAATACCTGCTTCAAAGCGAGAAAATGGCGTCGGTAGCGGAAGTTGCCGTCGGTGTCGCGCACGAAATCAACAACCCGTTGTTCATCATCCAAAATTACGTGGAATTGATTAAAACACGCGCGACGGACAGCGACGTTCAGGAAAAAGTCTCAAAAATTGAAACGGAGCTTGAACGCATCGTTGAAATAGTGACCAGTCTGCTTTCATTCTCCCGAATGAAAGCGCCGCTTGAGCGACGCGTCGATTTGAAAGAAACGCTCGACGATATTTTTTTATTGTTGAACCACGTATTCGCGGAAAAGAGGATTTCCGTCGCGAAGGAATACACGACGCAAGCCATTTGCGTCGCGGGCGATGAAAACAAACTGAAGCAGCTGTTCATGAATCTCATCGGTAACAGCATTGAGGCGGTGCTGGATAATGGAGTCGTGGCGTTGCGAGTCTCTAAGAACGACGAACAAGGCTACGCGGAGATAGCGATCAGCGACAATGGTTCAGGCATACCCGACGACGTGGCCGATAAAATTTTCGCCCCATTCTTCAGTACGAAAATCAGCAAGAAGAACACTGGACTCGGCCTATCGATTTGTCGTCACATAGTCGAGGAGCATAAAGGCACTATCAAGTTCGAAAGCGTTCCCGGGGAGAGCACGACCTTCACGGTCCGCCTCCCCTTGGCCGAGAACGACTTACCCTGACTTACATACCGACGATAGGTTTCAACCTATTTATTTCCGCCTCATCCTGAACCATGATGTAGATGTAGAGACCGCGTGGATCCAGCTCTCCCATGAGAAGCTTCAAATCCTCTTCGCTGAACGAACCGCGGTGAACCAACGACCGCCCCGCTTTCTGGATCTTCTTAAGATGCGGAATAAGGTCGGCGATGGGCGGACCGCCGACATCGTTGTTGACTTCCAGACAACGCAAGGACTCGATGTCCAGGATGTGATCCAGAACGAACATGGAGGTCGCGTGCAGGTGCATGAACGCGCTGGGGAAAAGATTGGAGATCCGTTCGTCCACGGGTTTCAGATAGCGCTTGTAAAGATCGGGAGACAATACGGCGACCGCGTCTTCCTGCAGCCGGCAGATGGGACTGGGGGCCCAGATCTGGTACTGCGCGTCGTACCAACCTCCGTGGAACTGAGGAATCCGATTCCACGCGTCTTTGGTCATATCGATGAAGAAATCGCCCATGCGCTCCAGCATCGGTACAGCCAATTCGCTTTCCAGCATAAGATCGATGACAGCCTGTTCGTGTCCGCGGATATTCACCATGTAATCAAAGGGACCAACGAGCGTCCCGTGAGATACGGGGAATCGGCCGGCGCTCCTCTTAACGAGCGCGTCGACAAACTCCATATATTTTTTGTACCAGGGTGAATTTCTGTCCAGATGCAGCTTATTCGCTTCTTCCCAAGACAAGCTCCGATCCACGGCGACCACGTTGCCCGGCAGGACGCGCATGGAAGATCCGAGCGTGCCGCAGCACCAGAAAACAGCCTGGGAAGGAGAAGCCCCGCGCAGGATATCATCGTCGATTCTATCGGCCTCGGCCAGTAAGCGTTCCTGATCGTCCAGAAAGGCTTCGGGATCGACCATATCGGGAGTCAGCGGACCGTCTTTGGGCCAAGCTGCCGACGCTTTGAATTCGTCCAAAGGAAACCAGCTTTTGAAGGAAAACCCGATGAGCGGCCGTTTGACCGATTCGCGCGCCCAGAACTTTTTATATCCGTCGATCTTCTTCGGATCGTTACCGAAAGGATACTGCATCCGTACGCTCCTTAATCCATCTCAAAGCCGCCGTCGACGTTAAGCGTCTGCCCGGTGACGTAATCGGAATCTGAAGAACAGAGGAAACAAACGGCGGCAGCCATCTCTTCGGCGGTCCCCGGCCGTTTCATGGGGATTTTGGCGATGAATTCGTCCGATTCCTTGATAGCATCGACACCGAAGGATTTCGCTTTGTCCGCGATGTTTTGTTCCCACATCGGCGTTTTCACCACACTTGGGCAAATCGCGTTCACATTGATGCCGTATTGAGCCACCGCAAGCGCGGCGGATTGAGTCAGGCTGATGACCGCGGCCTTCGTCGCGGCGTAGTGCAGCTGATAGGCCCTACCCCTCCGTCCGGAAATGGAGGAAAGGTTCACAATCTTTCCGTTGCAGCGATCCGAGACTTCCAAGCCGCGCCTGTCGGCGGGTATTTGGGAAAGCATTTGGGCAGAGGCTTTCTGGATACAGAAAGCCGTTCCCTTCATGTTGATATCGACTATCCGATCGTAATCCTGCTCGGTGACCTCAAAGAAAGGCTGGCTTTTTACAAGTCCGGCCGAATTGACCATAATATCCAAACTTCCCCAAAGCTTCACCGCTTCACGAATCATTACATCGATCTCCGCGATGTTCCCCAAATTAACCTTGAAAGATTCGGCCCGACCGCCCTCTTTCTTGATCTCGGCGGCGACTTCGCGCGCCTTGTCTTCCTGGATATCGGCGACTAATACCGAAGCGCCTTCACGCGCCAAGCGTAGCGCAACCGCTTTGCCGATGCCCGACCCTCCGCCGGTAACGATGGCGCCTTTTTTCGCGAATCGTTTGTCCATCTTTTTCTTTCTCCTATTTCTTGAACAGCAGGTTCGGCAAGAATAACACGAGATCGGGGACGTAAGTAATGATCATTAAGACGATGGAAAGCGTTATCACGTACGGGAAGACGACTTTCGCGATCCGTTCGAACGGCACCTTGGACACGCCGGCCAGAACGTACAGCACCATGCCGACAGGCGGGGTCAGTAACCCGATCATGAGGTTCAATATCATCACGATACCGAAATGCACCGGGTCGATCCCGA
>JBAYHM010000034.1:0-22053 GCA_041666155.1 Treponemataceae bacterium
CCCCGAACCGGTGCCTCCGATGATGGCGGTCGTTTCCCCGGGCGAGGCTTCAAAAGAAACGTTTTCCAGCGCCCATTCCTCGGCGCCCGGATATTTGAAAGACACGTCGCGGAACTCGACACGCCCCCGACCCGAAGATTCCGTGCTCCCGGCCGGCCGTTCCGGATCGACAATGATCGCCTGAGTGTCCAGAACCTCGTTCACGCGGTCGGCGGATACCGCGGCGCGCGGCAGCATGACGAACATCTGCGAAAGGATCATGAGAGAGAACAGGATATGAGTCGCGTATTGCAGGAAAGCCATCAGGTCGCCGATACGGAGGTCTCCAGCAGCCGCCTGCAGGCCGCCGAACCACACGACGGCGACGCTCGTCAAATTCATCAGAATCATCATGGCGGGCATCAGGATCGCCATGACGCGTTGAGCGGATAGGGCGGTAGCCGTCAAATCATCGTTAGCGCGCTCGAAACGGGCGCGTTCGGTTTCCTCGCGGTTGAAGGCGCGCACCACGCGCACCCCGGTCAATCCTTCGCGGAGAACCCGGTTGAGCGCGTCGGTCTTCTCCTGCACAAGCTTGAACAACGGTACGCCTTTCCGCGCGACCAAAACGATGGTACCAATCAGAAAAGGCAGCGCGCCCAGCAGCACAAAGGTCAGCCGGGCGTCCGTGCTGAACGCGAGCGTGAGACTTCCGATCGCCATGAGCGGTGCGCGGGCCAGCATGTGGAGAGCCATTAGAAGGACGTTCTGCAACTGCGTCACGTCGTTCGTCGTCCGCGTGATCAGGGTGGAGGTCCCCAATGTATTAAATTCATGCAGCGAAAACCCTTCCACGCGTTCAAACACGCGCGCGCGAAGGTCGCGGCCGAACGACAAGGCGCTCTTCGCGGCGAAATAGGCCGAAAGAACCGCGGCGACCGATCCGGCAAGCGCGATCGCTATCATCATGACGCCGACGCGTTTTATGACGGCGAAATCGCCATTTACGATACCCGTATCGACTATCTCCGCCATGAGGCGCGGCAGGAGCAGATCGGCTATCGATTGAAGGAATACCAAGAGTATCGCCGCGGCGACGGAGAAACGGTAAGGCCTCAGGAATTTGGCGAGTTTTTTCATTTCACTCCCTCAAGGTAATCAGCGGCATCGCTCAAGAGCGACGCCAGGGTTTCGCTCCGTTCGGGACCGAGGTGCTCGGAGACCGAGGAGAATAGAGACAACACGCCGGCGCGGTGACGTTCCAGAAGTTCCGTACCCATGGGACTGAGAACGACTCTCACCGTTCGACGGTCGGCGTCGTTCCTTCGGCGTTCCAACAGGCCCCGCCGTTCCAACTCGGAGACCTGTTGGGTGACGGTCGGAGGAGTGACCCCAAGCATGCCGCTCAAATCCGACAAACGCGGTCCGGCGGCATTCTCGGTCGTCAGGCGATGTATAGAAATGAGAATCGAGAATTCGTGAGGCCGTAAGCCGTCGACCATATGCTGGTGCCAGTGCCGCCTGTTGAGCCGGAAGAACGCGGACATAAGCCGTTGGGCGGCGCCGCTCGTTTCCTCTGCCCGGAAAGGGCAGTCTTTATTGGAGCTTCTAATCATTCGGCCACCTAACTATTAGATGACCAAAATATAAAACGTAAAAACGAAAATGACAAGAGCAAACGAAGTTCGCGCCCTTGAATACACGGTTCACGGGCGTTAAGCTGAAATTCAGTATGATGAAGAGATATCGGAGAATGACTTCAAGATTCTCCCGATCCGGCATTTTTTCCCGAATGCTGCTGACTATCGCGCCCGCAGCCCTGGTGCCCTTAGTCGTCGTCATCGCTCTCACGGGAATCCGCACCCACCGGATGCTTTCGGATGAAGCCTCCCGCTACGTCCAACAAGTCGCGGTTTCCCAAGCCGGCGAGATAGGCGCGAAACTCGGCGATAAAACCATCTCGCTCAGGGCATTCGCGCAAGCGCTAACGGAATACCACCGAATCCCTGCCGCCGTTCGTAGAGAAGTCATTTCGGAAATGCTCAAGGCTGTCTTCAGAAGCCAAAGCGAAGTGAAAGCCGTTTGGACGCTCTGGGAACCGGGTGCGATTGAAGACGATCCGATCCCCTATCAGGGAACCCCGCTCTCTCGACAGGACGGGAGATTTACCGCGACTTGGTATCGTACCGAACGGGGTACGTTGCAAGGACGCCTTACCGACGAAGCCCATTTGAAAGAGTTTTACTTGGAACCGAAACAGAAAATGACTCCTGTTCTCATCAAGCCGTATAAACAGTCGTATACGGAAACGCACCAAGACGAGACGACGGTTTTTTCTATATGCGTCCCCGTCGTTTTCGGCGGAGCTTTTTGCGGCGCGGTAGGAATCGATATTGAAGTCTCCGTTTACCAACGGGTAGTTGAACCGATATCCATCTACGGTTCCGGCTACGCTGTAATGACAACCAGCGACGGTCTTCGTATTTCACACCCGATTGTCGACCTCGTCGGAACGAGCGCGGGTGACGACTTGGATACCGTTCGACGAGCGGAAATGCTTCGCTTGATAGCCGGCGGCAATCCTTTCACCTTATCGAAAAAAGCGCGGGCGACCGGCAAGGACTCACTCGTTTTCGGCGTTCCGATCCGCGCGGGAACGGCGATGCCGCATTGGATGCTGCTTCTGGTTGTCCCCACCAAGGAAATAACCAGACAGGCGGATTACGCTCTCAACACGCTTATCGCTTTCGGTGTAGCGGCCGCCGTCATCATCGTTGGCGCCATCCTCTGGGTTGCCCGACGGCTATCAATGCCCATCATCGCTTTGACGAACGATATCGAAAGAATGGCCGATGGAACCAAGCCGGGCAAGGTCACGATACAGGGAGTGAATGAACTGGCCAGCCTCGCTTCATCATTCAACATAATGACAGAGCGACTCGGAAGCACTCTCGACAATTATGATAAGGCGAATCGGCAATTGGGAGTCCTAAACGAGGAACTGGAGCTGAAAGTATCGAAAAGAACCGCCGATCTGGAACAGACTTTGAACGAACTGAGGGCGGCCCAGGACCATATGATCAAGGCGGAAAAGTTCGCGCTGCTCGGCAGGCTGTCGGCCGCGGTGGCTCACGATCTCAATACCCCCCTTGGCGCCGTAAGGTCTTCAGCGGATTTCCTCATAACAATGAAGGAAGAAGCGCTTTTGAGCCTTATCACCTTTTCCTCGGGAGCTTCACCGCTCGAAAGGGAAACCTTTATCAGGATTCTCCGACACGGTGTGGAGAACGCCCAACGATTATCCTCAGAATCCAATCGCGCGGACAGGCGAAGCTTTGCGAAAAAGCTGGAAATTGAGGGCTATGAGGATGCCGAAGAAATCGCGAATGACGTGGAAGCGCTCGGCCTTCTGCATGAGACGGAAGACGTCATGACGCTGCTTAAAGGCGGCAACCGCGAAGCGATCGCCGCCGTGGCCAAGACGGCGGCGCAAATCAAAGCCGGGTATATCATAAAGATGTCGTCCGAAAAGGCTGCCGCCACCGTTTCCTCCCTCGGCAACTACGTGAGGACTGAAGAATTCGACATCGATGAAACCATAGATCCGGCGAAGGAAATTGACGATCTCCTCGTACTCTACTACGGCAAAATGAAGGGTAGCGTCAGCGTGGTCCGCGATTATCGGTGTACGGAAAAGGTACGCGGCCTGCGCGACAAGCTCAACCAAGTATGGGTGAACCTAATCAACAACGCCCTCCAAGCAATGGAAACCGGCGGAACGATGGAAATACGGACGATCCGGGACGGAGATTGGTTGGCCGTCTCAATCATCGATTCCGGCCCCGGTATTCCGGAGGATATCAAGGAAAAAATCTTCACGCCGTTCTTCACGACAAAGGTCGCGGGCGAAGGTACGGGACTCGGCCTGGATATCTGCCGAAAAATCGTAGAACGGCATGGAGGGAGCATCGGCTTCGAAAGTCGGCCCGGTCGGACGGCGTTCACGGTCCGGCTGCCGTTACAAAAACAAGAACTTTCCAACTTATAGACCAAGGTACCGCTCTCCCGCTATTATCCCCTAATCCGCGCACGTAATACGCATCAGAGCAAGGAGCCCGAACGTCATGGCCAAATACCCCTTCGATACGATAGAACCGAAATGGCAGAAATTTTGGGATGAGAACAAAACATTCCGCGCCGTAGAGGACGCGTCCGTACCTAAGGCTAAGCGACGTTACGTATTGGATATGTTCCCCTATCCCTCGGGCGCGGGTCTCCACGTCGGCCACCCCGAAGGCTACACGGCTACCGACATCTACTGCCGCTACCTGCGGATGAACGGCTACAACGTCCTCCACCCCATGGGCTTCGACTCTTTCGGCCTCCCCGCGGAAAACTACGCGATCAAGACCGGCACTCATCCGACCGCGACGACCAACGCGAACATCAACATGTTCCGCAAGCAGATCAAGGCGCTCGGCTTTTCCTATGACTGGGACCGCGAAGTTTCCACCTGCGATGCGGATTATTATAAATGGACCCAGTGGATCTTCCTGAAGCTCTTTGAAAAGGGCCTGGCCTACGAATCCGATACGCCGATCAATTGGTGTCCTTCTTGTAAAACCGGACTGGCGAACGAAGAGGTCAAGGATGGTTTTTGCGACCGCTGCGGCACAAAGACCACCCGCAAACGCATCCGCCAGTGGATACTCAAAATAACCGCTTACGCCGAGCGTCTGCTCTCCGACCTTGAAGGCCTGGATTGGCCGGAACCGGTCAAAATGATGCAGCGCAACTGGATCGGCAAGTCCGAGGGCGCAAACGTCGTATTCAAGATCGACGGGCACGACGCGGCGCTGGAAATTTACACCACGCGGCCGGACACGCTCTTCGGCGCGACCTATATGGTCCTCTCTCCGGAACACGCATTAGTTGAAACGATCACGACCGCGGTTCAGAAGAACGCGGTCAAAGCATATGTGGATTCGGCCGCCAAAAAGAGCGACCTTGAACGGACCGACCTCGCGAAGGAAAAGACCGGCGTTTTCTCCGGCGCCTATGCGATCAACCCGGTCAACGGGGAAAAAATCCCGATCTGGATCGCCGACTACGTCCTGATATCCTACGGCACCGGCGCCATCATGGCCGTCCCCGCCCACGATGAAAGAGACTGGGAATTCGCGAAAGCTTTCAATCTTCCCATCATCCAGGTTGTCGCGGGTGAAAAGCCCGTTCCCGGCGCCGACTATTCCAAAGAACCCGCCGAATGCACCGCGGCCGACGGCTGGTCGGTCAATTCCGGCGAGTTTTCGGGCACCCCCTCGGGCGAACTGAAAACCTCCATCACCGCATGGCTTGAGAAAAAGGGCATCGGCAAAAAGGCGATCAACTACAAGCTCCGCGACTGGATCTTCAGCCGCCAGCGCTACTGGGGAGAACCGATCCCCTTGGTCCACTGCAAGAAGTGCGGCATCGTCCCGATTTCCGAAAGCGAGCTGCCGCTGCGCCTTCCCGACGTCAAAACCTACGTCCCGACCGGCACCGGAGAATCGCCCCTGGCAGGCATCGATGCCTGGGTCAATACCACCTGCCCGAAGTGCGGCGGTCCCGGCAAGCGCGAGACCAACACCATGCCCCAGTGGGCGGGCTCCTGCTGGTACTTCCTGCGCTACCTTGACCCCAAGAACGATAAAGCGTTCGCGTCAAAAAACACGATCGACTACTGGATGCCGGTTGACCTTTACGTCGGCGGCACCGAGCACGCGGTATTGCACCTCCTCTACAGCCGCTTCTGGCATAAGTTCCTCTACGACATCGGTTTCGTGAACAGCAAGGAACCCTTCCAGCGCCTGGTAAACCAGGGCATGATCCTCGGCGAGGATAACCAGAAAATGTCCAAGAGCCGGGGCAACGTCATCAACCCAGACGACATCATCACGGAATTCGGCGCGGACTCCATGCGCGTCTATGAAATGTTCATGGGCCCGCTTGAAGTCTCCAAACCCTGGGCCACCGCCGGACTCGTCGGCACCTCCCGCTTCCTTGAACGCCTGTGGGCCATTGGAGACAAACCCGTCTCCGACGCCGCGCCGACCGCCGAACAGCTCAAGCTCCTCCACAAGACGATCAAAAAAGTCGGCGACGACACGGACACGCTCAACTTCAACACCGCCATCAGCGCGATGATGGTTCTTTCCAGCGAAGTCGCCAAATGCGAGAGCGTTCCCCGTGCCCTCTGGGAACCGCTGGTGAAAATGGTCGGCCCCTACGCCCCGCACCTGGGCGAGGAACTTTGGCAGAAACTCGGACACAAGGAATCGCTCTCAAAGGCGCCCTGGCCCGTCTTCAACGCGTCTCTGGCGGCCGACGACGAAGTCACAATCGTCGTTCAAGTGAACGGCAAGCTCCGCGACAAGTTCATGGCCGCCGTCGGCGCATCCAAGGAAGAACTCCAGAAGACCGCCTTTGCCTTGCCGAAAACCATGGAATGGATCGAAGGTAAAGAGATCGCCAAAGTGATCGTCGTGCCGGGAAAACTGGTCAACATCGTGGTGAAATAGCGCCGGCCGCGGGCGCGTTGTATAATGGGAGGAGAGGTACTGACATGAAGCACCCGACTCAAGGAAACAACGCGCTCAAACCTGAAGGCCGCTACACCTATGCAGACTACAAAACGTGGCCGGAGGGTGAAAGGTGGGAACTTATCGATGGAGTCCCGTATTCGATGAGCCCGGCCCCACGCCGAAAGCACCAAGATCTGTTTTTGCAGCTTGGAGGCGAATTGGACCGTTTTTTTGCGGGAAAGTCCTGTCGTCCCTATGCGTCGCCTATCGACGTGTTCTGGTCCAACCGTGACGATCCAGATGATGAAGACACGGTTACCCAGCCCGATCTCTTAGTCGTCTGCGATAAATCGAAGCTCATTGACGAAGGCATCCGCGGCGCCCCCGATTTCATTATCGAAATACTGTCCCCCGGAACCGCTTTCAAGGACCAGACCGAAAAACGCGTTCTCCATGAAAAACACGGCGTCCGTGAATACTGGATCGTGAATCCCGATACCTTTGAAACCTTCATCTACACCTTGGGGTCCGACGACGCCTACGACTTGCCCCGTTCCGCCGACATTAGAAAATCTGTGCCCGTATCGATTTTCCCCGGCCTTGTGTTGTTCATTCGGACGGAAGACTTATAAGCGCGGCGGCAGGGCTAGGCGGAAGACGCTGCCTTTGCCCAGCTCGCTTTCGACGGTAAGCTTACCGCCCAGTTTCGCGGTAAACTCGGCGCAGAGTACCAAGCCGAACCCGCTGCCCTTTTCTCCGTCGGTACCCCGTGTCCTCACCCTGGTGTTCGGATCGAAGAGGTGGCTGAGGATATCCGGCGGCATGCCCACCCCGGTATCGGAGACTTCGATTGAGACGCCCTCAGCATCGAGCCTGACGGAGATATCCGCCGTTCCGCCCGACGGGGTAAATTTAATCGCGTTCTGCAGAAGATTCCGGACGATAACGCCGAGCATATCCTCGTCGGTGTTGACGACCGCATTCTCAGGCCCCAGGAAGAGTAGCCTGACGCCTTTGGCGCCGGCGAACTTTGAAAGCGCCTCGATCTCGGCGCCTACGATCGCCACCGCGTCCACTTCCCGCGGATGCGGAGAAAGGTCTCCGCTGCGCGCGCGCGCCCAGTCCAGCACCCGCTCAACGAGTCGCAACGAAACATCGGCGGCTTTGCTGATTTCTGCCATAGCGGCTCTGTCGGTAAAACCGCCTTCTCCTTCTTTCGAATCGAGATAGCTTTCCGACAGAGACCGAATACCCGACAAAGGGCCTCGCAGGTCGTGACTCAAAATTGAAATAAAGCTGTCCTTCGCCACGTTTGAATCCCGCAGTTCATCCATGGTTTTCCGGAGCTTGTCGAACAAAATTTCCTGCGGCTTCTCCAGGCAGGTGACGACGACGGCGCGATAGACGAGATAGAAGGAAACGATCTTCAGCAAGTGGCCGAATAGGTTTAGGAGATCGAAGTTGCTCACGTACACCATGAAGGACAGTTCCGAAAAAACCGTCGTCGCGATAGAGAGCCAAAGGGCCTTATAGACCGAAGAGGAGTAGGCTGCGCGCCGCGATCGAAGGATGAGCAAAGCCAAGACCAGCAGGGAAATAATGAATATTTCCGCTCCGACCTTGAAAGGAGTCTGTCCGGAACCGGCCACGAAGCAGGCCGGGAAAACCCGAAAGACGAAAATAGCCGCGAGTCCGCCGATAGTCGCCGCGGAATAGAGGACGACAACCGCGAGGACGCGGCGCGGTTTACTCATATCCAAAAGCGAAAAGAAACAAAGAGCGGCGGACTCAAGGCCCCGGGCAACTACCCATACCTGATTGGCCGGATACGCGTAACCGACGAAAATGCCCATCCCGTCGTAAGCCAGCGTATGCACGGTGTCCAAAATCGCTACGAAAAAGTACGCGATTCCGAGGGCCCGGATGGGAGAGCCTTCAGAGCCGTCCCGGCTATGCCAGGCAATTACCGCGTAAGTCGCGGCTATGACCACGCTGAAAAGTTCGGCGAAGGTATGGAAGAGCAGATAGCTGAAGAGCCTCAGCGCGGCAATGACGATAAGCGCCGCCGTCAGCCCGATCCAGCCGGGATCAAGGCTGCGGGAGGTATGGTCAGCGCCCGAAATGCCGTTAGCCCGTCTGTAGTCGACTGTCATTATCGAAGTTTAACCTATTGCCGTTCTCCGCGCAAACCCGAACGCGCCCGCGCTCTTTTCCTTTGCCCTCCCCCGGTGGGCGGCGGTATGTTCTATTTATGACCGACATACTCAAGGTAGAGAATCTGGCCAAAAACTTCGGCACCGTGCGCGCGGTGGACGGAATCAGTTTCGGCATTCCTGAAGGCGTCTGCTTCGGGCTCTTGGGCCCCAACGGCGCGGGAAAAACGACGACCATCGAAATGATGGAAGGCATCACTTCACCGACATCGGGCAGGGTTCTTTTCAGGGACTTACCAATCGGGCACGACTTCAAGAAAAAGGTCGGTATCCAATTCCAGTCGACGGCTCTTCCCGAATTCATTACCGTTCGCGAGACGATCGCCCTCTTTTCCGCGTTCTACAGCGCGCCCCGACCGCTTGAGGAAGTGATCAGGCTCTGTTCGCTGGAAGACATCCTGGAACGCGACAACCAGAAACTCTCAGGCGGCCAGCGCCAACGACTCCTCCTCGCCTTGGCGATCATCCCCAAACCCGAAATGGTTTTCCTGGACGAACCGACGACGGGCTTGGACCCGCAGGCTCGGCGCAATTTCTGGGAGCTGATCGGCCGCATTAAAGCCGAAAAAACGACGATTCTACTCACCACGCACTACATGGACGAGGCGGAAAGCCTGTGCGACCAGATCGCGATCATGGACCACGGAAAAATCCTTGAGATCGATACTCCGGCCACTCTTATCGCGAAGCATTTCGACGGAGTCCTCATCCGCATTCCCTACGACGATTGCTGCTCGGAGAAGCTCGTGGATTTCGAAGGCTTGACGATCCGGGGTGACGTTCTTGAACTCCAAACGAACAAGATCGATAAGAGTCTCAAGGATCTCTTGGCGGCGCACGTAAACTTGGAAGGGCTTTCCATCCACAAACCGGACCTGGAAGACCTCTTCATCAAACTGACCGGCAGTTCGCTTCGAACGTAAGATAAGGAATCGATATGATCATTAGACAGTTCGTCGCGATGTTCAAAGCGCGTACCATGGAATTCGTGCGGGACAGGGGAACCTTCTTCTGGAACCTTCTGTTCCCGTTTTTTCTGGTATTCGGCCTGGCTTTTGCCTTCTCAGGCGGCGAAGACAAGATTTTTAAAGTCGGCGTCATCGGCACGCCGAGAGAGGAAATGCCGTTCATGAAGCTTGAACAGGCAAGCTTTATCCCCTATTCGGGCGGTTCTGATACGGCTTTGCGGAAACTGGAACGTCACCAGATCGATATGGTGATCGATTTCGATACGAAAGAGTTCGCGGTAAACAAGGAATCTTCCAAGGGCCGCTTGGTGCGGACCTTGTTCGTCGCCCAACAGTCCGCCGCCGGTTCAGCCGCGTCCGTCGTACCCGCTTTCTCGGAACGGACGGTCGTCGGCCGCGCGACGCGGTACGTAGACTGGTTGGTACCCGGCGTCATCGGTATGAACATGATGTTCTCAAGCCTTTTCGGCGTAGGCTACGTCATTGTGCGCTACCGGAAGAACGGCGTCCTCAAGCGCTTCAAAGCGACTCCCGTGAGCGCTCTCAACTTCGTGAGTGCTCAAGCGGTCAGTCGGCTCAGCATCGTCCTTTTGACTTCAATCTTCGTATACGCGGGTACGAACCTGTTCCTCGGCTTCGTGATGCGCGGAAGTTATCTCAACCTGCTTTTACTGACGACACTCGGCATTTTGTGCATGATATCGCTCGGTTTGGTCTTCGCGTCCCGCATGCGTAGCGAGGAAATGGCGGGCGGCGTCTTGAACCTCATCACCTTCCCGATGCTCGCGCTGTCGGGCGTATTCTTTTCTCTTGAAGGCAGCCCGCCCATCCTTAAAACGATTTCCTGGGCCTTCCCCCTCACGCATTTCACCGAAGCGTCCCGGAAAATCATGATCGACGGCGCCGGCATCCTGGAAATTGCCCCGCACCTAGCCGTACTCGCCGGCCTCACCGTCATCTTCCTCAGCCTGAGCGCCTTCCTCTTCAAGTGGGAGTAAGCTTATTTCTATTCCTTTCCTTCCCCCTTTGCGGACCTTTGTGTCCTTTGCGGTTTATCTGTCTTGAGGAATAGGAAACCGCGAAGGGCGCAAAGGGTGCAAAGGAAGAAGGGCGAACCACGAAATCACGAATTGAATTAAGAATTCCTGATTGATTTTTCGTGCTTTCGTGCCTTCGTGGTTTTCTTCTTCCTATTCATAGAGAAGAAGGGTTGCGGGAAATGGGATTTTCCGTTATAGCTTTACTTATACTAATACGAGGAGGGAGAACCATGTCGGATTCGGAAGGTGGGAGTACATCGATACCCTATCATTTATGTAATCGAACCGCGTTATATTCGCGGCGTTCGCCCTTCTTCAACCGCCTAGAAGCATAAGCGTTCTATTCGGTTCCTCCGGGCAAACGCCTCAACAAATGGAGGAACCGTCATGATCACCATACGCGCACAGAAAGATCGGGGTCTCATCGAAGTCGACAAAGTGCAACGCCTTTGCTGGGTGGACGCGCGCGACGTTTCGAAAGAAGACCTTATCCGCTTGGAAAAAGAATTCGGAATTTCCGGTGAATTGCTCGCCGACATCATGGACGCCGACGAACAAGCCCGCATCGAAAAAGAAGACGAATACACGGCCATCATCGTCAGGCTTCCCGTGTACGATGAAAATTTTGAAGTATCATATTTCACCGTCCCGCTCGGCATCATCCTGTACTCGGATAAAATCATTACGATTTGTCAGCGATCAAGTGAAGTCCTTGAAGACATTATTCGTAATCGAGTCCGCGATTTTTCGGTATCAAACAAGAGTTCCTTCGTGCTTAATCTGCTCGGCCGCGCGGCGCTGGTATACCTGCGGGCGCTAAAGGATCTCAACAAACGGACGACGGTCATCGAGCGGGAATTGCAGAAATCCGTCAAAAACTATGAATTGATTCAGCTCCTTTCAATCCAGAAATCCCTGGTGTATTTCACCACCAGCCTCAAGACGAACGAACTGCTTCTGGAGAAGCTCCAAAAGTCTCCGCTCATCAAGTTTAAGGAAGACGAAAACGATTTGCTGGAAGACGTGCTGACGGAAAACAAGCAGGCCATTGAAATGGCGAATATCTATTCATCGATCCTGACCGGCACGATGGACGCGTTCGCCAGCGTTATTTCCAATAACTTGAACATCGTCATGAAACGGCTGACTATCGTATCGATCGTACTCATGATCCCGACCCTAATCGTCAGCTTTTTCGGAATGAACGTGGATATTCCCTACCAACACGCCCCGTACACCTTCGCGGCGATCCTAGGCGGCTGCTTGCTCTCCGCCGCGTTCGGTGCGCTGCTGCTGCGAGACCGGAAGCGCAAGAAGCTGAAGGCCCTCGCGCTTCCGTATTCGCACGTGAATTGAGCGGCTACCTTATTGCTCGATTTTTATTCCTAAATAGCCGAGAAAGGACTGGGCTTCGGGGAGCGTAAAGCGCGCGCCGCGAAGCCTGTTCGAAGCGGGATCTATCTCATATCCCCTCGCCGACCTGAAATCACTTTTTTCCAGAATGCAATTGTGAAACATCGTCTTTTCAAATGACGTTCCGGAAAAATCGGATTCTTTGAAGTCGACCTCAGAGAAATCGGAGTTCTTCACGACGCATTGAAGTATGCCGGTTTTTCGCAAGGCTTTCCCGTAGACGGCGATGCTGTCCAGAATGCAACCGTTAAAATCGATGGAAAATCCGAAATCGTTGCAATCGGAGAAGTTAACGCCTACGATTTTGCAGTCAAGAAAAGAGACCCCGTTCAGGGTCAAGTGCTTGAATTTCGTCAAAACGAATTCGCATTCTTTAAAAACGCACGAACAGAAGGTCGCGCTGTTCAATGATACGTCACGAAAAGAACAGGAATTGAAACGACACTTTTCAAACGTGTAGTCTTCAAGATTCCGATCGGAAAAATCGACCGAAGTAAAAACGCGGTCTTCGTTGGTTTCCGACAGGTCTATTGATTCCCGCTCCGCGGCCGCGAACAGAAGGTCCGGCTGCTGTTCATCGGCCGAGGGTCGGATCATTTAGTAAGTGACTATTACCGCGTGGAATTTGAGCGGAACTTTGCCTTCGTTGCGGATGCTGTGGCTGGCGCCGTCGCCGGTAGCGACCACATCGCCTGGGCCGACGGGAACATCAACGCCGTTGTCCACCACAATGCCTTTACCCTCAAGGATGATGTAGTACTCGATCTCGTTATCGTGCTTATGTTCGCCGATGGAAGCTCCCGGAGGAATGGTGCATTCGGCGAGCAGGCGATGATGCTTCATGGTCGACTGGTCGGCAAAATGAACCATGGTCACGGTGCCTGTGCCGCCGCGCAGTTTTTCGTTCGTCTGGACTTTCATTTGTTTGCGATTGGTAATCATTGATCTCTCCTATTCGTCGGTGTCGGGTACTTGCGGGTATACGATTTTCCGGCAATCAGGGCAGAGACCGTGGGAAAACTGCGCCCGCGAATGCGAGGATACGTAATTTTCAACTTGTTGCCAATAGCCTTTGTCGTCGCGGATTTTTTTGCAGGAAGCGCAAATGGGAATAATGCCTTCCAGGCTTTTTATTTCGGAGAGCGCGGCGGACAGTTTTTCTATCAAGGCGCGTCGTTCGGTAACGTCGCGCATGGCGAACAGACGCAACTTACGCCCCCCGGCCTGGACGAATTCGGCCCGGACTTCAAACCACCGTACTCCGTCCGGACTCTCTTCCACCGCATCGCCTTTCAACTCGTCCATCCGCTCAATCACTTTCTTAAGAAAGGGGTTCCCGGCCGCGGTCGTCCCGAGCGCGCGTTCTCCCATGCGGCACACCTTCCGCGCGGCGGGATTCGCGTCTACTACCCGGCCTTCATCATCCAGCGCGATCAACGGATCGGATAGAGCTTCTACCAAAACGCGCCGCGCGATGGGGATAACGTCGAATAGACGCTGATAAAACACGCCGAAGGTAAACACGAGTCCCGCGAGTGAAAACGCGACGGGAGAGAAGTCTTTCTGGAAACCGGGAATGAGACGAAGAACGAAAACGCCGTTGATCGTAATCGGGATCAACGCGCCGAACGCGATAATGAATGTTTGCTTGTTTATGGACCGCGCGTTGTTGAGGATGGCCGAAAAAACGACGACGGCTCCCGCGATGACGAGGGTTTGTAGATACAGCCACAAAAACCAGAACCACGGGCCGTATTTCACCGCGCGCACTACAAAAAAGGGACCGGTTTTAAAAAAGACCCAATCCGCCCAGTTGAGTCGATGGTACGGGTTCGTGGCGATCATGACGAAGGCGGCGACGGGAATAATCCACATGAAGGGCCTGATCCGGCGCGCGAATGACACGTGCTCGCCGTACTCGAGCGCGAAGAGAAACCACCACGTCGGGCACGATGCGATGAACAGATAGCAGATGGAGGTGAAAACCATCGTACTCGACTCAGTGGGCGTGAGTATCTCCAAGGAATTGGCGATAAGGTAACCGATGCAGGCGCGAAGAAACCACGAAAGCTCACGCTGAGCCCCCGAACCGCGACCGATCCGCCCCTGCCGCGCAACAAAAACGGATGCCGGAACCAGCGCCGCGACGAGCAGCACCGCGCATACGATGAAAAAATAAAACTGAAACGGTTCAGGAACGGACATTAAGATAACTATAGGGCGACGGTTTCTTTGGGTCAATGCCGCTTGCTCTTTCACCTGCCGCACGGCTACACTCGAACCATGAAACTTATCGATTTACGATCCGATACCGTTACTTGGCCGACCCCTGCCATGAGGGAAGCGATGGCCTCCGCTCTTGTCGGTGACGACGTCTACGGCGACGACCCGACGGTCAACGAATTGGAAGAATACGCCGCAAAACTGGTAAGTAAGGAAGCCGCGCTTTTGGTACCCTCCGGTACGTTCGGCAACCAGCTCGCGCTCTTTTCCTGGTGTCCTCGCGGCACCGAGGTGATCCTCGGCGAACAGTGCCACATTATCCAACACGAGGCGGGCGGAGCCGCGGTTATCGCGGGCGTGCAGATCCGGCCCGTGGACGCGCCCGTCGGTATCCTGGACCCGTCGGCCGTCCGCGCGCGTATCCGAAGCGAAGATATCCACCACCCGGTCACCTCCCTCATCTGCCTTGAAAACGCGCACTCGCTCGGGCGGGTCGTGCCGCTTGGCGCGATGGACGCTGTTCGCGCGGTAGCGAAAGAGCACAAGATTCCGGTCCACCTGGATGGAGCGCGTCTGTTCAACGCGGCCGCCGCGCTCGGCGTGAGCGCCAAGGAAGTCGCCTCCCGCGCCGATTCGGTCATGTTCTGCCTATCGAAAGGCCTGTGCGCCCCGGTCGGTTCCATACTTGCCGGACCAAAGGACTTTATCGCGACGGCGCGCAAGAAGAGAAAAATCATGGGCGGCGGCATGCGCCAAGCGGGCGTGCTCGCGGCGGCGGGCCTTATCGCGCTCAAGGATATGTCAAAGCGCGTGGAAATAGACCACGCAAACGCGCGAAAGCTCGCAAAACTTCTTTCCGCGATTCCCGGCGTGACGGTGGACGAATCGACCGTCGATATAAACATGGTATTCTTCAAGGTCAAAATAGCGGGCGATCCACACGCGTTCGCCAAAAAAATCGTTAAAAGGATGGCCGATGGCGGAATACTTATCAACGCCCCGACGGAGGGCGAATTCCGCTTCGTCACCCATTATTGGATAGATGAAAAGCGCGTTGAAGCGACGGCGAAAGCTTTCGCGGAAGCCTATGCCGCGGCAAACGGGAAAAAGGGGTACCGAGAGTGACCGCCTACGAAACCCGTCGCGCGCGAATGTACGACTGGATGGCCCAGGAAGGTGTGGCCATGGTCATGCTGGAAGACGCCGAAGGGAAACGAGATCCCGGCGTCCGCTGGCTTTCCGGCCATCCGGAAGACGCGCTTTTGTTTCTTTCAGTCGATAAACGCTGCGTGCTGGTGCCCTGGGACATCAATATCGCCAAGATATACGCGGACGCGGACGCCATAGTCGACTACTCCGAGTTTGAGCGGCATCCCATAAAAGCGGCGCGAACAATCGCCGAGCACCTGAAGCTGCCCTCCGGTTCCCGCGTGGAAATTCCCTCGACGACGGCCTACCCGTCCTTCCTGAAATACGTGGAAGGACTTGGAGAGTTCGATGTCCTCTGCCGCGACGGCGGAGCCGCGGACGAGATCCAAACGATGCGCGCCGTCAAAGACCAAGAAGAAATCCGCGTGTACCGGGAAGCCGCCCGCATCACCAACGAAGTCATCGACCTGCTGGAAACCGAAATTGCCACGGGAAGGTTGCTGAGCGAAACCGAGGTGGCGCTCTTCATCGACGCGGCGGCGCGCGTGCGCGGCTGCGAAGGTACGGGGTTTGAGACGATAGCGGCGGGAGCAAACCGCAGTTTCGGCATCCATGCCGTGCCCTCATATACCGGAGACGCCTTCGGAGGGCCGGGCCTATCCATCCTGGATTTCGGCCTCAAATTTCACGGATACACGAGCGACGTAACTCTGACCGTCGCGCGAGGTCCGCTTAATAGAACCCAGGAACGGATGCTGTCGCTCACGCAGAAAGCGTACGATTTGGCACTCGGTATGTGCGCAAACGGCGTGCCGACGCGGGAGATAGCGCTCGCGGTGGACGCCCATTTCGGCAAAGCCAAAAAGAAAATGCCGCATTCGCTCGGGCACGGGATCGGGCTTGAAGCCCATGAAGCGCCCTGGATCCGCAGCAGGGCGGACAACGATTGGCGCCTGGCCCCCGGAATGATCTTTACGCTGGAACCGGGTTTGTACGATCCCGCTCAGGGCGGCTGCCGTCTGGAAAACGACGTCATTATGACGGAAAAAGGCGCGGAAGTCCTAACCAGGTCTAAGATTATCAAGCTGTAAGCGAAAGTTTCAGCCGCTCAGTTTCCCAGCACGGCATAGTACGCCGGTTTCGGCTTGCCTTGGCCGTCGAACAGTAGCGGCCAATTGGGCGCCGCGGGACGGTTCGGCCGACGGGAGAGCCAGGTGTCCGCGTCGGTGACGTTCCAAGTCATGACCGCGGTGATTTTCCCGGCGTATTTTTCGTAAACCGAAAAAACACCCCGATAGCGTTCGGCCTGCAATGCGGCCATTTCCGGAGTGAATTCGGTCAGGGCGCCTTTGGGATTCATATCGACATCAAGTTCGGTGATATGGATTTCAAGCCCCAGGGCCGAATACACGGCCAGGGATTCGTCCAGCTCTTTCAAGGTCGGGTCCGAAAGCGTGATATGCTGCTGCAGCCCGATTCCGTCGATGAGTCCCTTGGCTTTCAAATCCGTGACCAAGCGGACGATGGCCGCCCGTTTAGCCGGTTTCCATTCGTGGTAGTCGTTGTAAAACAATTTGGCGCCGGGATCCGCCTCACGGGCAAACCGGAAAGCCCATTCCACCAACTCCGGACCGATCACTTCTTTCCAAAGGCCTTTACGAAGACCGTCACCTTGGGCCGGATCGACGACTTCATTGATCACGTCCCAATACTGGAACCGTCCTTTGTATCGCCCCATAACCGTCAGGTAATGTTCCTTCAGAATGGCCAAGGCTCGGGGTCGATCCAGGACTTGCCCCTGGGAATCCCGGAGCAGCCATTCCAGGTTGTTTCCCTCGTTGAACGGCCAAAACGGCACGTGGGCGCGACGGGGCCATTCGGGGTGCCGGTCGGCAAAGGCCAGAAGCTGTTCGGGCGCTTCCCATTTCCAGCTTCCGTCCTTTCGCCGTACCACCGAAGGATAAAATCCATTCAGGCCGATGATATTGGAATGACGCTCGATGATCCGGGTGACCGCCGCGTCTGGGTTTCCCAAGGCAGAGCGGATTCCTTTGTCATTGGTCCCGCCGAAGCCGAACAGAAACTTTCCGGAAAAACGTTGCGCCAAAGAAGGGACTTCCTGGGCTCCGACCGCAAAGGTCAGCACGGCGCAAAAAAACATAACGGCTTTTCGATCCATCGCGGTACCTTTCTTTTCCCCAAGTTACTTTTTCAGCACACTAGTCAGCGACTCCGCCAATTCCTCGGCGTCGCGCTCAAGCTCGGCTACAAGCGTGCTTTCACCGGTATCGGTATCCGAAGGGCGATAGCGTACGACCAGCCGGGGAGAAACCGACGAAAAGAGCCGTTTCCAAAACGACTTTTCCTTCACCAGTTCGGAACTCAGGATCCGTGCCGTCGGTATGAAGAAGGTTTTTTCCTTCCCGGCTTCCTTGCTTCCGCTTACGCGGGTGAGCGAGGCAAGCCAGTTTTCATGCGGAAAATGATGAAAGCGGAGGCCCGCGTCGGTGACGATCACCAAACCCCAAAGAGGCCCTTCCATATCGCGCATGCCGGATACGTACCGCCCGAGGGAAAAGCGCAACACTTCTTCCCCGAGCTTCGCCGAATACTCACGCCAAAATTCCGCGGCTTCTTCAGTCATAGCCGTTATTCTACCGTCCGCGTGGCGATCACGTCGATACCGCGCCCCTGCCAATTTGAAAGGAGAACGCTCCCCCGCGCAACCGGCTGCTTGACGCGGAGCGCGTAAATATCGGCGAGCAATTGGTCGACGTATTCCTTGGGACAGGGCGCCGAACCGCGCACGGGCACGCGCCGGGTGGGACCGTCGCCGCGGGAAGCCAAGCGGCAGGTGGCCGTCACGACGCGTTTTGGGGAACGGATTTCCTCCTCGGCGTAGACGGCCCCGCGCGGGCACCGATTGCCGGCGACGGAAAACGAGCCGGAAGAGTCTTCGGTTACGGAAAGTCGGCACCCGAGCGGGCAGACAATGCAAGTTAGTTCACGCACGTGAGGTTCTCCTACTCAAACCAACGAGATTTCCAGGACGGAATCTGAAGTGGCCCCGCCCAGATCCTTATCACCGACCGACAGAGTGAGCATCTCCGACGGCTGCACGTGGTTCTTTTTTATCGATCGAATCGGCTTGCCGTCCAACTTTACTTCCAAAACGGCATCATTCTTCACCACGAGACTCCGCAGGTAGAGCTTGTTTTCCCGGCCCGACTCCACGCGCCCCGGATTGGCGTAGCGGACGTTCGGCCCCGCCTTCACGCGGACTTGGAGAGCGGGCCGCTCGCCCTTGAGCCACGCGACGACGAACGCTCCGGTCCGGCGCGCTTCCTCGGCCGCCCAGTCGACCAGATCATGGACATGGAGCACGTTGCCGCAAGCGAACACCCCGTCGACCGAGGTCATCATGGTCGAATCGATTTGCGGACCGTTGGTCATCGCGTTGAGCTCCACACCGGCTTCCTTGGAGAGCTCGTTTTCGGGAACCAAGCCCACAGACAGAAGCACAGTGTCGCAGGGGATGCGGAAAGATTTTTCCATGACCGGGGCGCCGTTTTCAAGCGGCGTCACCTCTACCCCTTCTACCCGGTCCTTGCCGTAGATGGCGCTCGTGCGGCAGGACAGGTGCAGCGGGATGTTGAAATCGTTCAGACATTGGACGATATTGCGCGTCAGGCCCGACGGGTACGGCATTATTTCCACGACGGCTTTCACCGAGCAGCCGACCCAGCTCATACGGCGGGCCATGATCAGGCCGATATCGCCCGACCCGATGATCACGACGTTCTTGCCGGGAATGTAGCCTTCTATGTTCACCAGCCGCTGCGCGAGCCCCGCCGTGTACACGCCGGCGGGACGAGAGCCGGGAATGCGTACGTTGCCGCGGTTGCGTTCGCGGCAGCCCATGGCAAGCACGACGGAGCGGCAGAGAATTCTGATGACGCCGTGCTCCGCGGAGGAGCAGAACACTTCCTTTCCCTCGACGTCGTTAGACCTGATGGAAACGACGGTCGTGCCGAGGTAGACGGCGACGCGGCTTTCAAGGACGCGTTCGGCGAAGCGCTCGGCGAACTCGGGGCCCGTGAGCTCTTCGTTGAATTCGTGGAGGCCGAACCCGTTGTGCACGCACTGCATGAGGATGCCGCCCAGGTGATCTTCCCGGTCGATGAGGGCGCAGGTGAACCCTGAAGACTCTATCTCAAGGGCCGCGGCCATTCCCGCGGCGCCCGCGCCTATCACGATGGCGTCGAAGTGGATTTCTTTCATAGCTCGCCCTCCAGAATCCGGCTGGCGCCGCCGCGCTTGGTGATTTGGTCGTAGCCGAGCCCTGTTTCCCTCATGATGATCTTGATGATCTTGTACGCGCAGAACCCGCCCTGGCAGCGGCCCATCTGCGCTCGCGTGAAGTATTTCACGCCGTCCAGCGTCGTATGCCCCAGGCGCACGGCTTCCACGATCTCCGCCTCGGAGACGTTTTCGCAGCGGCACACGATGTTTCCATACGCGGGATCTTTGGCGATAAGCTCATCGCGTTCGTAGGGGCTCGCCTCGCGGGTCTTCGGCCGCGGCGGAAGGTAGGGGTCCCAGTCCGGTTTTTCGGTAAGTTCCAGACCCGCGGTCTTGAGAAGATCCTTCACGTACTCGCCGACGGCGGGAGAGGCGGTCAACCCCGGAGACTGTATCCCCGCGACCTGCACGAGAGCGGGCGCTTTCTTGGACACCTCGATGTAGAAGTCTTCTTCCAGGCAGGGCCTGAGACCCGCAAAACTGGTGATTACGTCGTTCGCGCTGATCGAGGGAATCATCTTCCGCCCCGAATCCAGAATGCGCTCAAGGCGCTCTTCCGTGGTCGACAGGTCCGTCTTGTCCTCCGCGGAATCGGCGGTGGGACCGACCAGCACCGTTCCTTCAACCGTCGGAATGACGAGCATGCCCTTGGAAACGGCGGTCGGCACGGGAAATACGACCCGGCCGGGCCGCGCCTTGGTGAGCCGGTCCAAAAGGTAGTATTCGCCTTTGCGCGCCTGGATTTTGAACTCTTCGGCGCCGAAAAGCGAAGACACCTCGTCGGCGAAAAGCCCCGCGGCGTTCACCGCGTAGCGCGCGTGAAGAGTTCTGCCGTCAGCCGCGCGAAGGGTCCACCGACGCGTTTTCGCGTCCCACTCAGTCGCGGACAGTTTGTAGTCGGTATAGAAAGCGACGCCGTTCTTCTTGGCGGACTCCACCAGCGCGAACACGAAGCGGTACGGTTCCACGATCCCGCCGCCGGGCGCGTAGAGGCCGCCGACGGTGTCCTGGCTCAATTTGGGCTCCAATTCCAGAATCCGTTCGCGCGAGCACATCTCAATGCCGATGACGCCGTTTTCCACGCCCTGCAGATACAGGTGCTCGACGGCCTTCATCTCCTCGTCATGCAGCGCGGCGACTAGGATGCCGCAGCGGCGAAAAGGGAAATCGAGCTGGCGCCTGAGTTCGTCGAACATAAGCGCGCCCCGAAGTTCCAGGCGTGCCTTCAGGTACTTGCGGTTATGGTGAAACCCCCCGTGCACGATGCCGGAGTTCGCTTTGGACGTGCCGAAGGACACGTCCGTCTCTTTTTCAATAACCGCGACGCGTAAGCGATACGCTGAAAGCCGACGCGCGATATTCGCGCCGGATACGCCGCAACCAACAATGGCTACATCGAAATCGCCTTCACTCCCAAGATGCGCAGCCGTTTTCATCGACCACCTCCGATTCGATAGAAGTATACACCCAAGAAGGCTTCGCGCTATGCGTAACGATGCGCTAGAATCATGCCCATGAGAGAATTCGATATTTCTAAAGCATGGGTGATTCTCGCAGCCGTGAGTGAAGCCGAAGCGGGACGCCCGATTGAAAAAAAAGCCGCCCGGGAACTTGCCCTTTGGCTCGGCGAACTGCGGGCGCGGACCATCGCCGCCATAGCGAAAGTCCCTATCCCCGTGATGGCGTCGGATGGACCATCGCCGGATGAAGATACCCCTATCATAGTGCTGAACGCGGGCGACGCGTCCGACGGTTTTTCGTGGAGGGTCGGCGAAACGCGCGTAGAAATCTACGGCGATTCTCCAAAAGGATTGCTCAACGGCGTCTATGATTTTTTAGGCGCCCTCGGTTTCGCGTGGGAACAAGCGGGCAAACCGCGATTCCCGGTCGGTAAAGACGGCTCCGCATCGACCGTGTTTCAATTATCCCGATCCGGCGCCTACAAAAAACCCGCCCTTGCCGATCGCAGCGTATTCCCGGAAGAAAAAAAGGGTGAATCGCGCTTCGAGCTGATCGCTCTCGCGGCGCGAAACAAAGCCGATGCCGTCCATTTTCTTTCAGGCGTTTCGAAAGCTGAATTCGATGAGGCCCACTCGTTCGGCGTGGAAGTCGAACTGGATGGGCCGTCTACACGCATCCTCGTTCCCCGCGTGTTGTTCCTGTTCAAGCGGGATTTGTTCCGTATGGAAAGCGGCCGACGCAA
>JBAYHM010000035.1:0-21654 GCA_041666155.1 Treponemataceae bacterium
CAAGTAAAAGGATATAGATGCATGAACGAGCGTATCGATCTCTTACGGCTTAAGACGATCACCGGCAACGTGGTGAAAACCGGCGATGGACTGAAGGTGTTGCCGGATTCCGAAGGGGTTTTCTGCCTTTCCTTGGAAAAAGCCGCCTGCGGAGTCCTCTGGTCTAGCGATCGATACTTCTTCATGGACATGAACGTCGACATGGACCGGATGCCGGTCATGTATTTCGACTTTGTCGAACATGGACCTGAAGGCGAAAATCTCCTGTCCATACGCTATTTCATGATACCCGGCCGAAGAGTGAAGATGGCGGTGCGGCTTTCCGAACTAGATTCCCACCGCTATTTCCTGCCGACCTACCCGGGTACTTTCAAAGGCCACGTCGAAGGCGAACCGACGCAAATCGATAGGATTGATGAAATTCGCATCCGAATACGCAAGAACGATTCCTGCCGCGGCTTCGACCTCTTCGGACTTGAGCTTTCCGACGAATTACCGGACATGCGGGTAGTCGGAGATCCGATAGTGGATGAAATGGGTCAGCGGAAGGACTACGAATGGCCGGGCAAGATGCATTCTACCGAGGAACTGCGCGCCTACCTCCGATCCGAACTCTCTCGCGCGAAAGAAGCGGGCGGCTATCCCGCGGATTGGAGCCGTTTCGGCGGATGGAAGAAGCTGCGCTTCGAAGCGACCGGCTTCTTCCGTACGCAACACGACGGGAATCGCTGGTGGCTGGTTGACCCGGAGGGCTGCGCGTTTTACAGCAACGGAGTCTGCTACGGGGCCAGAATGGGCGTGCACGGCTTCGTCGACCGCATGGAGGAGTTGTTCGATTGGCTCCCCGATCTCACCGACCCGACCTGGAAGGACTGCTGGACGGAAGCCTCCGAGATTCCCGAATTCGCAAAACGAAACGGTAGAGAAAGCGGAGTCGGCCGTCGCATGTTCAACTTCCCCCGCGCGAATATGATTCGAGCCTTCGGCCCCGACGGATGGTGGGATGCCTGGGTGGACATCAACGCGGCCCGGATGCGCCGTTGGGGCATCAATACCATAGGCGTCGGCGTGAACAACTACTCCGACGAGCGCGTCGACGACTTCCTGTCCAAGGCGAAGATCCCCTTCGTCGTGACCCTCAAGAATTTTCCTCTCACGTCGCCCTGCATCTATCGCGATTTTCCCGACGTCTTCAGCCCCGAATACGCCGCCCGTTCGGAACGTTTCGCCGGCGAGCAGCTGGCCCGCTACGCGGGCAATCCGTATCTTATCGGCTACTTCATCACCAATGAACCGGAATGGCTCTTCCAGGACTCGGTGAATCCGGCTCAACGCATTCTTGCCCACGACGGCCCGCTGTACTCCAAGGACGCGCTCATCGCTTTTTTGAAAGCCAAGTACTCAGGCGTTATCGGCGCGTTCAATCGCGCCTGGGGCCTGTCGCTCTCATGCTTTGACGATTTGCGGAAACCCCTACCCGCGGCCGATGCGCTATCGGAAGCGTCGCGCGCGGATTTGGCGGCATTCCGCGACATCCTCATCGCGAAGTACAGCTCGATCCCGTCCGAGTCGCTCAGGACGGTTGACCCCGACCACCTCAATCTAGGTATGCGCTACAACAAGCTTACACCAAACGAATTCGCGGGCAACGAGGCCTTCGATCTCTGTTCCTTCAACTGCTATAAGCCCGATCCTGTACCCAAGTTCGATATCGTGGCCGAGAAGGAAAAGCGGCCGGGGCTTATCGGCGAATGGCACATCGCGGGCAACGAGATGCGCAACCTTGCCTCGGGCCTCGTTTTCTCTCCCGACCAGGTCGAGCGGACCAAGGCTTGTCTTTACTATATGGAGCGGGCCATGGCCCACCCCTCCAGTGTGGGCACCCATTACTTCGAAATGAACGACCAACCCGTGCTGGGCCGTTTCGATGGCGAATGCATGCAGCACGGCCTGATCAGTCTCTGTAACGTCCCGTACCCCGAACTCACCTCCGCGATGGAAGGCTTGGCCCGTAGGATGTATGGCATCGTGAGCGGAAGCGTTCCGGCCACTGAAGCGCAGGGGCTGACCGTCGGGAACTACGCCTGAGAGGCGGCGTCGGGAATCCCTTCATCCCATCTTCATTTCCTCGGTCCAAATGATAACGCGATTTTTACCGGTTTCCTTCGCGCGGTACATCGCGGTATCGGCTCGAGAAAGGAAGTCGGCGATTCCCGCGGATTTCGTATCCGTTATCTCTACGACACCCGCGCTGAAGGTGCAGCTCGAACTGTTTCTCAGGACATCCTTCGCGCGGAATTCCTTAAGGATGCGTTCTATAGTCTGTACGGCGATTTCCCCCGAGGAGCCGGAGAGAAGGATGACAAACTCCTCGCCGCCGTAACGGCCCGCTAGATCGGAACCGCGAAGTCCGCGCATGATCGTCTGCGCGAGCGAAATGAGAACTTCGTCCCCCGTCTGATGCCCGTGGATGTCGTTGACTGTCTTAAAATCGTCCAGATCAAGGAAAGCGAGACTCGCCTTTCCTCCGTACCTCGCTAACCGATCGAAATCGCGCCGCGTTTCGTGTTCCCATGCGTTGCGGTTCAGGAGGCCGGTGAGTCCGTCGTGTGTCGCCTCTCGTTCCAGCTTCGCGTCACGACGAACGACGCTCCCGATCTTGGCAAGAAGCATTTCCAAGGAAAAGGGTTTGGAGATATAGTCTACGGCGCCCGCTTCGAATCCGGTTACCGCGAAGCCGGGTGAGGCGCGCGCGGTGAGGAAAATGATCGGGATATTCCCAAGCTTTTCATCCGCGCGGACGATCCTGCATAATTCGAGTCCATCCATCTTCGGCATCATGATGTCGCTCACGATAAGATTAGGTAGGCATTCCGCCGCCTTCGTAAGCGCGTCGAGCCCGTCTACCGCTTCGACAACATGGTAGAACCGCGAAAGTCCTCCGCGGATATACTCTCTCATGTCGGCGTTATCGTCGACAACGAGTATCGTAGGCAGGTCCTTCAAATCGGAACACTCGGCGATTCGCGCGACGGGAGCTATCATGAGACCGGTAGTTTCCAGCGCGGCGTACGATGGACATTCATGGCTGTCTACGGGCAGCGCCGCGCATATTTCGTCTTCCGCAAGGTGGGTTCTTCCTTTCGGGAGCGTTAATGTAAAAACCGTGCCATCCCCCAGCCTGCTTGAGACCGTGATTTCCCCTGCGTGGAGGAGCGCGATCTCCCTCACCAAGCTGAGGCCGATACCTGTCCCTTCACTTGAGCGGGCGACCGAACCGTCGACTTGGTGAAAGCGCTCGAAGATGCTGTCGATCTCCTCGGGGGCGATCCCGATTCCAGTGTCCTTCACCGAGATCGCGGTAGCTCTTCCGTCCGCGCTATTCTCTAGCGAGACTGTTATCTCTCCACCTTCCTGAGTGAATTTGCACGCGTTGGAAAGAAGGTTCGATATGATCTTTCCGACGATCTCTCTGTCGAAATAGAGGTCGCTCTCTTCTCCTGAACTTTTCATCCGGAGAGCGATCCCTCTGCTTTCGGCATAGGGAACAAAAGTCTCCACGATGCTTCCGACGAACTCGGTCGGATTTCCCTTCACGGCCTGTACCCGCATCCTGCCCGCGTCGATTTTTGATAGATCGAGCAGCTGGTTGATCAAGCGCAAGAGACGGTTCGCGTTACGCGACATCATTTCCAGCTTTGCGCGCTCGCCGTTCGAAGAAAGATTGCTTTCACTTTGGAGAAGATCGTCAAGGGAGCCCAAAATCAAGGTCAGCGGAGTTCGTATCTCGTGGGCAATATTTTGGAAAAAAAGCGTTTTTTGTTTATCCTGCTCCCGTACCAAAGCGAGAAGCCGTTCGGAGCGTTCCTGTTCCGCCCGCAGGCGATCCTCCGCCGATATCGATCCGAACCTTCCGATAACGGCGTTGACGACGATCAACACGAAGACGCTGTACTCGACGTACCGCTTTAGTTCGTTTATCTGGCCCGGTGCCAGACGGTAGATCGGTCCGAAGAAACGTTCAAGGAGAAGGGCCGCTTGGTAACCGAGGAAGATGAGCGCGACCGTCGAGATCATCAAAAGCGTTTTCCCGCGTCCGAATAGCGTTATGGCGCCGCCGGCGGTGAAAAAAATCAGGAGAGGCAGGAGGGAATCCCTGCCCATCGCGACTGTGACGAAAATCAAATGGAAATTAAGGAGCGCGCCGAAATAGATGGAGGCCAGAAGATGTCGCCCGCTCCCATTGATAAGGAGCGTTAAGGCGAGAAAGGCATTCAGAGCGAAAAGCTCTGCCAGTACGAGGTTCCAGCCATTCCGCAGACACAGAATCATGTACGGCATATTCACGAGGATCATCAGGAGCGAACCTAGGTTGCTCATCCTGATGAACTTCGCTTCTTCCGCTCCCATGTCTTCCGGAACGCCGAGGTCGATGATCCGTCGGAGCACTTTTCCCATGCGTTTATATTAACACGCGGCGGCAAATACGGAGAAGAAACCTTTCACGCAAATTATCGGAAACAGGTGTTCGGCGGCTATTTCCCCTGGGGTTCAATCAACTGCACATAGGCTTGCCTGCAAGCGACTGGATCCCTGGCCTTGATGGCGTTCAACAGCGGTACATGCTGATCTTCTTCTTCCTTCTGTCCTTGTTGCCTCCAGAGCGCGTTTCGGGCAGTGACCTGAAAGGTCACCTGTTGCTTTATCAGCGGTTTTATCAGCAGGAAGATGTCCCGGTATAAGTGGTTATGGCTCATTTTGCAGATCAGGTAATGGATTTCGAGATCGGCCTCAATTACCGCGTCCATATCATTGGGGGTATCCGACACGTATTGGTACCTTTTTTTCTTTTCCAGATATGAGGCGACCGCGTGCTCAAAGATAATCAGCTCTTCATCGCCGGCAAACGAGCACGCCAGTTGCGCGCATTCTATCTCAATCAGCTTTCGTAACGCGGTGACCTCGTACATGCGGTTCGGGTCCAGGTACACTTCGGAAATTTCGTTGAGGTACGCGACCAAAGAGAAATCGGTCACGAAGGTGCCTTCCCCCGTTTTTGTGTTGACGAGTCCGATCGTGTTCAGCTTCTGCAGCGCCATACGAACGGTAAATCGATTGACTCCGAAGTGGCTCGACAACTCGGCTTCCGAGGGTAGACAGTCGCCTACCTTCCACTCTTGGTTGATGATGGCTCGTTTGAGTTCCGTGGCTACCTGTTCGACCATCGACACTCTTTGAATCTTGCCTGAAGTCATGGGGCGCATTTCCATTAGCTCGCTCGCTTTATTGCAATATTGGGCCGAGACTTGAACTGAACATCCAAGTATCATAATCTGTACGCCTGTCCTTTTCAATCGCCGCGGCGGAGAGGTCCCGAAGACCGATGTCTCCGCCGCATGATTTTTAGTACCGGATTCCGAGTATTTTTAAGAGGCCGAGACTGATGTCCGGAACGAAACCGACGATCATGGTCCCGATAGCCAAAGCGATGATGAAGGGCATGGCCACTTGGGCGATCTTCTGCACCGGCAGCTTGGTCATCTGCGCGCCGACGAACAGGTTCGCCGCGAACGGCGGCGTCACGAAAGCGATGCAGATGTTCAAAGTTAGGAAGATGCCGAAATGTATCGGGTGCATGCCTAGCTTTTGCACGATCGGCAGGAGTATCGGAGCCAATACGATGACGATAACCGGCGGGGATATGAACATGCCCACGGGTAACAGAATGAGGAAAATGAGAGTGAGGATAACATAAAGGTTCTGTGAAAAGCCGAAAACGAACGTCTGGATGGCGTCGGGTATTCCGAGGTACGAGAATACCGGTCCCAGCGCCAACGCGGGGGCAAAAGTGAGCATCATGGCCGCGAAGAAGGCTGTATTGCTCTTGTACTGCTCCCAGATGTTTTTTACGTTCAACTCTTTGTAGATGAATTTACCGACGAGAATCGCATATACTACGGCGACGACCGCGGCCTCGGTCGGCGTGAAGACACCGCCGTAGATGCCGCCCAAGATGATGACGGGCATCATCATGGCCCACTTCGCGTCCCAGAACGTCGTTAACGCCCGCTTGAAAGTGAACTTTTCGCCTGAACCCTTGTATCCGCGTTTCCTTGAAATGAAGTAGTTGAAAATGATGAGAATGATCCCGACCACGATGCCGGGGCCGAAACCGGCCAGGAACAGGTTTCCTATGGACTGGTCAACAGTGACGCCGTAGAGCACGTAGATGAAGCTTGGCGGAATGACGACGCCGAGACTGCCGGCCACGCACATGAGTCCGGTGGCGTAGGCTTTATCGTAACCTTTATTAACCATCTGGGGGATGAGGACGGTGCCCATCGCCGCCACGGTGGCGGGGGCGGAACCGGAAATGGCTCCGAAGAAGATACAAGAAAGAACCGCTACTATGCCCAACCCTCCCGTGATGTTTCCTACCATGGAATCGGCGAAGCTCACTAGGCGCCGCGAAAGGCCTCCGCTTTCCATCAACGCCCCCGAGAGCATGAAGAAGGGGAGGGCGATCAAGGGAAAGTCCGCGACTCCGGAATACATTTTCGAAAGGACGAACTCAAAGCTGGTAATGGGGTCGAACGCCAGCATTATGAGAATCCCGGCTCCGAGGCTGATGCCGATTGGGATTCCTATCGCCAACATGACCAGGATGGAAAATAATAAAATAGCTGTAGTCATATAGGTTACTGCCTTTTCCGAAGGTTCTTTCTATTCGGATTTCTTAAGCCCCGGATCGGTGGGAGCCTCGGTCTTGAGTTGTTCGGGCTTTGCCATGACCGTAACGATGAAGGATTGGATTCCGCGTATCGCCGTCAGCGCCATGCCTATCGGAATGGAGGCGTAGGCCACCTTCGTGGGTATTTTAAGCATGACGGAAGTCGCGTTGCCTTGGGAGTTCATGATCTTGATCAGGAAAGGAATGATCGCGACGCAGAAGACGACGACGACCAGGTCGGTGATCAACAACACTATCTTCTTTCCCTTCGGCGGTAGCGCGTTGGGCAGGATATCGATCCTCAGGTGCCCACCTTCCTTGGTGCTGGAAGAAATCCCCAGGTAGACGACCCAAACGAACATGATGATCGACAGCTCTTCCGTCCATACGACGGCGTAACCGAAAAGATAGCGGGTGACGACCTGGGTAAAGAGCAGGGCCGTCATCAAGAGCATCATAAAAGCGGCAAGATAGATTTCAAAATTATTAAGCAGCTTGAAGAGCGCTGCGCGTGTTCCGTTTCGTTCGCTCATTGTGACTTCTCCTCCGGTCTGAAAACAGGACAGGGTACGGGGCGACGACGCGCTCCGTACCCCTGGGACGGCTCGGGATCCTACTTGACGTTCATCTCTTTCATGATGAGGTTGTAATAGTCATCCCCGATGACCTTCCTGATGTCCTCGTAGACGCTCTTGCACGTTTTCTGGAACGCGGCCGCTTCCTCCGCCGTGGGGGTGTAGATCTGCATGCCGTATTTTTCAACAAGTTCTTTTTCCATGCGGGTCTCAACTACTTTCAGCTGATCGAAGCACGCTTTCTCGGCGGCCGCGCCGGCATCCAGCAGAAGCTTCTGGGCATTCGGGGGCAACTTGTCGAACCATTCTTTGGAGACGAAAGTGCCGGCCCAGGTGAAGTTGTGTCCCGTCTTGGTGACGTATTTTTGAACCTCGTACATTTTCGCGTTATAAATGTTCATGATCGGGTTTTCTTGAGCGTCTACGACCTTCTGCTGAAGGGCGGTGAACAGCTCGGACCATGCCATGGGCGTGGGGGAAGCGCCTAAGGCTCCCATCGCCGCGACCTGGTAGGGGTCGTTCATGGTGCGGATCTTGAGGCCCTTCATGTCCGCGGGCTTATGGATCGGCGCGCGGCTATTGGTGATGTCTCGGAACCCGATGTACATGCTCCAGATGATCTTTATGCCCATATCTTTTTCAGCGTCGGCGCGCATTCTCTGTCCGACAGGTCCCTTCCAGTATTTATCAGCGTCATCCCAAGTGCGCATCAGGAACGGGAAATTCAAGGGCATGAAGGCCTTGGTGACTCCTCCGAGGTTGCCGTAAGGTTCGCCTCCGACTTCAAAACCGCCGCTTTTTAGAGCGGGGAGGGTCTCGTCGATTTTCGCGGCCAATTGGTTACCGTAAAATATTTTGACGTCGAAGACGTCGGGTCCGTTCGCTTTCAGGTGATCGGTGAACGCTTTCAAGCCATAGGAAGCGGGATCGCCGGCGGCGTAATGGGCTTCAGAATTGTTGAAATTGTACTTGAGGGGTATCCCTTTCGCTTTTGCTTCGGATTTCGCCGCCGGCTTGGCGGCTTCGGTCTTTCCTCCGCATCCGATGAGCGCCAACGCGCACAGACTGCCGGCGACCGCGATACTCAATAACTTCGCTCTTTTCATACGTTACTCCTTTAAGGTAGCTGTTTCGATAAATCCTTCGTTCCGTCTTTCCCAAGAATCTCGGGCACCTCCCCTTTTCAAACGCGAATCGGAAGAAATCCACCGTCTAGGCGCTCGTTGAATCAAAAATCGTCAATTTCAGTCGACAATTTTTCCAACCAAGGATATACTCACTTCGTGAGGTGTTCACCTGCATACCTGTTCAACACCTGCACCAATACCATAGCATCAGTTTTGAATTATGTCAAAAAACTTTCAACTTGACGCTTTGCGTTAGAATTCGGCTATGTGTTTGAAATACATAGTGAACAAGTGATCATGTTAGGCGTGGGGGTATAGTGTATGAAAATTACAAAGATTGATGTATTTCAGGAAAGCAACCCTGAAAATCCTATTTGGAAACCGGTTCTATGCAGGATTTATACCGATGAGGGCATTTACGGCGACGGCGAAGCGGCGATGGCCTACGGCATCGCGTCGGGCGGCGCGTTCGGAATGGTGCAGGATCTGGCCAAGCTGATTCTGGGAATGGATCCGCTGGACAACGACGTCATTTGGCAAAAGATGTACCGGCAAACTTTCTGGGGACAGAACGGAGGGTCGGTTTTTACCGCCGGTATGAGCGCGATCGATCTGGCTCTGTGGGACATCAAAGGAAAGTATTTCAAGGTTCCGGTCTACAAGCTGCTCGGCGGCAAGATGAACGATAACCTTCGCACCTACGCGAGCCAGCTGCAATTCGGTTGGCAGCCGGCGATGTTGGCGATGCGGTCGCTCAAAGAATATCAAGAGTCCGCGAAGAAAGCCGTTTCGGAAGGCTACGACTGCGTAAAAATAGATTTTTTTATGTATAAGGAGAAGCCGTCGGACGGCGGGTTCTCGGAGTCCGAACGGACTACGCTTTTACCCCCGGAACGGCTCGATCTGATCGTCTCAAGGGTCGCCGCCGTCCGTGAGGCGATCGGACCCAAAGTAGACCTGATCGTTGAAAACCATTCACTGCCCGACGCACAATCGGCAATCCAAATCGGCAAGGCAATCGAGAAGTACAATATTTTCTACTTCGAGGAGCCGAATACGCCGGATCCGGATACGGCAAAGTACATCTCGAGTAAACTCGATATTCCGATCGCCAGCGGTGAACGGATCTATACCCGCTGGCAATACGCGAAGTATTTCAAAGACGCGTCGCTTCAGGTTATTCAGCCGGATCTCGGGACCAGCGGCGGTATAACCGAAGTGAAGAAAATTTGCGACATGGCGTATACGTACGATGTTTCCGTTCAAATCCACGCGTGCGGGAGTCCGCTGAGCACCGCTGCGTCTCTGCAGATTGAAGCGGCTATCCCGAATTTCATCATCCATGAACACCACATCGTGAATCTGTGCGATTTCAACAAGAAGCTGTGCAAATACGACTACCAACCCGTCAACGGCCGCTTCAAGGTGCCGGAACTGCCCGGACTCGGGAACGAGTTGTCCGATTACGTCTTGAATAAGACTCGCAAAGTCACGATCGAGGGCAATCTGAGCGCGTGGTCCATGTAGCGGCTAAAGGAGAAGGTGCTATGAAGATAAAGAAAATAGACGTATTCAGGCTCAATTCGGCCAATAACAAAATAAACAGTCCCATCGGCTGCCGGATTTATACCGACGACGGCTTATTCGGCGACGGCGAAGCCGGGATGGCCTATGGAATCGGCGGCGACGGCGCGTTCGGGATGGTATGCGCGCTCGCTGAAATCATTGTCGGTATGAACCCGCTTCAGACCGAACTGATTTGGCAGAAAATGCACAAGGAAACCTTCTGGGGGCAAAACGGCGGGCCCGTGATTTTTTCCGGAATCGCGGCGCTTGACGTCGCCCTGTGGGACATTAAAGGAAAGCATTTCGGCGTCCCCTGCTACGAACTGCTCGGCGGAAAGGTTCGCGATAAGCTGAGGACCTACGCGAGCCAGCTTCAGTTCGGATGGGGGCAGGTCGGGGTCAGCGAACATCTCTGGGCCGTCACTCCGGCCGATTACGCGTCCAATTCCCTGCTCGCCAAGAAAGAAGGATTCGACGCGATCAAGATCGATTTCTTCGATAGGGACGAGACCGGGAAAAAGCTCAACTCGCTTGATCAAACCGGATTCCTCAGCCCCGCCAAACTCGCGATGGTGGAAAGGCGCATGAAAGCCGTTCGGGATGCTATTGGAGATTCTGTTGACATCATTATGGAAAACCATTCCTACACGGATGCTTTAGGCGCGGTTCAATTGGGGAAGCTCGCCGAAAAGTACGGCGTCCTCGCGTTCGAGGAACCGAATACACCGTCGATAAAAACGTCGGAGTACATCGCCCAGAATTGCAGCGTTCCCCTCGCGAACGGCGAGCGGCTTTATTCCCGGTGGCAGTACGCTCCGTACTTTGAGAAAAACCTCATTCAGCTCGCCCAGCCGGATATCGGAAACTGCGGTGGCATTTCCGAAGTCAAGAAGATCTGCGATCTGGCGCACATCTACGATGTCGGCATCCAAGTCCATATCGCGGGAAGCCCCTTGGCGACGAACGCGGCTTTGCATGTCGAGTGCACGATTCCCAATTTCGTGATACATGAGCACCATGTCTGCAACCGGATGGATACCTGCCTCAACCTGACCAAATACAACCTGCAGCCGGAGAATGGGTATTTCTCTATCCCTGATTTGCCGGGTATCGGAAATGAGTGGCTTCAATCGGCAATCGATGATGCCTGCCTCTTCAAATCGTTCGGAAACTAGAGCGCTTCCCTTTTAAGTAGCAAAAGATAACTTTGCAAAAAACGGCTTCTACGAACTACTCGTAGAAGCCGTTTTTTCGCGCGTGCGTTTAATAGCCTGCTGGGTTATACTCGGGGAATCGCTTTTCTCGGAGGAAACGAATGGACTATCGGAAGTTCTTTAAAGCCGCGGAGATGAAGGAAGAAACAGTCGAGGGCAACGTGAAACGCTTTATCTATACGGGAAAAAATATGCAGATAGTCGAGTACCATTTCCCCGCCAATAAAACCTTTCCGCCGCATAAGCACGATATCCACGAGCAGATGGGATACCTCGTGAGCGGCAAGATGGAATTCACCGTCGGCGGGGAAACGAAGCTCCTCGGCCCCGGGGACTACTACCACGCGCAAATCGGCGTACAGCACAACACGAGGACGCTCGACGAACCCGCGGTCCTGATCGATATTTTCTCGCCGCCCAGAGATGATTTGCGCTGAGGAGTCATTCAACTAAGCGATATCAGGTTCGCGTCTTTCCCAGCCGTTTGTCTTCGCGGAGTTCCTCGACGGTCTTGGTTTTAAGCCGGGCCGCGCCCGTCGTCCCGTGCGTGCCGAGCGGTTTCTCGTGGGCCAGCCTTTCTTTCGCCGCCCCAATCGCGTCCCGGTATTGCGGCAACCACTGGGCCTGGGCCACTAGGAGTTCGTCGGTCATTTGGGAAATTTCCGAAGTGCCGCAGACCGCGCCCACCAGCGGATCCATCAGCATAGCTTGTTTGAGCAGCATGACGTCGCCTTGGAGAGCCGCCTCGACCGCCAGTTTCTGTACCGACGCCATGGAGTTGCTTACCGCTGCGCAGCCCAGCGGGAGATCGCCGACTTTGGGCACGGAAATGCCGTTGCGGTCTACGTAGCAGGGCACTTCGACCACGCAGTCCGGCGGCATATTCGTGATGCAATTTTCGTTGACCACGTTGAAATGTCCGCGATACGGGCGGCCAAGTTCGAGCGCTTCGATTGTATAGCTGGCGTGTTCCTCGGTTCGGTTTTCCGGGGTGAATCGCGGCGGTTCTTCCTTTAACCATTGCGGGTAATCCGTTTCAAACCAGTTACGCCCTTCGGAGCAATAACGCAGATACCCCCCGGTCTCGCCGTGGATCCAGCTCGACAGATCAATCCAGTCTTTTATTTCGCCCGGCCGCTTACGATACCAGGAGAGGTACTCCGAGAGGTGCCCGTTGCTTTCGGTGCTGTAATAGCCGAACCTCCGCAATATGTCGATCCTGACTTTTTCCTGTCGCGAATAAATCGGGTGTTTTTCAAAACCTTCCAATAATTTGCCGGTCCAGTCCTCGCCTTGGTATCGAACCTGTATGTACCAAGTCTGGTGATTGGGCCCGGCGCCGATGATGTCGACGTCTTTTTTAGCGACCTTGACATATTCGGGTGAATCGGAGGGTCTGCCCTCGTTGACCAGCAGCTCGATGACATCAGCCAACTGTTGATGGCCGTGCTGTAGGCCGTGGCACAGCCCTATCGTTCTCACCTTGCCCTGCGTCACGGCGACGCTGGTATTCATTGCATTTGGATTGGCGTAATTCATGAAGAGCGCGTCGGATGCGGCGACCTCACGGATATCCTTGCAGAAGTCAAGGATGACCGGAATGTTGCGCTGGCCGTACATTATGCCCCCGGCGCACAGCGTGTCTCCGACGCACTGATCGACGCCGTATTTCAGCGGAACGTCGATGTCGAATTTGAATGCCTCTAAGCCGCCGATCCTGGTCGTATTGATCACGTAATCGGCGCCTTCCAATGTCCGGCGGCGATCCGTATCAGCGAGGATGACGGCTCCGAGTCCGTTAGCCTTGATATCGCGTTCCGCGAGCTTCGTTATCATGTCCAGGTTGCGCTGATTGATATCGGTGAAAGCGAACACGGTATCGCCGAACTCGGGAACACTGAGAATATCCTGCATTAGTTTACGGGTGAAACCGATACTACCCGCGCCGATGACCGCTATTTTTAAGGGCATATTTCCTCCTCGCATGAGCGACAGACTTATTATACGCGGAGTGTCCGCGCAATAGAACTGAACTGAGGTGCCATCGATAGCACTTATGTGCTTTGTGCTTTGACAGGTGGGGAAAACGGAAGCCACAATATACTTGGGAAATACTAAGAGTAACTCGGCCCTCGGCCGGGGAAGCCGCCGCAGCGCGGTTTTGAACTCAAGCCGAAAATGGAGGCTGAAATGAGAAGGCGCAAAATCGTAGCACTGGTGGCACTGATGGCGATAATGTCCGTAGTGCTCTGGGCAGGCGGAAATAAAGAAACCGGTGCCGTCGATAAAAATCAAAAGAAGAAAACAAATCTTGTTTTCGTTCATATGTTCACGCCGGGGCCGATGACTAATTTCATCAATCAGGTAATACAAGAATACGAAAAGACCTATCCGAACATTACCGTAGAATCCAGATTTATACCTTTCGATAGTTTGAATAAACAGCTCTCTATTTACATCGCTTCCAATCAGATTCCCGATCTAGTATTTACGAACAATCCCGATTTTGGAGCATTTGTAAAAATGGGGCTTTACGCCGACATCTCCGATCGCATCAAGGCATGGGATGAATCGAAGCAATTCTATAAGATTCCGCTTGAGGCGGGTATTATCGACGGCAAGGTTTATGGCTTAACTTTTGATACCAACTGTCTTGCGCTCTTTTATAACAAAGATATGCTGACGGCCAAAGGTGTCGTTCCGCCTACCACAATGGATGAGTTGGCGGCAGCGGCCGTTAAATTGACCGATAAATCAAAAAGCGTTTATGGTCTTGCTCTTTCCGCCATAAACGGATTGGAAGGAACTTTTCAGTTTATACCTTTTCTAGTATCTTTCGGCGGTTCTTGGGATAAAGTCAATTCCGACGCCGGCAAGAAAGCGCTTCAGTTCATCGTCGATTTAGTCAATAAGGGATCCATAAGCAAAGAAATCGTAACCTTCGGTCAGGGCAGCGTCAACGACAGATTCGTTGCCGGACAGGCGGCTATGATGATAAACGGCACCTGGCAGTTGGGTAACTTGCGGAACAAAAAGACCTATCCTTCCTTATTCAATTGGGACGTGGTCACCATTCCTAAGGGTGATGCCGGTAGTTTCTCCGTTATGGGCGGTAAAATAATCGGATGCGGAAAAACTGAGAATATCGAAGCATCTTTTAATTTCATTAAAATGATTTGTTCCAAGGATAAGATGCTGACTATGGCGAAAGCCGTCGGAGCGGTGCCGAATAGATCCGACGTTGCCGCCGATCCTTTCTGGAAAGTTGATCCCCAGATGGAAGTATTCGTCAAACAGATGGAGACTACCGTTCCGAGGGGACCGCATCAACAGTGGCCCGGCGTGGATATCGCCATCAGTACGGCTTTAGGCGAAGCCATAAGCGGAACTAAAACGGTTGAAGCGGCGCTTAACGACGCGCAAGCCAAAATCGATCTTCTGCTGAAAAAATAATGTAAGGATCTGAATTCGAGGCGTCGCGGAAACGGGGCGCCTCGAATTGTTTTCTTAAAAGTTGTTATTAAAAATATCTAAATGATAATCGAACTTCATATCCGGAAGGCTGAACGCCTTTGCGCATTCCGCTAATTGTTCATCGTTATCGCAAGACACTATCGGTACGGCGGTGAACTTCTGCTGAATGAAGTAGCGGAGCGCCAGGACGGAAAGTGACTCCCCGGTTTCCTTTGCCAGCTTTAGCAGAGCGGTATAGATTTTATCGTTTTCAGGATTGCTGTAGACGGCTAAAACGTCTTTCGGAAGAATTTCTCCGTTTAAGCGTCGGGTGAAATACCCTTTAGCTTGCGAAGAAAAACACATCGCGTTTAAACCGGCGGATGAATGATACGCGTAAGTCGGTGTATCCATAACCGCGTATTTGTCCGGAAGATTCTCCTGGTTTATCCGCGCGAGGCTCCACATAAGCTGGTTGCAGATGAATCCTTGAAGGCCATTGGCGGCGGCGTATTCCTGCGCTTCTATGATTCTTTTTAAACTCCAGTTTGAGCAACCTATATAACGAACCTTTCCCTGTTTGATCAGCTCATTAAGGCATCCCATGATTTCGGCTACGGGAACAGCCGGATCGTCGCGGTGCAAGAAAAGAAGGTCGATATAACTCGTATTCAGATTGATGAGGCTTTCGTTCAGATCTTTCACGATAGCGGCCGGCGTAACGCGCATGACGGTGCGCGCGTCCATCGTCGGATGCGCGCCTTTCGTCGCCAGGACGATCTTTTCTCTTTTTCCGGATGCTTTCAGCCAACGGCCGATGATTTTCTCGCTTCGACTCAGCTCTCCGGGTATCCAGTCGTTATATACATGCGCGGTATCGATGAAATTCCCACCAAGATCGAGGAAGCGATCCATTTGTTTGAAACACAGCTGCTCGCTCAGCAAGGTTCCGAAATTAAGGGAGCCGAGGCAAAGCGCCGAAACGGAAAGTTCAGAACCCGACAGTTTTACGCGTTTCATTTTTTGGGTATCCCTTCCGCTGAGATTCTTTTAGCTTTCATCTCCAGGCCTCGCTTGTAGATGGGCGCATAGACCTTTGAATCCCGTACTACGCAGCCGCTTTCAACATGCAACTCAATCAATTCATAGCATTTATCGCAGGTGACGCAGCATTTCGAATGCTCCATCTTGCCGTGGTCGAGAATGTCGACGGCGAAATCGGGATAAGCAAAGCCCTGCCGCCCGAAGCCGGCTATATCGAACCAGCCTTTTTCAATTCCTCCCGCACCTACGTTCGCGCCGAACTGCTCGAACCAGGAGAGACCCGTAGCCACGATGACGGCTTCCGGAACCGCCTGTTTGATTTCCCTTGTGGCGTCCAACAAATAATAGGTGCCCTGATAGGGGAGTATCTCGCTACCTGGTTCATAGGCCGCCAATACACCCTTTCCGTAGGGCTGGTATCTCGGCATCATGGTGGAAAGATTGATTAGTTTAACGCCTTTATCGACCAGCATCCTGACCAGTAATTTCGGTTCCGTCAGATCAGGTTTCATAACGCCTTCGACTTTGACCATACCCCAGCCGTACGGATACGGGATGCTGTCGTAGGTGTTCAGCCGAACGCCTATATCAATGGCGTCACCGACACGCTTTTGAATTTTATCAATCACGTTGAAGAGGAAACGTGTCCGATTTTCGAAGCTGCCGCCGTACTTGCCCGGCCTGGTGAAGGCCGAAAGGAGTTCGCGCATTATGTAATTGTGGCAAATCTTTATATCGACCGAATCGAAACCGGCTTCCGCGGCGAGTTCCGCCGCTTTGACTACTTCATCCTCAAGCTGTTCCAGCCGCTCATCGGAAGTGACCGTGATATTTGTGTAATACTTATCGATATAGGGATTTTTGAAGGCCACTAACGGTTTGGGATTCCAATCCATATCCTTGCTTGTTCGTCCTGAGTGAGTTAGCTGAAGCACGTTGTAGGGCTTGATCCCTCTCGTATTCAAAGCCGTCATATTCGTTAGATCCACCAGTTTTTTTATATCCTTCACCGTATCTTCTTTAATCCACATCTGGCGCGGGTTGCATCTGCCGTCGCCGGCGACCGCGCAGGCTTCGAACCAAATCAGGCCCGCGCCGCCTTTCCCGTATCTTTCATATCGCCTGTATATCAACTCGCCTGGTTTTCCGTCGGGGGTGCCGTCAAAACCTTCCAATGGATGAACTGCCAATGAATTCGGGCAGATCCTTTTGCCTATTTTGACGGGTCTCTTTAAAATGGAGAGATCGGACGAGACGGGAAACCTTAGGTCGTCGGCTTTCATTATTTCATCAAAGTCCTCAAGACTTTTCATTTTTCTAAATCTGTACGGCTTTTCTACTTTGTTCATTTCTGTTGAAATTCCTTCCGTTTCTTTCGGGCAAATACGATTTATCCCTTAACAGAGCCAAGGGTAAGTCCACCGACGATATATTTTTGCATGAGGAAAAAGATTACGACGACCGGCACGATCGAAACCACCGCGAAGGCTAAAAGTAAATTCCAACTAGTGCTGAATTCAGTGACATAAGAAGAAATATTGGCGATCATCGGCCTCTTCCTGAAATCGGTAAGGAAGGTCAACGGATATACAAGATCTCCCCACCCTAATAGAAAAGTGAATACGGCCACGACTACTACACTGGGATATGAAATCGGCAAAATAACTCGTATAAAAGCCGTATAGATATTGCAGCCATCCATTTTGGCGCTTTCATTGATCTCGGAAGGTATCGCCAAAAAAAAGGGTCGCATAATTAAAATGGCGAAAGGTACGGTGAAAGTGCATATTGAAATAATGACCGAAGCGAAAGTATTGATGAGATTCATCGACCGAAAAATCATGAACAGCGGTACCAGTTTTACGGTTTGCGAAAGCATTTGTCCAATGATGAAAATTAATATGAAAAGCTGACCGAACTTTATTTTGAATGTTGCCAAAGCATACGCGGCCGGTAGGGCAAGCGCGATGGTAAAAATAGTGGTGTAGACGGCTATGTATAGGCTGTTTCCAAAAGATTGATATACGTTTGAAAATTCGGAATTAAAAATAGCGATATAGTTTTCTACAATGGGTTGAATCGGCCAGAGGGTCGGAGGATTTTTAAAAATCTCGACGTTCGTTTTCAACGAGTTGGCGAAAAGCCAATATAAAGGAAAGATATAAATAAACAAAATAATGAAGGCTCCCAGGCAATATGAAAAGCCGAATAATTTTTTCCGCATAGTTACCTATTCCCCTTGGTATTCAATATTTTGATATAGAAAAAACCTACCATCATCAAAATTATGAATAACACATTAGATACCGCGGCGCCGTCATCATATTGGTTTTGACTGAAGGAAAGCCGGTAAGACAGAATTGAAAGCATTTCCGTTGAATTGCCGGGACCGCCGTTCGTAATAACATATACCAGATCAAAAACCTTGAAAGTATGGATGAGGCCGAGCGTCAGGACAATCTTGATGGTTTCGGAGATACAGGGGATGGTGATGCTGAAAAGCCGTCTCCACCAACCGGCGCCGTCTATCATGGCCGCCTCTATGTATTCCGGATCGACCGTAGTCAGTCCCGCCACGAACAGCAGCATGTTGAACGGAACGCTGATCCAGACATTCGTCGCGATAATGGCCGTCATCGCGGTTCCGCCTTTGAGCAGCCACCCAACCGGGGCATCCACAACGCCGAAACTCAACAGAATATAATTGATAATCCCACCGTCCTGCGCGAACATATACTTGAACATAAGCGCGGTAATGGTTTGGGGGATAATGTAGGCAATTACTAACATGGCCCGTGAAAATCGACTTATGCGAGTGTTTCTTCCGAGGTAGAGGGCGAGTGAAAAACTTATTAAAATCGTGAATATAATTGAGAAGAACGTAAAAACGGCGGTATTGATGATCGATGTTGATAGCCGTTTGTCGCTGTTGAACCACAGATCGGTGTAATTTTTTAATCCAACAAAGTTGTATTGCTTTTTCGAAAAAAAATCCAACCCGATGTCGTTTACGCTTAGAACGAAATTGTAGATTATCGGATAGACAATAAAGCCGAGCATGAACAAAGCCGCGGGAATAATAAAGGAATATTCGCTTGCTCGGTTAACAAAGAATTTGCGTTTGACGCTACCAAACATCCTTCCCCCTATCGGCACGAGTACAAATTGGGGCGTTTCGCCGTCCGTGGATACTCCCCTCAGCTTATCACAAACCTTAACAGGGCTAGGAAAAATCTTTGAATAATTACATCGGTTTAGGATACCGTCATGAAACTCAGCTGTAAATATGCAAATCATGCTATAAGTAGCACGAATTTGCCCTATGTCCTTATCGTTTTATTTCACATGCCGCCACTTGAGTTATGGGTTATAATAGGATGAAACCAAATGAAGACGACGCCAGGCATCAACCGACTTGCACAACTACCGTTGCGTTCCCACTCATTCTTGTCCCGCGAAAAAAACCTAATCTTGCATACCATGATTTCCAGCTGCGGCCATAGCATCGAAACCGACGCGGAATATCAATGGAACGGCCTGGCGCGCGGCTCAAAAAATTTTGCGGTTTTTCAACTAACTCTTTCCGGTGAGGGGCGGCTGGAATTTGAGGAAAACGCCTACACACTCACGGCCAGAGACGCTTTTCTGGTTCCTATCCCCTATAACCACAAGTATTATCTGCCTGATGAGTCCAAAAAATGGGAATTCGTTTATGTCGTCGTATACGGCGCGGAAATCATCCGGCTGGTAAAGAGTTTGGTGAAACGCCGCGGGCCGGTGATGCGGCTTGGGCTATCCTCGTCAGTCTATGCGATTCTGAACGAGATTCTCAGCCTGACCGGAACGGCGACGCCGTTCAAAGTCTCGGGTTTGGCCTATAAATTGCTAATGACCCTTTTAGAGGAAGCCGCGCTCCCGTGCGATGCCGTGCGAGACAAGTCGCGTTTATTTGTGGAGCAGGCCAAACTAATGATCGGGGAAAGGCTGGAAGAACATCTCGATGTCGGAGACGTGGCCAGCTCCGTGGGTTTGTCCCGCCACCATTTCAGCCGTCTATTCAAACGATTGGAAGGCGTATCGCCGCATGATTACATCGAACACCTTAGGTTCAAGAAGGCTGTCGATATGCTTTACAACGAGAAATTAGCGGTAAAGGAAATTGCCTTTTCTTGCGGTTACCGCGATGTCAATTACTTCTGCCGCACGTTCAAACGCGCTACCGGAGTTTCTCCGGGCACCTATCGTCGAACGGGAATCTGATAGTCAGCCTATACCGGGACTGACACTGGAAGCCCGCAATGGCGCCAAGTTTGCTTGACAGGAGCGTTCGGAATAGCGAACATCTCAGCTTGCCGGCGTCGCCGGTCATAAAGTCCTATCTATGCGTTTCGACTATACGCGCAGAGGCATATCAAGTGAATACCTTCGTTCCCGAACCCGTTGCCGATTACCGCTGCTATACCGGCGAAGGCCCGCTGTGGCACCCGCTGAAAAATCGTCTGTACTGGCTGGATATCCCCATCGGCGCCGTCTATTGGCATAATCCGGAAGATGGGCGGCACGGCCTTGAAATTCAGGCCGATGAAGCGGTGGGCGGGTTGACCGCGCAGGCGGACGGTTCTCTGCTGCTTTTCATGAATAGAGCCCGGGTATGCTCGTGGGACGGCAATGTACTGAAAGAAATCATTGCGCCCCTGCCCCACGAAGAAAACACCCGCTTCAACGATGTCATCGCGGATCCTCTCGGCGGCGTGTTCGCCGGCACCATGTCCGCTCCCGGCAGATCCGGGCGCCTGTACCGGATTGCGAGCAATACTTCGTGGAGCGTCGTTTCCGGCGAGGAAGAAGGCAGCTACGGAACCCCGAACGGCATGGGCTTCACGCCGGATCTGCGGAATATGTACTTCAATGATTCCCGCACGAATACCACTTATCGTTTCAAATACGATAAAGCGAACGGCCGGATTTTCCAGCGGGAAGTGTTTCGAAAAGGGACTGTGGACAAAGGTCGAGGCGACGGGCTGACCGTTGACCGGGATGGAAACATCTGGATGGGTGAGTGGGACGGCGGGAGGTTGGTCCACTATTCGCCTTCAGGCGAGATGCTGCGGACCGTTGCCCTCCCTTCCCGAAAAGTGTCGGCTTGCGCTTTCGGCGGTCCTGATTACCGGGACCTTTTCATCACGACGGCGCTTGCGGACGGCAACCGGGAAACCGAGGGCGTAGGCGCCGGGATGCTGTTCCGTATGCGGACCGAGATACCCGGAAGACCGGAGTTTCTTTCCAAGCTGGGATTATAAAGCTTGGGATCTGTGATGCGTTATACGATTCCTCAAGACCGGTCCAGCACTTTGGTTCCTTCGTAGATCAACTCCATTTCCGTATCGGTCGCGAGTTTTTCCATTTCGGCATCAGACGGACGGCGCGGCTCCGCGGTGAATAGCGTGGCTGCCTCAAGGATTCTGGGCAAAAGGTTGATGTCCCCGGCCGTATTCAGGAATACCTCGGGGTTGCCCAGCACCCAGGATACCGCCTTGTTGATTTGCGATTGGTCCTCGAACGGCTCGTACCAGCAGGACCGCGTGCGTTTTCCTGTCCATGGGCGCCGCGCGATAGCCTTGATGGTTTGCATCGCGATGTTTTTTCTTTTGCAGACGGAGAGCAGCTCTTCAAATGATTTACGATATTCGGTTTCTTGGTAGATAAGCCAATTGTACGGCACGAGCACCGAGACGAAATCGAACTGTTCAAGACTTTTGAGGTGCATGCGGGGAACGGTAAAGCCGTGGCCCGTGACTCCGATGAAGTCGACGAGCCCTTCATCCCGCGCTTCTATCAGCGCTTGGAGCGCGCCGTTTTTTCCGATCGCGGTTTCCCACTCATCGGTTTCCACCAAATTGTGCATCTGGATAAGCTCGACATGGTCCGTCTTCATACGCTCAAGG
>JBAYHM010000036.1:0-21614 GCA_041666155.1 Treponemataceae bacterium
GTCCAGAAGCGAAATGACGATGAACAGCAGCAGAATCGAAACGCTTTCCATGGTCGCATTGTCGCAGGAAGTCTCCTCGCGCGGCTAGACGCTTCGCGCGGGGTCAAAGCGGCCGGCGGCGGCTTGTATTTGACCGCGGAGTCGGAGATTTGCTTTCCGTGCGCCGATTGACTATACTGTTGTATAGGAGGTATCGATATGGCTGGTTATGAAATAGGCCCCGTCGGCCTCACCGTTGCGCTGCCGCAGGAAATTCCGGTACCCGAACTGGTGCCGGTTCAACTCCCTGAACAAACCCCTCCCCCGATAGAGCCGGCTCCTTTGCCCGCCTATGAGGGAACGGTGATCGACCAGACCGCCTGAGCATCCTTTATAGGATATGCTCCAGGAATCTTTTCGTGCGCTCTTCCTTAGGATTCGTGAAGAATTCCTCGGGAGGAGCGGTTTCTATTATTTGCCCCTGATCCATGAAAATGACCCGATTCGCCGCCGCGCGCGCAAAACCCATCTCATGGGATACGACCAGCATGGTCATGCCTTCGCGCGCAAGATCGGTCATGACGTCCAGCACTTCCTTGATCATTTCCGGATCGAGCGCGCTGGTCGGCTCATCGAAAAGCATGACTTTCGGGTTCATTGCCAGAGATCGAGCTATGGCGACGCGTTGCTGCTGGCCGCCCGACAACTGATCCGGATACGAATACGCCTTTTCCGCTAGACCGACTTTTGCCAGAAGTCGTACCGCCAATTCTTTAGCCTCATCCTTGGTTATCTTTAAGACTGTCTTTGGCGCAAGGGTGATGTTTTCCATGGCGGTCAGATGCGGAAACAGGTTAAAGCTCTGGAACACCATGCCGACTTCTTCCCGGATTTTCCGGATGTCGGCATGTTCGTCGGTGACGCTTTCCCCGTCGATATGAATCGATCCACCGTTTAGGCGTTCCAATCGATTAACGCTGCGCAGGAGAGTGCTTTTCCCCGAACCGGACGGCCCGATGATGAGCACGACCTCACCTTTCGCGACTTCCAAGTCCACACCCCGCAGGGCTTCGAGCTTCCCGTAGAGTTTTCGGGCGCTTTTTATATCAATGAAGGGTTCCACGGTGCCTCAGCCTGTCTTCCATGAGCGCCACTAAGCGCGAGAAGAAAAGAGTCATCACGAGATAGATAAGCGCGATGACCGTGTAGCTTTCAAAATACCTGAACGAGGTGGACGCGAATTCCCGTCCGCGGCGGAGCAGGTCCGAAACCGCTAAAATCGATACAAGGGACGAATCCTTGAGCAAGGCGATGAATTCGTTGCCGATCGGCGGCAATATGATTTTTATCGTCTGCGGAAGGACGACCTTTATCATCGCTTGAGACGGACTCAAACCAAGCGCGAGAGCCGCTTCCATTTGGCCTTTCGGTACGGCTTGGATTCCCGCTCGGAAAATTTCCGCCATGTACGCGCCGTAACAGACGGACATCGCCAGAATCGCGGCGGTTGGTCCTTCCAAATGCAGCACAGGGCCGAGCGCATAGTAGATATAGAAAAGCTGAACCAGGAGAGGTATTCCGCGTACTACTTCTACGTAGATAGTCGCTATTCGATTAATGATCGTGACGTGGGAAATTCTGCCGAGCCCCGCGAAAAGGCCGATAACCAGGGCGCAGCAGATCGAGGCGACCGTCACGCCGAAGGTTGCCACCAATCCGTCCGGCACGAAAGCAAGCACCTTCATGTAGGGATTCGATCCGTCTTCCATGTTGTTCGGGGTAATGAACGGAAGCGCGATCAGCAAGCCGACCGCCCCGAAGAACGAAATGTTCCATGCCGACAATGAACCTCGCTCCCCTTTCTGGGGGATGAGCGAACCGTCGGTGACGTTAATCCGAGCCGGATTGCCTGAGTTTATACCGTCTCCGCTCATGCTAACGGAGCCACTTCCCCGCGATCTTGGCCAATTCTCCGGATGCCTTGATTTTGGCTAATCCGTCATTGATCATTTTGAGGGTCTTCGCGTCACCTTTTTTGACCACGATGCCGAGCCATTCGTCTGTGAAGGGTTTCCCGACGATCTTGAGCTTGTCTTTGAATTTCGGGTTCTGCATGGCGAAGTTCGCGGCAATGGGGCTATCGGCGACAACGCCCGCTATGCGGCCGTTGGCAAGGTCTTCAAACGCGAGTCCGACTTCGTCGTAGGTCGCAAGCTTCACTTCTTTAACCTTGCCGATCTCAATGGCTCCGGTCGTGCCGATTTGGGCCCCGACCTTCTTCCCTTTAAGATCAGCGATTTTAGCCACGCCGTTCAGTTTTTTTCCGACCACAAGCACCTGGCCCGCGTTTACGTAGGGTTCGGAGAAGTCCATAGTCTGTTTCCGTTCATCGGTTATAGTGACCGACGAGCAGATGACGTTGTAGGCTCCGGAGGCGAGCCCCGCGAAAATGCCGTCCCAGGCTGTGTTTTTAATCTCGATTTCAAATCCCCCGGCGGCGGCGATGGCTTTCATCATGTCCGGGGCAAACCCGACAATTTCTTTTTTCTCACTGACGAACTCCATGGGCGGCCAGGTCGCGTCGGAGGCGACGACAAGCTTCGGTTTCGCGGAGTCGGCGGCTGAAGCTGAAAAAGCGGCGGCTACGAAAACGGCTGTAAATAAAACGCTGCGCATAAGCGATGAACGGATCATGTATGAGCTCCTTGCGAAAAGCAAAAATAAGATGTGAATATACTAGTAGGGTAATATAGCAACTGTCAATGAATGGGGAAATTTCAGTAAGAAATGCTTTCACTTGCCGATAGTCGCCCAGCGCGTTACACTCAACCCGGGAGGGCCCATGCAGTTTGTATCAACTCGTTCCGGACGGGCTCCCGTTTCTTTCAAGGAAGCCGTGCTGCGCTGCCTTCCCGCCGAAGGTGGCTTGTACGTCCCGACGTCGACGGTAGACCTCCGTCAGTTTTTTCTCTACATGGACGAATCGACGACATATCCTGAACTCGTGGCGACCGTAGCCCCTCCGCTTTTGGAAGGTGAATTCAACCCTTTCTCCGCCTCCCGCGTCGCGGAAAGCGCTTTTAATTTTGAACCGACCGTCCGAATTCTTGACGAAAATCTTTCCGTCATGGAACTCAACAACGGCCCGACCGGTGTTTTCAAGGATTTCGGCATCGCGTTTCTTGCCGCCGTTATGGAAGAATTGCTCAAAAAGAGCGGCCGCGCGATGACGTTGACGGCCACTACCGGGGACACCGGCAGCAGCGTCGCGCGCGCATTCGCCGGGAGAAACGGCATTATCGCCGTTATTCTGTATCCCCGCGGAAGCGTGCGCGGACTTGATCCGGAAACCTTCGTCCAGAACGGCGGAAATATCCTGCCGATACAGATTGATGGGAATTTCGATGATTGCCAGAGACTTATTCGGGAAGCGTTTGAAGACAGGGTATTCGCCGATCGTTACGGCCTGACGAGCGCCAACACGATCAATATCGGTCGTTTATTGCCGCAAACTTTTTATTTCCTGTACGCATTTCTCAAACTCAAACGCCATATGCGCGGGGAACTCGTTTTCAGCGTTCCTTCAGGCAATTTTGGAAATTTATTGGCGGGTTTGTACGCCTGGAAATTCGGCTTGCCCGTGCACGGTTTCATCGCGGCGATGAATGCGAACGCCTCCATTGGTGATTTTTTCGCAGGGAATGAATTCGTTCCGAGAGATCCCATTCAGACGCTTTCTTCATCGATGGATGTAGGCAATCCGTCCAACTTCGAGCGGCTCGTCGCTTTTTATAAAGAATCGCCGGCCGTTATGCGCAACATGGTTTTTCCCCAGATAATCGACGACAACGCGACAATGGCCGCGATGAAGAGAGCGTATGATCGCTATGGCCTTATTTTGGATCCACATAGTGCCGTAGGCTTCGCCGCCGCCGAGCTCGCGCTCAAAGGCGACCTGGAAAACGGCCATGCAGTTATCTTATCAACCGGGCATCCGGCTAAGCGATCCGCGTTGGTGGAAAAAGCGACAGGGCATCCGTGTGAAATACCGGACACCATGAAAGCGCTCAGCCGTGAAGTCCGTCCGGTCGCGCTCATCCCCGCAAATCTGGTTGCTCTGGAAGCCGCAATCGCCGGGTGCTGCTGAACCGAGACGAATCAATCATGGAAAAGTCGTTTCATAAGTTTTTTTCCATCCGCGGAGCGGTATGGGTTCTTAACGTTTCGTAGGTAGGCGCGGTACGCGGCGCAGCTTTCGTAGAAGCCGCCCTGGTTCTTGAACGAGGACGATTCGTCGCAGCGGTACAGCTCCAGGAGCAGAGGGAAAAGAGGCGATTCCAGCGCCGTCTGGGTGCGTGTCAGCGGCAGTCGGGGGAGAGCCGCGGGCATCATGTGATTGCGCACCAGAAAGGCGACGTCGTCTACCCGGGCGGTGGAAAAGCCGAGGCGTCCAAGGAACGCGCGCGCGGTCTGTTCTCCCAATTCCGCGTGCCGGTCAAATCTGCGGCCTCCTGAGGCTTCCGCAAGCGGCTTTCCCGAATCGTGAAGGAGTAAGCCGAGGGAGAGCGTTTCATCGGCGATTTTTCGATACCGGAATGTTTCCAGAGTATGGTCCCAGGCATTCCCTTCCGGGTGAAATTCTTTGGAGTGGTCCACTTCGTCCATCGCGGCCAATTCAGGCCAATGAGTTTCCAGAAATCCGGTTTTTTGGAGTAAACGCAGCCCGAGGTAGGGCCGTGGCGCGGTCATAAGACCGGTCAGCAGTATTCGCTGCTCTTCAGGTACCATGCGCGGCATTTCGGGAAGCCGGTTGAGGCAGGCGATCAATTCCGCGGGAACGCGCTCATGTTCTTCATCGGCCGTTTCCTCCAGCGCGCCACTGTAGCGGGAAAGTATAAGCGCCGCTTCGGCGGCGGCTCGCGGGCCTCCCCTTGTTCGGCCCACAGTATCCCGGCGCCGCTGATGCCAGTGGGGACTTTCCGGGTCGCGACGTTTGCCGTCTCTCAATGAGCGGACTAAGGGATACAGGTCATCGGGATCCGAATACGATTTCTTTGCCGCGTCCCACGCGAAGGTAAGAAGGTCGAAAAACGGGGCTACCGAATCATCTTCTCCAAGGCACCTGAAAAAATACGTCAACGTTCCCTTTTCCGTATCCGCGATATCGATTGCCGCGTCCGCGATATCGGGGCCGGGGAAACGCAGGTTACCGAACTCCCGGGAGAGGGCGGTGAGATCAGCGTTCGTTTCCATCCACAAGTTCGGCGCAGACTTCAGACCGCAATACCGATCCAGGGCGGAAAAAGAATAAAACCTGGCCGAAAAGCCTTTGTCCAACAATGTCGCGGCGACGTAGTCCACTAGCCTAAGATAGCGATCGCTTCACTCCTCGTCCAGGATCAAGCGGAGTCTCAAGTTTTTCCAAGAGCGCTTCCATGCGGAATCCTGCCGCTTCGTTAGCTGTTTTCAGAGTGGAAACGGTTTGCGCTATCGCCTCCAGTCGTTTATTCCGTCTAGTGACATTGAACGCCGTTCCATCGGATTCGACCGCCGCGACGGCGGACGCGTAGAACAATGCTTCCTCGAACCGTTCTTTTTTGTACCAAACGACGCCCTCGAACACGTTGACGCCGAGGAACGAACGCGAATCTTCGGCGATGAACGCGTCTTTTACAAGGTCGTAGGTTTCGTTCGTTTCCGATTCGCCCGCTTTCGTTTTCGTTTTCGGAACGGCGGTTCGGGACAATATCAATTTCAAGAGCGTAATAATCCGGTAGGTAATTTCACTGTTTATTCCGATCACCTGAAGGGCTTCCCGAAGCTTTCGGTCCAAGCACCAGTGGTCTATGAGTCGCCGCGCGTCTTCTCCCGATACGTCCTTCCCTAAAACGCCCCGGAGCAAGGTGAATACAAGGTAGCCCGCAAGGTATACGAGCGAATCTTCTTCCGCCGCAAAGTTTTTTGTCAGATTTTTGACGAATATTCCGGCGTCTTCCTTCAAGGTCTCAGGTGTTTTCTTTGCGTAATCGCCAAGGAGCAGGATGGAATTCAAAGCTTGGGAGAATTCTTCCCAAATCGATTCGGCGCTTCTCTGGGTGAAGGTTCCTTTAGTATCAAAGGATTCGTAGCGGCCCGAGGCTCCATCAATATATTCCGACGCGACGCGGATGAAATTGAGGGTCGGCTTTTTAAGCGATTCAATGAAGCGCGCCGCTTCGGCTTTACCGTCTTCGACGGAGGTCTTTTTCATCGCGACGGCTTTTTCCGCTATCACGGGTTTCACGGTCGCAGGGGCCGCGGTAGACGGTCCTTTTGTTTCGGCGCCGGAACGTGTCGGCGGTACGACTAGGGCGCGGACACCTTTGAAATACGAAGGCGTGGCCAATTGCAGGAACGCCGCGTAAAGGTCGCGGAGGAAGAGGTCCTGAAGGGCTTCACGTAGGTCTGGAACACCCCGTCCGCCCAGTTCTTCGCACAAGCGCCGCCAGCGTCCGGTCGCGCTATCCTCCACTTCGTGGAGGTCGAGGAATACTTGGCTTTTGTAACCGTCCAGTTCCACGTACAAGCCTTGGTCGTCGATCGCCCGGCTCGCCCTGATGTACCATAGTCCGGAGCGCTGTTCGCGGAACAAGAGAAATAGGTTTTCTCCCGAACCGAGGCCGAAAGCTTGTAGAAGCGATAAGCAGAGGGTTTGTTTGCTTCCGTCTTCGCTTTTGATCGCCGCCGCCGGAGAAGAGGTTTTGATCCAGCCGGCAGCGCGTTCGTATGTGTTGTTATAGAGGACAAAGGCGCGTTCATTGTCAAGGCGGTTGGCGTAGGCGAATACATTTTCCCTTACTGAACCGTCGTGGCCGACCACGTCGAAGAGGGCGAAATGTTCGCTCCCGGAGAAGAGTCGGCGCTTTTTAAGCAAGGGGAATATCTCCCGTTCGTGTCGGGCGATCAAGTCCGCGTCGGCTGTTTCGTCACGATACGCGCGGCGGTATTCCATACCGTACTTTTCCTCAAAACCTTCCAGTTGGCCGTGTCCGAACATGGGGAGACCGGGCATGGTTGCCATGAGCGTGCAGACGCCGAAGTATTTGTCGCCCTTGCCGAACTGGGCGACGGCGGTGTCCTCGTCCGGATTGTTCATGAAGTTGACGAAGCGCTTGAGGATTTCCGCGTCGAACTCGATCGTATTCTTGATCGTCGCGCGGTACTTCGCGTTTTCCTCGTTTTTGAGCATATTCATGAACGCCGAGTTGTACACGCGGTGCATGCCCAAGGTTCGCACAAAGTAACCTTCCATCATCCAGAACGCTTCCGCCAGGAGCAGCGTGTCCGGGGCATCGGCGGCGCAACGGTCCACTACTTCCCGCCAGAACTCGTTCGGGATGCGCCGGTCGAATTCCTCGCGTGAGAGCGCGTGTTCCGCCCGGCTGGAGATGTCGCCGCCTCGTCCGGGTTCGGGGTACCAGAGCCTTTGGATGTGTTTTTTTGCCAAAGTCATTGCCGCGTCGAAACGGACGATCGGGAACTGTTTGCAGACGCCGACGATGGTCGCGATCACCGCTTCCCGGGCTTCCGGATTTAGAAAATCGATCTGCGCGGTATCGTTCCACGGCATCGAAGTCCCGTCGTTACCATGGTAGATGTACCGCGTATCGCCTGAGTTGAAATCGACGCGCTTGAAGACGACGGCCGCGTCGCTCCTGTTCCAGTAGTGGTCTTCCAGGTACACGCCAACGCCCGGCTGTTTGGACAGATTTTCACCATTGAAGCTGTAGGTGGGAAAAGGAGGGTTGCGCAGTTGGAGGAATCGGTCCGGATGCTCCATCACCCAACTGGAATCGATTCCCGTATGGTTGGGGACCATGTCCGAGCCGAGCCTGACACCGCGTTGGGCGCAGCGGGAACGGAAGTTGTCGAGCGCGCCCCAGCCGCCGAGTTCCTCTGCGATATCATAACCGTGGAGGCTATACGCGCTGGCGGCAGCCTCGGGATTGCCGCAGCGCTGTTTGATTTCACGGCTCGCGTCGCTACGTTCCCAGAGTCCAATTAGCCAGAGCCCCGTGAAGCCGCGAAAGGCAAGTTCATCCAGTTCTTCGTCGGGGATGAGGTCCAGCCTGTTTATGGGACGACCGTATTTTATGGAGAGTTGGTGCATCCAGACGAGGGTGCTCTTTGCCATGAGCACGACCCGCGGCATCCAGTCTTTGTCGGGAGAAAAGCGTTCGTATTCGTGTTCAAGCTCGTCGTATACATACGCGAGGGTCGGGCCGGGACCAAAGAAAACAGGCTTTTCTTCTTCTTTGATTACGTCCATGCTCGTTAGTAGGCGCAGCAGGTAGTCCCCAATAGTGAGGCCCCAGTGTTTTCGAATGTACTCGAGCTGACCAGAAAGCGAATACGGCTCGGCTATAGCTGGGCTGCGTACGAGTTCCCATAGAGATTGATCGTCGGGACCGAAGGCCGGCATCCGCGCGAAGTAGGTACGGATTTCCTCGCAGACCGCGTCATAATCCGTGTTGGCCGAAAGAGACGCGTCGTCAAAGAGGCGTTTGAACGGTTCAAACGCGGGATTTTCATTCGCCAAGCGCAGCAACATGAGTTCTTCGAGCGCGAGGATACGGTTTGAAACGCCGTCGTCGTTCCCCTCCAGATATGCGTCTACGGTTTTTTCACCGCGGTGGACGACTGCGGGAGGGAAGGTTCGAACAAACGCGCGGAGCAAGGAATCCAGCTTTTTTTTGCCGAGTTTGGTCTCCAGCCGGGTTGAGAGCTTATCGATCGCGTCGGGAGCCTTTTTTTCACGATAGAGGAGAACGACGTGATGCAGGATTTCATCGATCAATCCCATCGCGTTTACTTTTCCCGCTTTGACGTAGCGTTCCGGGTGGATAAGCGGATTGACCTTTGTATTCATCCGCTGGGCAAATTCCCGCGCCGCGTGAAAATTGGCAAAAATTACGTTTCCGCGCGAGGAGAACAACGCATCGTCAAAGCCGTATTCTTTACGGGCTTCGGCGGCGATGTGGAATTCCATGCACGCACCGGCAGTGAAGCGCGCGGCGGCTTCTTGCGGCGATTCAAAAAGACTCAGTAACAATGGTAACTGTCTCATAGGCGTCCTTTCTTCGTTTTCGGTTCCGGGTGACTGGTTCGCGATTCGACTATTTCCTTAACCGCGGCGGTAAAATCACTATCGGAGGCGAAAACCGCGATATTCATCGGAAGCCGGTAAGTCCAATTGAAGTCGTTTATAGTTCCGGGAACATTCACCCTTTCGCCGGAACGATCGGCGGCAAAATAACGATCATTCAGGTGTAATAGGTCTTGGAGCTGGAACACGCAAATCATGGATGCCGCGGCCGCAACCGCTTTGAGTACCGCCCTCGCCGTCACGCTCGAATAGCGCGCATCGTTTGCGGCGTCCCCAACTATGGATTTTAGCGCGTACCGGTCCGCTTCCGTTTCCCACCACTCCCGGACGGTGGAGCTGTCATGGACCGCCGGGGTGCACACGCTCAGGTACGGATAATCGGACGTCGAAACATACGGTTCCCCCGGCTCGGCCCAGCGCCGGGCCCAGCGCAATACGCGGAGGCTCAGGATGCCGAGGTCTCCGAGGGTTCTAGGCACGCAGTCCGGAACAGCTCCCAGGTCTTCGGCGCAAGCGAGCATTGGTGTGGTATCCTTGAGTGCCTTTAAAAGCCGGTGCCCTTGTTTTTCCCAGATAACTTCCGATTCGGCACGCTTACGCGCGATAAGGTCATTGAAACGGCGGCGTTCATCCTCGGAAAGCGTCGGGTACGCTTTCGTGTCCTGATAGGACCAGAGCGCTTGGTATCGGTCGTTTTCGTATTCCAGAAGCACCCGGTTTCTCCACGCGCTCTGAAGATACGCGACGGCTGAAGGGTGCAGACCAAGTCCCTCAATATCGATTTCCCCGTGGATCGATTCCTTGAAGAGCCAGAGGTCCTCGCCGCCGATGCGGCTGAGCGCGGCGTCAAAAACTTTTCCGGCTTCAACTTCAGGATTCGGGAAAGGGAAGACCGCCTCCCGGACTTTCGCGCCGTCAATATGCGGCTTTGATAACCATCGTATGCGGCCTGAATCGAAGCCGATCGCTTCCAATTCCGCGCGCTCGATCGGGACTGAGGGTATGAAGCGGCCGAGCATCGCAGCACGGTCGTTGCAGGACGTGGCCCAGATGCGGAAGAAGCCCAGCACATGGTCGATGCGGTACGCGGAATAATAGCGGTCGGCGACCAATAAACGTTTACGCCACCACGAATAATCGTCATGCTTGAGCGCGTCCCAGTCGTAGATTGGGAAGCCCCAATTCTGCCCGAGCGGACTGTACATATCCGGCGGCGCTCCCGCGGACATATCATGGCGGAAGTATTCCGGGTGGGCCCAGACGTCGCAGGAATCCTCGTTCATAAGAATAGGGAGGTCCCCTTTGAGAGCGACACCGAGTTCCGACAGCGCCTCTGCCGCGCGGGAGAATTGGCGGTCCAGGTGATATTGGAGCCATACCCAAAACAGGTGTTCTTTGTGGAGTTTCGGATCCTTCCAAAGCTTCGCGATGTCCTTCGCGTTCGCGACGGATTGAGTTCCCCATTCTTTCCAATGCGCGCTCGCGTGCGCTTCCTTAAGCCTTCTGTAGACGGCGTATTCGGTTACCCATTCGTTTTCCGCGATCCAAGAGGCAAGACTGCCGCCCTTGCCCGCGTCGACGGCGATTTTCGCGGCGTTTTTGGCGTAGATGCGGGCCAGAAGATCGAGCTTTGCGCGCAGTACGTCGCCGAACGGAAAACGTTCGGCTTTCTCGAATCGGTCGCGCAGTACGCGCAAATCCGTTGTGAAAGCGGCGGCTTCCTCGATATCGCCTATTCTGAGGTACAGAGGATGGAGCGCAAAAGCCGAAAGCGCGCTGTAAGGCGAACTCTGGAAGCCGGAATCATTGACGGGTAGAAGCTGGATGACTTTCAGTCCCGTTTCAGCGCAAAAGGCACCGAGTTCCATGAGGTCGGAAAATTCGCCGACGCCGATGCTGGAGTCGCTTCGGAGGGCGGATAACGGTGTTACAATGCCGGTGATTCTCTGCGCAGCGGGAGGAAAACGCATGATGCCTCCAAAGCGGAACACTCCGCCAAGCTCAAGTATAGTAATGTAGTTCAGGTATTGTAAACGAAGAGTGTTGTTTTTTCACTTAACGAAGCCGGACTTCCAATGCCACACGGGAACGGATAGTTCCGACGAAAACGGGTTAACCCGTTCAAAGTCGGGCAGCCAGTCGTCGGCGACTACCAACTCCTGGTAGAATCCATCTTCGATGTCAAAGACCTCCAGCATGTCGATAACGCTTTGATATTCTTTTTCACCGATAAAACGGTCGGGAAGATCGGCATTCTCATTAGATCGAACCGGCGTGTATTGGGTCATCAAGGAGAGCAGAGCTTTTCCCTGGAGCTTGTCGGCAAACCAGCGGAGTACGTTGCGGGTATCTTCCAGTTGATCGGGAAGGACCAGGTGCCGCATTATTACGCCTGATACGAGAACTTCGGGCCGCTTCTTTTCCGTCATATCGGGCGGCAGCGGTCCTCGCGCCGGAACAAAGGACAGGGGACGGAGCTCCGCCATCCTAAGGATGGCTTTCTTCGCGACTTCCGGATAATCGTGTGCCTTGAAATAGCGCTCCGCCACGGTCGAATCGAGCGTTTTGAGATCCGGTAAGTAGACTTGAATACGATCCGCGGCCAGATCGATCGCCGCGACCCTTTCATACGCGGAGGAATTCCAAAGCGCCGGAATTGACAGCCCACGGCGGCGCGCTTCATCCAAGCCTATTGAGAGAGCGAACGCCGCATGGCTTCCGGTGACTATATTGATGTTTTCCGCGCCTCTCCTTTCCAGTTCAAGGCATATTTCGGCGAATAACGCTGTATTTACCGGCGCTCCCATGCCCTCCCGTGAAATCTGGTAATTCTGACAGAAGGAACAATGAAGGGTGCAGCCGGTGACGAAAATCGTGCCTGATCCCCCAAGCCCGGTTATCGGCGGTTCTTCGCCACGATGTATTGAAGCGACGGCGATGCGTAGTACCTCGGTTTCGCCGCAAAATCCGCGCCCTCCCGCGGTCCGGTCCACGGAGCAAGAGCGGTCGCAGAGTCCACAGGCCGAATACACTGAAGGGAAGGTCTTAAAAATCGCCATGGAAAGATAGTACTCTTGAGGCCAAAAAAAAACAGCCGGCTTTTGCCGGCTGTTGGACGATCCGATAGGTTGCCGAAGCGCTTACGGTTCGGTTCGTGTCAGGACCTCTCTGTATTTACAAAAAATCGCTTGCATCCGTAAACAACGGATAGCTGTAAGTCTATACTGTCTCTTCGGAACCGAACCCTTAAAATCGGCTATGCCGACGGACTCGGTCGTTGTAGCTCCGGCGGAGTATCCATCTAAAGACCTCCTAGATGCAAACGGTCGACCGACCGCGTTTTTGCTTTATCCGAAAACACCATCCGGCATTCCGGAACCGTCTCTACTTCAATGATAATACTATTTCCGAATATTGCAATTAAATTCGTTATCTTTCCAAGCCGTCAATCGAGTGCGCCGCGGGAAACAAGGTCGGCCATTATACGTGTCAGATCGTCCAGATTCATGCTTTCCGCTTCGGCGGAAATGATGTCCCTAACGGCCTCCCAATCTTTCTTATCCAAATCCATTGTCGCCGCGTCGTAGTCATCAAGGACAAAGGCCGCCAAGTGGCCTAATTTCTCCCATTGAATAGGCTTTGCCGCGGCGTGTCTCTCTTCCCAGAAACGAAATAGTTCCGCCGCCGCGACTTCTCCGACGACTGGTGCCGTTAACCGAATAAAGGAGTGTTCGGCTGATTTTGGTTGGACATCTCCGTGCCGGGCGACGCCTTCAAGTTCGCTGTAAAAATGGTCTGATGCTCGCATTCTCGTACAGTACCATCGCATATAAGCTTAGCCTAGCGGTCAATTATCCGTCCTTGACTTTTCCCGAGCGCGGTTTTAAACTCAATCCATGAATTTGAAGACCGTGCTGACCCGGGATACGGTCAGCCTGAACCTAAAAGGCAAGACAAAAGAAGCAATCATCAACGAGTTGTTGGACATACTCGTCAAAGCCGGTAAGATTAAAGACCGTGATGCCGCCCTCGCCAGCGTATTAGATCGCGAACGTAAAATGTCGACCGGTATGAAACACGGAATCGCAATTCCTCATGGAAAATCTTCCGCCGTTACCGACTTGGTCGCTTGTATCGGTATTTCCGATGCGGCGGTTGATTTCGATTCTCTTGATCACGAACCGTGCCGGATTTTCATCATGACTCTTTCACCCATCGACAAAACGGGGCCGCACCTCCAGTTTTTGGCTGAAGTGAGTCTTCTGTTCAAGAGTTCAGAGAAACGGGCGGAAATACTTGCCGCGCCGTCGTCCGAAGCCATCCTCAAGATCTTGACCGAATAAGTTTTGTCCGCGGCGGTTTTCCCGTCGTTGTGAGGAAATAAAAAAGGCCGTACGGGTATTCCATACGGCCTTTTCATTTTTAAGTCTTTTCGACTATTTGATCCGTTTCAGTGATTCAACGGCGAGTAGTTTCACCGCGTTGGTCCAATCCTGGAACTCAACGGCCTGGAGAGCGGGTCGGCCGAGTACGTTTCCGTTGGTTCCGATCGCGGGGATGACCGCGCGGACGATGCGTTCGTCTTCCTGAGTAATGTCGCCCGCACGGCGTTTCTCGTTAAGGACCATCAGAAACGATGACAGGGCTCTGGCCGCTTCATCGCTTTTGTTTCGGGAGAGGGCATTGATCGCGGCTATACGTTCTTCGGTATCGACTCCATCCATGTAGGACTTTTCCAGCAATGGAACGGCTGAAACCGCCGACGATTCATTTTTATTGAGCATATCGATTGAAAGTTTTCTGAGGCGGGACAGCATTATGCGGTCCTTGATGTCGTTGGTCGCCGCACGCCAGCCTTCCTCAAGGCCGATCAAGGCGACTGAAGCCTTCGCGGCGGCTCCTGCCTTGGATTCGTTTTCTTTCTCAAGGGCCAACAGTTTTACCTCGTACCCACCGGTTCGGATTATCGCGGAGAGCGCTTGGGAAGGATCGTCTACGATGAAAGGCAGTGTATTCATGGCTTGGTCTTTGACGCGCCGCGAATACCAGCCGGTGGCGGTGAAAAATACCGGTGCGTACCCATCGATATTTCGGTATTTCTCAAGGGCCAGGACGGCGCCGTAGGCGACTTTTTCTCCGGCGTCCCGATCAGGGGTGGGGTGCGCGTTGAGATCGGAAAGGGTCTTAAGAACTTGAGGCAACAATTCGGCGGACCGAGTCTGGCCGATGGCGATGAGCGCGTCCGCTTTTACCAAAGGATTGTCAAAATTCTGAACAACGCGCCAAATGTCCGGCGCCGCGGCGGAATATTTGCTTTCTCCCAAAAGGGCGGATAGGAGCCGTGCGGCGCCGTCCGCCGCTTCTTTCTCAGCACTGCTTTTGAAATTCGGCTGCTCAGACAACAGTTGCGCGAGCGCTTCGGCGTACAAGCTTCCGGCGCCGGAAATTTTCGCTTCGGCGATATTCCGAAGGACCGCATAGCGTTCCATGACGTTAATGGCACCGCGATACATGAGTGAATACACATCCAATTCCTCGGATGCGAATACAAAAGCAGTGATCCCGAAGAAGGCGATCGCTAAAGAGATGCGCTTCATGCCGGTTCCTTCCATCAATCGCTGATGGTTTTTCGCTCTTCCTTGAAAGAGTATTCGTACGTAGTGGTCAGTTTGCTTTTCCCTGCCACATCCTCCCACATTTTTTTCAGCAATTGGCCGTCGGTGCCGTATTCGTAGGTCGAGCGCTGCTGAATTGCGCCACCAGCCGACTTTCTTTCTTCAATAGTTACTTTTCCGTTTGACCAAGTGTTCGTTTCAACCCGCAATAAAGTACCTCCGGCATCGAAAAAGCTTTGCTTTACGAGGCGGTCCCCTTCATAATCGTACGAGCTGAAACCGGTTTTGCGTCCGATCCCGTCCCGAAGTTCAGCTTTTTCCAAGATTCCATTCCGGTACGTGTAAACCGTTTCCGCGATCGGAGTGGCCTTGGCGTCCTTCACGATCCAGGTAAGTCTTTTACCATTAGCGCCGTAGGTGTACTCAAAGCTGGATAATCGTTTGCCGTTCGCATCATCTACGGTTTCCGCGATCAGTAATCCCGTGGAACCATATTCATAGGAACGGAGGGAAACGAGTTTTCCCTCGCCGTCTTTGGTTATCTTTGAAGCAAGCTTCCCCAAGTTGTACACATACTCAATTTTTTCAATCGTCGTTCCGGACGCGGTGTAACGCGTTTGGGATAGGAGGAGACCCTGGGTGTCTCGCTCCGATTGCGTATATCCATCCAAGGATCCGTCGGGGAACAGAACTGATGCTTTAACTTCCAAGGGGATGCGTACTATTACGATCCGTGGAGCCTTTTTCTCGGCTTGCACGGGAGTTTGAACGGGAGTTTTGGCTGCTTGCGCGGCGGTCGTTGGAGTCTTGGCCTCGGATTTTGCGGGAGCCTGGGGTGCCGCCGGAACGCTTATAACGGCCGGCGTAACAGGGGATTTCGCGACGGGGGATCCCGCGCAAGATAATAAGAGAGCCGTTGCTGCGGCCGCGACGATACCGGTAGTTTTATTCAAAAAGAGCCTCCTTAAGGGGGGTGCGCGAAGTATGCGCTAATGGTGGGCCTTTTTCAAGAACGATTCGCGGGGAGGAGACATAAAACCAGGTGGACAAGCTTCTTTCTCACCGTTATCTTGTCCCCATATCAACCGGAAAGGCGGAAGTGCATGCGAATCCAAGGCGGGAGAATAACCGACGACGCGGGGCGGACGCTGATATTGCGCGGATGTAACCTCGGCGGTGATTCCAAGTATCCCGCCCTTCCCGATGGGGCGACCCATTTACCCGAAAGCCTTCGTGATCCCGCTTCCGTGTCATTTGTCGGTAGGCCGTTTCCCGCCGAGGAGGCAGACGCGCACTTTGCTCTCCTAAGCTCATGGGGCTTCTTGTTCCTTCGTTTCGTCATCACTTGGGAGGCTGTTGAACATTCCGGTCCCGGCATTTATGACGAGTCTTTTCTCGCCTATGTTCGGAAGATTCTGAAAAAGGCCGAAGAATACGGGATTTCCGTTTTCATGGACTGCCATCAGGATGTCTGGTCCCGATGGTCGGGCGGCGACGGGGCGCCCGCGTGGACCCTTGAAAAACTAGGCATGAAAATCGATCGGATGGATATCTCGGGCGCGGCCGTCACCCACCAGGCGATGGCCGCCGCGTACCCGCGTATGATCTGGGCGACCAACTACAATCGATACGCGGCCGCGACTATGTTTACGCTCTTTTTCGCGGGAAACGAATACGCGCCCGGCGTTCTTATCGACGGGGAGAGCGCGCAGGACTATCTGCAGTCAAAATATATCGCCGCGATGCGTCATGCCTATCGCCGGCTCAAAGATTGTCGCGCGATCGTCGGCTGGGGACCCATGAATGAGCCCCACGCGGGTTTCATAGGCTATAAGGACCTGTCGGCGCTGGAAAATTGCGCGTTGCCCCTGGGCGTCATGCCGACGGCGTTCCAGTCAATGGCGGCGGCTTCCGGTTTTTCCCAGACCGCCCCCGCGTATTCCCTGGGACTTATCGGCGTGAAGAAAACCGGGAACGCGATGCTGAACGCCGATAAGGAGTCGCTTTTTCGCGACGGATTTGAGTGTCCGTGGAAACGCGCCGGCGTGTGGACCGACGAAGGCGGAATGCCCCGACTCCTGCGCCCCGACCATTTCACTTTATGTGAAGGCCGCCCGGCGCATTTTGCCGACGACTTCCTCAAGCCCTTCCAGAAACATTTTGCCGCCGTCTTGCGTGAAGTGCGTCCGGAAGCGCTCATGTTCATAGAAGGAGCGCCGCACCTCTCTCATCCGAGCTGGACAAAGGATGACGGCGAAGGCTTCGTGAACGCCTTTCATTGGTACGACGGGGCGACTCTGGTGACTAAACGTTACGCGCCTTTTTTTTCCGTTCGCTCGGATACTCGTAAGCCGGTGTTTGGGAAGAAAGCCGTCGCTCGTAGTTTTTCCCAGCAACTTTCAGCGGGAATTCGGTGGTCCGTTGATCGGATGGTTGGTATGCCGAGTTTCTTGGGAGAATTCGGCCTCCCCTTTGATCTGAACGATAAAAAAGCGTATCGGACCGGTGATTTTTCCACGCACGAGGAAGCGCTTTCAAGCTATTACGACGCGGTCGACGAGAATCTGCTCCATTCGACTATCTGGAACTATTCCGCGTCCAACTCAAACAAGGCGGGCGACGGCTGGAACGGCGAAGATTTGTCGATCTGGTCACGTGACGGGGGCGGGCCCCGCGCGATTGACGGTTGGCGGCGGCCTTATCCGATCGCGACGGCCGGTATCCCCTTATTGTTACGCTGGGATCGAAAAGCTCATCGTTTTGAATACCGCTTCCGCGCCGATCCGACTATCGATGCGCCGACGGAAATCTACGCTCCCGCGGCCTGTTTCGGCGAAGCCCCGCGGATTCGCGTAACGCCTGAGAATGCGGCCGTGGTTGAAGTCGATGCGGTTGCTTCACGCGTGAAGATCCGCTTCGCCGCGTATGAAGGCGAAGCGGCGGTAATCATCGAGAAGTCGTGAGCGGGAAAAAAACAGACGCCATATGAGTTTCTCCTTGCGCCTTTCGGGGGGCAAGGGCTCGAACACCGCCGTCAGCCGCGACGAGCCAGCGGGTGCCGAGTTCTCGGGTGAAGAGAGCGTCGAGGCCGTCTTTGAATGCCAACACACGTGAAACATAGTCCAGGGTCGTTTTCGGGGTCGAGTCGGCGCGAACGCGGGTCGTACCCGCGTTGTACATAGCCAAGCCGGAAACTTCCGACCCGCCGAGGTCCAGGCACCACCGCAAATGGGCGATTCCGTAACGGGCGTTCAAGTCCGGATTGAAAAAATCCCGATCGGTCAGGTTGGGAAAGGATTTTGAATTCAGTTGGAAGAGGCCTCGATCGATGCTTCCCTTATTTCTATTTATCGCTTCGGGGTTGTATCGGCTTTCTTCCCAACTGAGCGCCGCCGCCAAGCTTGGGGAGACGTCGTATTCCTCGGCGCGCTTCAGAATGACGCGCGCCAGGTCTTCCGAATGGACAACAGCGGAAAAGAAGGCGACAACGTCATCGCGCGCGCTTTTGTCGCGGTAGAGGGCAAGTATCGGATCGGAGCGATGCTTCTCTTTCAGGACCGCGTTTCGGTATTCGTCCGGATGCATGGACACCCATGCGGGGTCATTGTTCATACCCAGTCCGTAGCCGGCGATCAGTATCAGCGTAATGCTCGATATCAACAACAATACGGCAACGACGCCGAGGAACATCGTTTTAAACGAAGGCGATAGGCTGTGCGAGGTAGTCAACAGGATTAAACTCTCCGAGTCGGTCAGGGTTTAGGCCGAAGGGCGGGCCGGGCCATACTCTACCCGTAGAGCGATCTTTCTTCAAGTATCCATATTGACGGTATCGGCGGCGCTTCGTATCCTGAAGTTAATTATGGAAAGAAAAGATTATCGCCTTGCGGCGATCCTGTACACGGATATCGCCGGCTTCTCGAAAATGATGGAGAAGAATGAGGCTCTTACGCTCGAACTCCTCAATACGCATAATCGCATTATCGAGGATATCGTGGCGGCTCATGGCGGAAAGGTCATCAAGACCATCGGCGACGCTTTTCTTATCGATTTTAGGAATACGGTAGACGCGCTGCAGAGCGCGATGGAAATCCAATACCAACTGTACGATTACAACAAGCAACACAAAGAGCTACCCCTTTTGGTGCGCATCGGCGTGCATATGGGCGACATCTATTTCTACGAAAACGATGCGCTCGGCGAAGGTATCAACATATCCGCGCGCTTGCAGTCAATCGCTCATCCGGGTTGTATCTGCATGTCTCAGGATGTGTACAACCATGTTCTCAATAAGGTCGATTTCAAGGCCGAAAAGCTCGGGCGGGTGAGTCTTAAGAATATCACCAAAGAAATTCATGCGTACGAAATCGCGACGCCCAATGTCGAGTTCGACCCGAACGCCGCCGCTCGTACCATTCTGGTGCCCGACAAGGAAGAGAAAGCGGTATCCGACCTTTCTCTTCCGGCCGATGCCGATTCTCCGGCCCCGGCTCCCGCCGCGTCTTCCGTTCCGTCCGCCGAAGGTGGCGATAAAGCGGCCGATATCAAACGTCGCATCATGCTGGACATCAAAGCGGCGGGGAAACGGCTCAGCATCGATCAGATGCGCATCCGTTACGGCGCGGAGGGTCCCGTCGCCGAAGAGGTGATCCTGGAGTTGGCCGCCAAGGGCCTGCTGCTCCGCGAGGCGGAAAGAACTGATGAACGACCGGTAGAGAGTGAACGTTCCGCGCCCTTCCCGCGCCCCGCGGGAAGGGACGAAATTGTTCGAGCGGTGAATGATTTGGAGTACCGCATTGAGGACGAGGTTCGAAAAAGCCTGGACGCCGCCTTTTCCGGAAGACGGAAGCGTCGCGAGCAGCGCGATGAACTGCGGGCCGCCCGTCATGGGGACGGTCGCTGGGACGGCAAGGTTTCCGAATCGCATTTCAAGTCAAAAGCCGACACATTTAAAGATTTTGACTCGTACACGCAAAAAACTCGTAGTGAATCGCTGTCTTCCAAGGCCGGTTTTATCGCTCATTTAACCGCGTTCATAGCGGTCAACGGCGGGCTCATGGCGCTGAACGCCGCCGTTTCACCTTCTTTCCCCTGGGCTCTTTTCCCTTTCGGCGGTTGGGCCATCGGTCTTTTGGAGCACTATGCCTCCATGCTGCGCAAAGGCGAACGCGTCCGTGAGCTGGCCAAGATGCCGCATATGGACGCGGAGCGTCTTTCGCTGTTCCAGCAACTTCAAAAGAAGAAAGACTCAATCTGGCTGCACCTGGCTTCCACTATTTCCACTTCCGCGTTTCTCGCCATGATCAACCTGATAACGTCGCCTCATTTCCTGTGGTTCCTTTTTCCGGCCGTCGGTATGGGAATCGGGCTTCTGTCGCACGCGGGCGCGTACGCCGGGAAGAAACGCGAGCTTGAACGCGCCATCATGGACTCATACGGTCTCAGCGGCTCCTGGAGCCGGGCGTTCGCGAACATGCCTGAGTCGATGAAAGACGCGCCGGTCGATCTTGGTCCGTACCGGACTCTGGTTGAGGAAGCTCGCGCCGCCCGCGCGGCTATTCTCAGTTTGGTAACACCGGAGAAGGGCAAAAAAGGGAAACGGGGATCCGCCGTTTCCGGCGCGGGGGTGGATGCCGATCTGATGCCGACTGTGGATTCGTACGTTGAGCAGGTCGCCTTGCTGGCAAAAAGGACGATTGAGGTCGATCGCATCATCGAACTGATTCCCGTGGACGCTTTACGCGCCGATCGTGAAACGCTGAACGGCAAACTGCGGGATTCTCCCGGAAACGGTCTCCGCCGCGAGTACGAAAAATCCATCGCGGAACTGGATAAACAGGAAACGTCTTACAAAGAACTCAAGGATCAACGGGAAGTTATGGAATTACGTCTCAAGTCATCGGTCAATACGATTAAGCAGATGCATATCGATCTGGCACGCCTTTCCGGAATGCCCGCGGGCGGAGAAAACGCCTCGGTGAACGTCCTGCGGGATAAAACCTTGGAACTGAACCGGTATTTGGGCGATTTGCGCGCCGGCTATGAGGAATTGGACGCTCTTGAGGCGCGAGCTTTCCCATCCGCCGAGGAAAAGACCGCGGAATAGCACGCTGAAAAGTTTGCGCGCCGCCGCCGATGAATCTAAACTAGTCGGTGGGGGCACACATGAAAAGCGTAACCGCGAAGATAATTATCCTTGCTGTCGGTATAAGCGTCGCAATGGCGGTTGGGTTGACGGTAGCCTTCAGTTTGGCGTTCCGTTCAATGGTCGATGATCAAATCGCCTTGCTTGATGCATCTTTACGTGAAGGTTTTGATCGTTCGATTCGCGGAGAAGTTGAGACGGCCGTCTCTATGCTTGATCGGGTCGCCTCCCTGCGTACCGAGGGGGCCATTACTTCGGATCAAGCCGGATTAATCGCGCAGAAACTCTTGCGGGATATCCGCTACAACACAAGCGACTATTTCTGGGCAGATACGCAGGACGGCACGAACGTCGTTTTGCTGGGCCGGGACGCCGAGGGCAAAAACCGCATTGCCGCCGTCGACGTCAAGGGCTTCAAGTACGTCCAGGCCTTCGTCGAAAACGGGGCAAAAGGCGGCGGTTTTACCGATTACTGGTTTCCGAAAGCCTCGGGCGGCGACCCATTTCCCAAGCGCGGATACAGCCTTTTGTCCAAGCCGTGGGGTTGGATTGTAGGCACCGGCGTTTATATCGATACGGTTACCGCGACGGTCGCTGAAAAGCGCCAGGCCGCGCTGGACCGGCTTTCCGCCGCTTTGGCTACGGTTATCCTTTTTGCGCTGGTCGCCGCGATCGCGGCGGCGGCGGTATCGGTTTCAGTCGGTACGAAAATCGCGCGGCCGTTGACGCA
>JBAYHM010000037.1:0-21237 GCA_041666155.1 Treponemataceae bacterium
ATTGGCTTTTTCCAGACGGCGAACGTCCAGCTTTTCTTTCGTCAGATCGACATTCCGGCCCGCCACCTCAATCGAAAGGACCGCACCTTCAAGGAGGCTCTGAATTTCGGTCTGACTCAAGGCTTCAATGCGTTCAGCCGCGGCCTTCATATCCTTGCCCAGTTCTTTGCCGAGCACCCGGAAGTTCGCCTTCGCCTGATATTCGACTAGATCTTCTTCGTTGTCGTGAAACACGACGTTCTTCACGTTGAGTTCCTCACGTACGATTTCTTCCATCTCAAGAAGGACTCTCTTTTCAGAGGAGTCGCGGGTGACCAACTCAACCGATCGGAGGGGCTGGCGAACCTTGATGTTGTACTGATAACGCAAAGATCGCCCCATTGAGACGGCGTGCCTGACAACTGCCATCTTAAACTCAAGTTCCGCGTCGCGCCGCGAAACGTTGGGAACGGGGAAATCGGCGAGGTGCACAGACAGCGGATCATCTTTAAGCCGAAGGTTTCGCCAGATCGCTTCAGTCGTGAACGGCATAAAGGGCGCGGCTACCAGGGATATCGTCTTGAGCACGCTGTAGAGCGTTCCGTAAGCTTCCAGCTTGTCGGTGTCGTTCCCGCTGCGCCAGAAACGGCGGCGCGAACGGCGAATGTACCAGTTGTTCAGAAGATCGATGAACTCGACGATCGGATCGATGGCTTTGGACATGTCGTAGGAATCAAGGGCCGCGCTCACTTTTTCCACCATGGTTTCCGCCGTGGACAAAATCCATTTATCCAAGGGATTTACCGGATTCTCGGGAGCGCCCGCAGGACTCGCCTTATCAATGTTCGCGTAGGTAACATAAAAACTATAGGAGTTCCAAAGCGGAATGATGATGCTCTTTAGCACCTCGCGCACACCGTCGTCGGAATAGCGCAGATCGTCGGCTTTGACAACCGCCGAGTGCATAAGGAAAAGGCGCAGCGCGTCCGCGCCGAACTCGTTCACCACTTTCATAGGATCGGTGTAGTTACGCAGGCTCTTGGACATCTTCTTTCCGTCGGTCGCGAGCACAAGCCCCGAGACAACGCAGTTCTTGAACGCGGGCTTGTCAAAAAGCGCGGCGGCCAGAACCGTCAGGGTATAGAACCAGCCGCGGGTCTGATCCAAACCTTCGTTGATAAAATCCGCTGGAAAGTGTGAATCGAAAAATTCTTTATTCTCAAAGGGATAATGGTGCTGTCCGTAGGGCATGGCGCCCGACTCGAACCAACAATCCAGGACCTCGGGGATTCGTTCCATAGTCTTTCCGCACGAGCAAGGAATCTTGATGCTATCAACAAAATGCTTGTGCAAGTCCGTCGCGTCGACGCCGGAAAGTTCCTTGAGTTCGGCACGGCTTCCGATACAGATGGTTTTTCCGCAGTCGGGGCACTTCCAAATCGGAAGAGGATTGCCCCAATAGCGGTTACGGCTGATCGCCCAGTCGCGCGCGCCTTCAAGCCATTTGCCGAAACGGCCGTCCTTGATGTGCTCGGGAACCCAGTAGATTGTGGAGTTCGCCTTGAGCATGGAAGCCTTCACCTTGGTCACGTTGACGAACCAAGATCCGACGGCGCGATAGATGAGCGGGCTCTGACAGCGCCAGCAGTGCGGATAGGCATGGAGAACCTGGTCGCGTTTGACAAGTTTGCCTTCGTTCTTGAGACGCTCCATGATCGCTTTATCCGCGTCTTTGACGAAAATCCCTTGATAATCGCTCACTTCGGCAGTGAACTTGCACTCGGCATCCACCGGGCAGATCGTAGGGACTCCCGTGCCTTTGAGTACTCGATAGTCGTCTTCACCGAAGCCTGGTGCCGTGTGCACGATACCGGTTCCGTCTTCCGTGGTAACGAAATCACCAAGGTAGGTTTTGAAGGCGTTCTGCGCCGCGGCGTCCTTGAAATACGGGAATAGCGGCTCATATTCAAGACCCGCCAGTTCGCTCCCCTTCTTTTTCCAAACGATGACGCAGTCTTCCGGTTTCTTATAATACGCGCTAAGTCGAGACTCGGCCAAAATGAAGCGTTCCGAGCCGTCTTTTACCAAAACGTAATCGACTTCCGGCCCCAGAGTGAGCGCCAGGTTGGACGGGAGGGTCCAAGGAGTCGTAGTCCAGGCCAGAAGATAGGTCGATCCGTCGGAAAGTTCTGCCGCGAGGCTCAGAGCGGCTCCGCTCGCCCCGCGAACCTTGAACCGCACGGTGATCGCCGGATCATGGACGTCTTTATATCCGCCCAGATTGAGTTCATGATTTGAAAGGACGGTAGAACAACGCGGACAATACGGGAGAATGTAATGTCCTTCGTAGAGGAGCCCTTTCTCCCAGAGGCTCTTCATGACCCACCAGATGGACTCCATATAATCTGGGTCCATAGTCTTGTAGTCGTTATCAAAATCGACCCAGCGTCCCAGGCGCGTGACGATGCGCCGCCATTCCTTTACGTAGCGAAGCACAGCCGCGCGGCAGGCTTCGTTGAACTTGGCCACGCCGTAGCGCTCGATATCGGTCTTAGAGTTAAGCCCTAGTTCTTTTTCGATAAGATTCTCGACAGGCAGGCCGTGACAGTCCCAACCGAAGCGGCGCTCGACCTTTTTGCCCTTCATCGTTTGATAACGGGGGATAATATCTTTTATGGTTCCCGGAACGAAATGACCAAAGTGAGGGAGTCCCGTAGCAAAGGGGGGACCGTCGTAGAACACGTATTCTTCGGCGCCCTCGCGCTGTGAAATCGATTTGCGAAATATATCGTGTTTCTCCCAAAAAGAGAGAACGGCTTCTTCCATCTTAGGGAAATCTACTTTCGGCTCAACATTTTCGTACACCTTGATTCCTCCAACGATCGACGGATCGTCGCCGATTATGCCATAATAGGGTCAAGATTTCCAGTCTCGGGAGGCCGCTCCAGCCATGAACCAAAAACTCCAAGCGTGGATTGAAACGGTACTGGCACGTTTGGCGCTTATTCATGAAGAAGTCCTGCCCGCCCTCACATTCAAGTCCCCCTTTGAGCTTCTGGTCTCGACGATTCTCTCAGCCCAATGTACCGATGCACGGGTAAATCTAGTCACGCCCGCTCTTTTTGCCCGTTTTCCCGATCCCGCATCTCTGTCTGTCGCGGCACGGGACAGCCGAACACTCGCGGAACTGGAGACCCTTATCCATTCCACCGGCTTTTTCCGCGCGAAGGCACGCAACCTGGCTTCACTGGGAGACCAGCTTGTCAAAAAGCACGGAGGGAAGGTGCCGGAAACGATGGAAGAATTGGTTGAATTGCCCGGAGTCGGCAGAAAAACAGCCGGAGTTATTCTCTCGGTCTGTTACAACATACCCGCGATAATTGTCGACACTCACTTCGGTCGTGTCGCGCGGAGACTCGGTCTTGCCGTCGCTACCGACCCGGCAAAACTGGAAAAGGAAATCGCCGATCTTCTACCTCAACGTCATTGGGTCGAATGCGGACGATTGCTCAACCTCCACGGCAGAAAGATATGCCTGGCCCGATCGCCCCGCTGCGAGCTCTGTCCCCTTGCTTATGGATGCCCGTCCCGCGTTCTGCCATGAATGTCATTGACGCCTAAGCGCATAGACATTTCTTGACTTCTTAACAAGTTTCAAAGTATCGTATATAGTGAAATTAAATTGAGGATGTAACATGGCTAAACAGAAAATTCCGGCGACCCCGTCAATCCGGCGACTCCCGTCATATTTGCTCATCATCAGGCAAGCGCAGCGGGACGGCAATGAATACATTTCAGGAACGGTCATCGCCCAGGAACTTAACCTGGAACCCATTCAGGTCCGAAAAGACCTCTCAATTACCGGCATCATCGGAAAACCCAAGAAAGGGTATCCGATCAACGCCCTCATCGCGGCCATTGAGCATTTCCTCGGTTGGGATTCGATACGCGACGCGGTTCTAGTCGGCGTCGGCAACCTCGGTTCAGCTCTCATGGGCTACCAGGAATTCCAGTTCCACGGTCTAAATGTTGTCGCCGCTTTTGACAAAGACACCAAAAAAATCGGAGCCAGTGTCCATGGAGTTCCGATCATGTCGATCGATACCATGGAAATACAGGTTCGACACCTCAGCGTAAAAATGGCTATCCTTACCGTCCCCTCCACCTTTGCCCAGGATACGGCCGACACCCTTGTTCGCGCGGGTGTTACGGCAATCTGGAATTTCACCAATGTCAAGCTGAAAGTTCCCGAGCATGTGCTTGTCCAAAAAGAAGATCTTTCTTCCGGCTACGCGATGCTCTGCGTCATGGTCCAAGTCCGCAAAATGCAGCAGGGCATCGAGGAATAAGAGCCTGGAAGACCCGAAAACGATCCAACAGGCCGAAATGCTGTCAAACCGCTTGAGCAAGCGGGTAAAACATCTGCGAAAGTGGGCGAAACGCGTCGGGACCGACGCGTTTCGTATTTACGACCGCGATATTCCAGAGATTCCCTTATTGATTGAGTTGTACGCGGATACGGCGACAGGAGCTCTCTATGCGCGTCCGTATGAAAAGGACGATGCGGAAGAAGAACGCTGGCTCTGCGCGATGACTGAAGCCGCTTCCGGAGCCTTGAATATCCCGATTGAAAGTATTTTTCTCAAACAACGTAAAAAGCAGAAAGGACTAGACCAATACGAGCGGATTGCGGAAAAACAACGACTAGTCGATGTACGCGAAGGAGGACTCCTCTTTCGCGTAAATGTTTCCGATTATCTGGATACAGGCCTTTTTTTGGATCACCGAAAAACCCGCGATTTGGTAAGAGCCGCATCATCGGGCAAGCGAGTCCTCAACCTTTTCTGTTATACCGCATCATTTTCAGTGTACGCAGCCTCCGGAGGCGCCGCGGAGATCGACTCCATCGATCTTTCCAATACTTATCTTGATTGGGCGGCTGAAAACTTCGCGCTTAATGGCTTTGAAACCGTACGCGCTTCCCCGTTGGAAACCGACGCACATCGCCGGATCAACGGTCGTTTCCGACTCATCCGCGCCGATGTGATTCGCTTCCTTGCGGGGGCGGCGAATTCGGGCCTCCGCTGGGATCTCATCGTCCTGGATCCGCCGACCTTCTCAAATTCAAAAAAAATGGAAGGAACGCTTGATGTGCGGCGGGATTTCCAGGCCTTGATCGATTCTTGCCTCGCGGTCTTATCACCCAATGGAACTCTATGGTTTTCCACCAACGCGCGCGGTTTTTCTCTTAACCACGATGATTTTCCGGCCGTCTCCGTTGAAGATGTCGGAAAAAAAACTTTGGATGAGGACTTTCTAGGACATACCCCACGCGCGTGTTACATTATAAAGAAATGAAAGCCCGAACACTGATCCTTATAGTAGCTTCTTCTGTTTTTGTTTCTTCCTGCGCCGTACTTGCACCGCCGAGGCAGAATAGCATTACTTCTGTTGAAACTCAAAGCCGGCCCGCTCGGTCGGGCGTCGAATTGGAAAAGCAGCCCTTTGACGGACTCCCCCCGTATTCTCGTTCTTATTTATCATCCCTGGCCAAGGCTTTCGCCGCCGGCGACATGGACAAACTCCTCGAGCAAGGGGAAAAAGACTATGAAAAGAGGGTTCGTTCCCGAGTGAGCGTCGATGAATATTTCGCGCTTCTCTATCGCGCCGGATCGTACGCCGAGCCGGATAGCCCCTACCAGAAGGCGCGATCCACAAAAATAGACGTATCAAAAATAACGGGGCTCACTTTCAACGGCTGGTCTGAAAACGGACCCGTACTGGTAGTTCGCGGCAAGCTGCGTTTCGCCGACGGCAGTACCGCTCCGTGTATTTTGAACATACTCTGGAAGATCGATCCGCCCCGCATTCTCGGCTGGGAACTATAAACAACAGATAGGAAACCTTGAAAAGCCGCGGTTCACGTTGAACGAGTGACCGTCAAGTTTGCATGCACGATCAGAGTGCAAAAAAAAGACCACCATTTGGTGGCCTTTTCTAAGTAAAAGATACGGTCTACTCTTTGATCCCGTACTTCTTGCGGAAGCGCTCAACGCGACCGGCGGTATCAACGAGTTTCTGCTTGCCGGTAAAGAAGGGATGGCAAGAAGAACAAATTTCTATTGCGATATTCTTTACGGTGGAACGAGTCTCGATCACGTTGCCGCAAGCGCACTTGATCGTGGTCAGCTCGTATTTCGGGTGAATACCCTCTTTCATCTATCGATCCTCCAAAACTTAATCAACGGAAGCGGAACCAGTATTCATGGACCGCAGGAAAGCCTCATTATTCTTGCTTTTCTTCATCCTGTCAATAAGGAGCTCAATGATCTCGATATCGTCCATAGGATTGATAACTTTGCGCAAGACCCAAATTTTCTGTAATTCTTCTTCAGTCAGCAGCAGTTCTTCTTTTCGGGTTCCAGATTTCTTTATGTTTATGGCTGGGAACAAGCGACGATCGGAAATCCGGCGATCAAGGTTGATTTCCATGTTGCCGGTGCCTTTGAACTCCTCAAATATGACTTCATCCATTCGGCTGCCGGTCTCAACCAAGGCAGTAGAGATGATGGTAAGGCTTCCGCCCTCTTCAATATTACGGGCGGCACCGAAAAAGCGCTTGGGCTTATGCAAAGCGTTGGAGTCAACACCACCGGAGAGTATCTTGCCGGAAGTCGGAACTGTCTGGTTATACGCGCGTGCAAGGCGCGTGATCGAGTCCAAAAGGATGACGACGTCCTTTTTATGCTCCACAAGCCGTTTAGCCTTTTCCAAAACCATCTCGGCTACCTGAACATGTCGGGTCGCCTGTTCGTCGAATGTCGATGAAATGACTTCGGCGCGTACGGTGCGCTCCATATCCGTGACTTCTTCCGGCCGTTCGTCTATGAGCAGAACGATAAGGTAGACTTCCGGATGATTTTTTGTGATCGCGTTCGCGATGCGCTGCATCATTATGGTCTTACCGGTACGCGGAGGCGCTACTATGATAGCCCGCTGGCCTTTACCGATTGGACAGAACAGGTTGATCACGCGAGTGGAAAGTTCTTCGGTGGTCGTTTCCAGGTTAAGTTTTTCGTTGGGATACAGGGGCGTCAGATTATCGAAAGGGATACGACTCTGCGCAACAGCGGGATCGTCGTAGTTGACAGTCTCCACGCGAAGCATAGCGAAGAAGCGCTCCCCTTCTTTCGGGCTACGTATTTGCCCATAGACCGTATCGCCGGTCTTGAGCGCGAAAAGCCGAATCTGACTGGGGCTGATGTAAATGTCGTCGGGACCCGGTAGATAGGAGTTCTGCGGACTGCGCAGAAAACCGTAGCCGTCGGGCAGAATCTCAAGAGAACCATACGCATAAATAATACCGCCGTGTTCGGTATGGGCCTTCAAAATGGAAAAAATGATTTCCTGTTTCTTCAGGGCTACCATATCCTCGTGACTGATCCCATAGCGCGCAGCCAGCTCACGGAGATCCATCATGTTGGACCGGGTCAGTTCGTTTATCGATAATCGGGGTTTGCCGCCATCCTGATCACCACGAGGCTCAGGACGCCCGTATATATCGGGCATTGGGGGCAACACGGGACGCGGCAACGAAGCCTGCGCCGGGACCTGCACCGAAGCGGAAGATTGTACGGGAGCCTGATGTCTCGGACCATTCCATTCACGCGGACGACGATCGTTTTGTGGTATCGAGACCGGCTCTTGCTGGGCAGGAACCGTTGCCGGCGCGGTTGCAGCCGGTGCTGGAGGCTGAGAAGGGGCAGCCGAACCGACAAGAGTGTTCGGGGTGGAAGAGTCTTCGGAAACTCCGTTTTCCTTTATTAGTTCGACACGCATCGGGCGTTTTTTTGCGCGAGTCCGAACCACGACGCGGGATGCGCCCGATCGATCTTTTGAACCATCGTCCTCGCCTTCGTCGCTCGCAGAATCTTCGGCCGCCGAACCCTGATCAGCTTCTTCGGACTCATCAGCCTCAAGCCGAACACCGGCAGGTTGCAAGTCTTCTTTAATGTCGCTTTCGGAAGCGGCAAGATCTAACTCACGTTGATCCTGAGCGATCGCTTCTTCGGTAGCTTCAATGGGGGCGATTCTCTTTTTCCGGATAATTGCCATTGATGAACTCCGTATTGGGGGGATTGCTTATTCCGTCGTGGGGTATTCGTGAATCGAATTCGAAGGAATTCCCCTCAAGGGGTCGTATACCCAATCAACGCGCTATCTCGCGCGCATAATGAACATTACGTTTATTTCTTGACGGATGGAAGGTTTAACAAACTAACTATACTGTCGCGAATCTTTTCTGTCAAGATCGAGCAGGGACAGCTAACAACTCAGCCTTTATCTCGGTTGTCGGACGGGCAAAGATATCAACGTCTCCATCAAGTCCTGTCATGGAGCACCCCCCCTCGAAGGAGACCCCGTCGGCGATACGAAGGCGAGAAGTTACCACATCCCCGCGAACTACGGAACCGCTAAGCATTTCAACCTTATCAACCGCATTGATCGTTCCGGAAACTTTTCCGGCGATGATAAGCGAAGATACCGAAATACGATCGGTCACAACTTCCGCGTCTTTCTCTACATACAAAGCACCGGTCGCCTCAATACGACCTTTGAATTTGCCCCTGATATGCAGCGTTTCCTTAAACTTCAGCACTCCATCAAACGACGTTTCCGGGCCAAACACAGTTACGGTCTCAATTTCGTTGCGCTTTTCAGATTCTTTCATTCCTAATTATCCGTTACTTAGTCGTCATTACAAACACACCATCCCAATCATCAGGAGGCGGATTTTCAAGATAATGCTTGCATCGCAAATAGTACACTTTGGAAGGACCATCCTCGGGATCGACACGCAAAGCATCCGCGAAACATGCTTGAGCTTTCTTAAAGTCCATAAGTTTATATAACTTTCGGCCTTCTCCAAAGGACTCAAGAACTTGACGTTTGCTCTCATCGATCATAGGAACCTCCCGTCAGTCCTGTTGCAAACCCCTGCGAAATTGCTTCTCAAGTGTTTTAAGTTCGATTTCTTTTTTCTTGAGTCGTTCCCGTTCAGTCGCAGTCGACTGGAAACGCCGCTCCAATTCATGCAACTGCTTCTTCACGCTTTCAGCTTTCAGAACTACCGTTTCCGCAAGTTTTTTTGCCCCAGGCGCATCGATCGGTACACGAGCGGCTGTGATTAGGGCATCCATCTCCTCTGTAACCAAGAATCCGACACGACTAAACTCCGCATTCAATTCTTCAACCAAATTCAGCCGAGTTTCACGGGCCGCAATTTGCGCGAATAATTCTCTATTTCGCGTAACAGCGCGAATCCGGGCAAGCACTTCCGAAAAGTTGTACGGCTTGGTGATGTAATCGTCAATACCGAGTTCGAACCCTTCAACCTTATCCTTAACGTCATCCATCGCGGAAAACATGATTATGGGAATATCACGGTATTCGCGATATTCCTCAGTACTTTTAAGAGTCTTGGTAACTTCCCAACCGGACATTTTAGGCATGATATTGTCTAAAATGATGAGATCAGGCACAAATTTCTTGGTTTTTTCCAGCGCATCTATACCATTTTCGGCTTTCTCAACTATGAATCCCAGCTTTGACAGCATGACATCGAAAAATTCAAGATTAATCTGTTCATCGTCAACTATGAGTATCTTCTTTCGCGCGTCCATTTGTATCCTTCCTTGTTATCTTTATCGATACTCGTTTTGTCATTGTCCTACGGCGCTGACTTCTTGTCAATTACGCTTTTTGCGATGCCGAACAGAAGGATCATAATAACAAGCGCCATAAGCAATATAACCGGAATATCTCCCCAAAACGTATAGAGGGTCGACGTAGCGGTATAGATAGGTATATCCGCCATCAACCAGGTTTCCGAGAACGGCTTAGCCATAGCAAGAATGCGCCCGTTTGGATCGACGGCGCAGGTTTGCCCGGAGGCGGTGGAACGGACGAGCGACCGTTTATTTTCAACAGCGCGAAAAACAGCCATAGTCGCGTGCTGCATTTGAGAGGACAGACTATTCGCCCAGGCGTCATTCGTCAAATTCACAATGACTTCAGCTCCTCGGCGCACAAATAAACGCGAAAGATACCCAAAGGTATCCTCAAAACAGATCGGAGTCGAAAAAGCAACACCCGCAGTTTTCATGACCGTCGGTTCGGCGCCGGTTTTCCAAAAATGCGTATCGGAGGCGACCAGGGCGTCATATACAAACGGGAATTGTTTGCGATACGGAAAATGCTCGGTAAAAGGAACCAAATGGAGTTTACGGTACGCGGCTTTTTCCTCTCCCTTTTCATAAAGCAAGACTGCGTTGTAATCAACGCGCTCCCACCCCCCGTTTTCGCCGACCTCTTTCCGGCCATCGTCGTTTCCAATGATGAAGGGAACCGACTGCCCACGTAAGTACTCCAGCAACTCTTTAACCAACTCGTACGATTCAGGGTCGTCCCGATAGGTCTTATGCCAATAAATCCGCGGAACAAAGGCCGTTTCAGACCACACGACAATGTCCGGAGCGGGAACAGAGGCAAGCGCTTCATTCGAAAGCCTTTTGAGGATCGCGAAATTCTCTCTATAGGATTCCAGACCACCGCGCCAGGGATCCGTATTGTGCTGAATAAGCGCGAGACGTTTTTTAGGGGCGGAAGAATAATCGACTTGCGATGCGAAACCGAATCCGAGGGCTAGGATCAAAGCGGCCATCCACGCGACCGGCGCTATCCTATGAGAGTGGAAAAATCCTGTAACTTGGCGGATACAGTTACCGGAAGTACAATTCTTGAACGCGGCAGCTAGATAACTTGAGGGAAAAACGACCAAAGCGCATACGCCCCAAACGCCGAAAACACTTGCTAGCTGGATGAGCGGGACAAAATTCCATTGCGAGTAACCGGAAATCCCGTAAGAATAGCCCATGAAACCCCTGGTCCGCATATACTCATGCGAAATCCAAAGAAGCCATTGCAATAAATACCCGTACTTAGGAAAGAATTTGTCGGCTAACTTCAGAAGAGGGAAAAGCGTTATGAACCATGAAACGGCGAGAAAGCCGACAACCAAACCCGCCAGAGGATGGAAGGCTGCAAGCCAATAGTTATATAAGGAGTAAGAAAAATATCCATAAAAAGCGCCGAGGGGAATCAGCGATATCCAGCCGGACCGATTGACGGCCCAGAATACCGGAACGAACGCGATCCAAGCAAAAAAGGACAAGCCGTTATGAACAAGAGGATTAGGAAAAGAAAGCGTAAACAATAAAGACGAAAGAACGAGCGCGCCAAGGCGCTCGATTAGGCTCCGGACAATTCCGCGCGAACGCGGAATTGTATCGGACGCCGCCGAGATCATTCGCGATCCCCGTCAGCCTCCGAGCTTTCTTCCAAGCTCGTGATGTTCCATACTTCTTGTTTTAGTTCTTTCCCTGGGCGGAACGCGGCTACTCCGTGCGCACTGACGGATACGGGATCGCCGGTTTTCGGGTTACGGGCCTTTTTACGACCCTTGCGAACGCGAATTTCGAAGGTACCGAACCCACGCAATTCAACGACGCGTCCATCCGTCAAGGCCGCTTTGATCTCCTCGATAAAGAGATCAATGACCGCGTGGATGTCCTTACGATTCGTGCCGGTCTTTACATTGATCGAATCGATGATGTCGGCTTTGGTCAGCTTCTTTCCGGTCATCCCTCACCTCATATCGCGCGATTCAAAACAACAGCCGCTTATCGTTCAAACAAACGATAGCGGCTAATTGCGTAAAAAAGAACGAAGTACGTTAGCGGGCAACCGCGAACGTGTTGTACAGGCGCTGCATCCGCGATTTCTTCCGGGCAACAGCGTTTTTCGTCACGATACCCTTCTGAGCCGCAGTATCGAGCTTCTTAATCATATCCTTAAAAGAAGCGTCGGCCACAGCCTGATCCTTCTTCTGAACGGCTACAACGAACTGCTTTACGCTGGAACGAACCGTGCTTTTTACAGCCTTATTCCGGAGCCGACGCTCCTCACTCTGCCGATGTCGCTTTTCAGCGGACGACTTCTTGACAGCCAAGAAAAACCCCCAATACACGAAACCGTGCGTGTTACTACTGAATTTCAGCTCCATAAATTATCAGATAGGCTGAGCCATGTCAATGATCATTCCAGTAAGATGTACCTAGATACGGGTTTAGTCTTTTCAAAACCACATTTCCTCTATACAGTCAGGTAACAGGAGTATTGATGGCCTATTCACTTTTCGTAATCGCTTGCGCACTGTTAATCATCGTCTATTATGACTCCGAAACCCGACTTAGATCGATTTTTGCTCGAAAAACCCTCCAAAAGCGCCTAGCGTATATAACATGGAACTCACCGCGCCTCTTTTTCGCCCTCACCGGAAATTTTCTGGGATTTAAATTTATTTTTGAAAATACGGCAAAACGCCCGATCCCAAAGCAATTCCTTATTATCAGCAATCACCAGAGTCTTTTAGACATCCCCGTTTTTTTCTTCTTTTTTTCAAAATACCACGTGCGATTCGTTTCAAAAAAGGAACTTGGCCGATGGATTCCCCTAATTTCACAAGTTCTTAGATACCAGGAACATTGCTTAGTGGACCGTCATGCCAATCAGATCCAATCAATGAAACGGTTGGATGCGTTTGCGCGCCGGTCGGCAAAAATGGGATGGAGCCCTCTCATCTTCCCTGAAGGTACTCGTTCACGCGACGGGTACGTCTTGCCTTTCCATTCCGCGGGCGTTCGTCGAATGCTTGACTTGGCGCCCATGCCGGTCGTGACCGTCGCGATTGACGGAGGCTGGAAAATCAGTGATTTTGCGAGTCTTGCCCATATTAGAGGAGCGCAGTACCGAGTACGCATACTCAACGTGTATGACGCACCGCAAAACAAGAAAGAATCAGCCGCGCTGCTGGAAACCGCACGTGAAGAGATATCCAAGCAGATCAATGAGTGGAACGGCCGCGCCTAAATAACCGCAAATGGTTGCGCCTGCCGGGCAGAAAAAAGGCCGACGCCATTAGGCATCGGCCTCATCGATTCCGCGTACTTCCCGATAAAACGCTAATTAAGCGCCGTTCTCTTATTTGAAGTCGCGGGGACGGCGTTCGACGCGTTTACACTTCTCGCATTCGGCCATGTTTTTCACCTTGCCGTTCTCGAAGAGCGTCTTCATCTTAACTTCGCCGCCGCAGGAGCAGAAGAACTTCTGTGTAGTAACCGTAGTACGGCTGTTCTTACTGGCTTGGGCCATGATGACATCTCCTTGTCCCCGAGGGGACCGCTATAACATTCTCAAAGAAAATACTATTTTCAAGGCAAGCCTGTCAATCGAGCGAGCTGGAACGAAAACGATGGACAAGAAAGACAACCTAGTCGCCCTTGGCAAGGCGACGGGTTTTCTTTATCTTATACTTTACTATTTAGGATAAGGAGAAACGGAATGAGAATCACGACGCGCGGCAGGTACGCGCTTAGAGCTTCACTGGCCATGGCGAAGCTCGGCAAGGACGATTCTCCGGTGTCCATCCGCCAATTGTCCGAACGCGAACAGATATCACCGGTATTTCTTGAGCAAATTTTCTATAAATTGCGGAAAGCGGGCATTGTCGATTCAGTTCGCGGACCGGGCGGCGGATTCAAATTCTGTAGGCCACTTAACGAACTTACCGTAAAGGAAATCCTGGACGCGGCAGGAGAAGGCTTGACGCTCTCTCCCTGCGGAGTTAAAGCGACGCCTTGCGCTAATATGAGCGATTGTGTGTCCTTCTCCATTTGGGCTGAGGCAACAAATATGGTAAATTCATATTTCGCAGGGATTACAATAGGCTCTCTTCTAGAAAAGTATAAAGACCGTTTCAAAGATGTTCCCGAATCTTGCCCTGATTGATGACTTTCGTTTGTGGAGGATAAATCGATGACCAGCAAAATAAAAGATACGGAAGTCTACGCAAAAGTAGTTGACGCTTTCAAACGACGAAGAGAAGGAGCCACGCCGGTAGATATTGTATCCATGACAGGGCTCCCCATCGAACGCGTTAAGGAATATATCCCTGTTGCCTCAGACGAGTTTGGCGCACGTCTGCGTGTCACTGAATCCGGTGAGATATTGTATTCTTTCCCTGACGGATTCAAGAGCAGGTATAAAGGATTCGGTCCGACAATGCGCCGTTTCTGGTCCGCGTTCAAGAAAGGCGCCGCGGTAGTCGCAAAGGCCCTCTTCAAAGTGTGGATCATGGTGATGCTTGTCGGCTATTTCGTACTGTTCATGGCCATCGCGATCGTCGCCTTGGTCGCATCCGTAGCCGTTTCGGCTTCCGGCTCGAGCAACGACCGAGATGACCGCAGGGGCGGCAACCTCGGAGGCTTAATGATAGCCTCCCACGTATTCAACCTAATTATCCGCATCTGGTTTTATTCTGAATTGGTGAAATCCATCGATGATCCTTACGGAAACAGACGCCGAGCCGCACCCAAAAAACGGCCCCTCTATTCCGCGGTATTCTCCTTTGTATTCGGAGACGGAGACCCAAACGCCGGTTGGGATACACGGGAACGCAAGGCTGTTGTTTCGTACATTCAGGCTAACCGGGGCGTCATAGCGCTTCCCGAATTCATGGCCATCACCGGACTAACTCCGACAGAAGCGGAAGAGGCCATTACTTCGTATTTAGTCGAATTCGGCGGATCGCCGGAGGCTACGAACGAAGGAACGGTTGTATATCGGTTCGATGAATTATTGCTCAAGTCGGATACTCGGGAGTCGATATTTGAGTTTTCCGCACCCTTAAAGAAAGTAAAGAATTTTTCCGAAAACCCAAAAAAACTTAACCGATGGTTCATCGCGCTAAACAGCGTGAACCTATTGTTCGGTTCCTATTTCCTATACAACGCGATTACCGTCGGCCAAATTACGCAACAAGCGCAAATCACCGGCGGAACCTACTTATACGCGGTAGCACTCGTGCTATTCTCCGGCATGAGCAATCCGGTAAGCTTTGCCGCATCGGTTTTAGGCGGGGTCCCGATACTCTTTGCCGCACTTTTCCTTACGATCCCCGCCATTCGCCGTATACGCGAGAAAAAAGAAAACGATCGGATCAAAAAAGAAAACTTGCGTAAGGACGCGTATAAAAAGGTCTGGGGACGACCTGAAAAGGTAAAAAGTTCCGATTTTACCCCATCGTTTCCTGAAAGCCGTCCCGACGATCTTGCCGCCGCGCAAGAGAGCGTTATCCTTGAGTTGGGAGCTTACGCACAACCTGAGGTCGAGATTGCCGATGATGGATCAACGAACTATTCTTTTTCCGCGTTAGCGGCGGAAAAGAAAGCGCTGGAAACATATCGATCAACAATTGATCCGGAAAAATACAAACTCGGCGCAACGGTTTTCGATAGCCACAATTAGCGAGACAAAAATCGATCAACTTCGTCGATCATTTCGCTTATCGGAGCAAAACAACGCTTTGTTTCGGGAAGTGAGCTGATGAAGAGTTCTCCGTACCGTTTTCTGAGGAGGCGTCCGTCAAGCACGACGACGGCTCCTCCGTCATCGCCTCTGCGCATCAGCCGACCGAAGCCTTGTTTGAATTTCATAACAGCCTCAGGCAAGGACAATGACATAAACGCGTTCCCTCCTTTTTTTTCAAGGGCTTCGCGGCGCGCCTCAAAAACGGGTTCATTCGGGCTCCTGAACGGCAGTCGGCAAAGAATCACCAGCCGAAGAGTATCGCCGGGAGCGTCCACACCCTCCCAGAAAGAATCGGTCGCGAACAAGACGCTCGATTCATCGTCCAGAAACGTTTTCAGCAGCCGTGCCCTATCGTCATCGCCTTGTTTCAAGCACAAAACACCCGAGGACTCAAGCAGAGGCCGAGCGGCCGCGTATGCGGTCCGTAACGCGTCGTATGAGGTAAAAAGAACGAGCGCCGAACCGCCGGAAGCGCTTAAAAGTCTGACTACCGAGGCGTCCACAAAATCACGATAGCCTTCTTCATCGGGAAGAGGCCCATCAGCAGGCGCACCGAGTAAGACAGAACGACTATAGGGAAAAGGCGACGGATAAACGCCGGTGATAACCGGTCGCGCGGACTGGATGGAAATACCCGTTCGATCAAGCCAGTATTGAAAAGAATTAGCGACAGTCAAGGTGGCTGAAACGCAAGCTACCGTTTTATTCGGCGTATAGAGCGATTCACCAAGTGCCGGAGCTACATCCAAGGGTGTTGCGATGAAGCGGACATACGGTTCACCTTTTGAAGTACGTTTCCGCTCTATCCAAAAAACTTCGTCTGAGTGTTCTTCATATTCACAAAAACGGAGGCAGACACCGCCCATCGCCTCAAGCCGACGAATGACCGCCTTTGCCTCCCAAACGGCCGGATCTTCGGAAAGATCCTCGCTTATCTCTTCGGAAAGATCGCGAACGAGAGAAGCGAATTTAGTAATGGCAACGCGTAAAGAGGCAAGAGGTTCAAATAAAAACGCACGCAGAGAGGGATCACGGGGCGTCGTCAAACGATACGTCCCCGTTTGATCGGCAAGAGTGACGCCGGCCGCGTCTACCGCGTCCAGAGCGTCGCGCACCCTCTGTGCGCAATCGGCAATATCCGCGGCGCGGTCACGGACACCGGAAAAAGAGGCTAATACCAGAGCGAGTCCCGTCTCCATTCCGCGCCGCCGCCGATATAAACGGCCTGTCTGCTTAAGTGCCGAAAACTTGCTAAAGTCCTCAGAAAAAAAAGAACTTGCGGCATCTTCTATATTGTGCGCCTCATCGATGATAACGCGCTCATAGGGCGGCAGAACAACCGTAGAATCATACCCGGCGCCGGCCGATCTAGCGGCGAGATCGGCAAATAGCAGGTGGTGATTCACCACCAGGATGCGCGCGTCCGCAGCCTGTCTGCGGACCTGTAACACGAAACAACGATCCCGTTCCGGACAACGAAGTCCCAAACAGAGGTCGGCCTCCGAGCATACACGAGACCATACCGATTCATCGCTCTGGAAGGGAAGGTCCGTACGACTCCCGCTAACCGTCGTCTCCGCCCATGCGGCTACGGCATCTAATCCTACACCATCTTCTTCAAAAAGTTCGTTTTCTCTCCGCGCTTCAAGCAGCCGCCTGAAACAGAGATAATTCCCCCGTCCCTTCATGAGTACAGCTTTCACATTACTGCCAAGAGCCTGAATCACGAAAGGGATATCTTTTTCAAAGAGCTGCTGCTGCAAATTTATCGTAGCGGTAGAAATAACCACACGCTCATCGTTTCTTTCAGCCCAACTGAGTGCAGGAATTAAATAAGCAAACGATTTTCCAACCCCTGTCCCCGCTTCCGCGGCGAGCACGGATTCTTCATTAAAAGCCTTACAAATCCGGCGCAGCAGTTCAATTTGAGAAGGCCGGCCTTCAAATCCGGATAGACGCGATGCGAGCGCCCCGCCCTTTTCAAGCACAGCAGCAAGAGTATCCTCTTCGAGCGTGAAGCGCGTACGTTTTTTCGCAGGCTCCGCGATCACATAGACACGTTCAACGTCGTTATCCACAATAAATGACCCCAACCCACTTTCTCCGGCTCTTGCTGCGATAGAAAGATCGGCATCACTAGGCGCAAGGCGGCCCGATGGGTGGTTATGAATGAGCACATCAGCGTCGTCGTACCAGTTGCTCAGCGCGAGCACCGCCGAATCATGGCCCCGTGCGACTACGCGTAGGTCAACGACTAAGCCCTCATTTGACAGAAAACCGACGGCAAACACTTCATTGCCTTCAGCTTCGCCGATTGCGGTTTTGAGGATATGAATGGCATTAGCACTAAAGCGACGGTCGGCGCGCAAAAGAAATCCGCCTCCGAAAAAAAGGCCGGATAACGCAATCCGTTATCCGGCCTTACAGGCATCTCCTAGGGGATTCGAACCCCTGTTGGCGGGATGAAAACCCGCTGTCCTAACCCCTAGACGAAGGAGACGCGTATGACTAACTGACTCAGGCACTATACCGAAAATGGGTTGAGCGTGTCAATATCACATCTTGAGCTTATGAATAAGAAGCTCCCTGAACTTTTGCGCTTGAGCGGAGTCCGGTTCGGACGCGAGCGCGTTTTCACAATCAGCCAAAGCCTTCGGATAATCGCCTATATGGTAATAAGCCTGAGCCCTACGATATAGAGAGAAATGTTGATACGGATTAATCGTGAGCGATAACGAAAAATCCTCAATTGCCTCGTGATACTTCTGCTGCACGGATTTTACTACCGCCCGATAATACAAAGCCTTGTAGCAGGAAGGATCGAGTTCCAAAGTCTTTGTGAAATCGTACACTGCCTCGTCATACAATGATTGCGCAAAATGAGCCATACCCCTGTGCTTATATATGACTGATTTTATAAAGTTGCGCGGCTCCAGCTCCAGCATACGCGTATATATTGCGATTGCGCGTTCAAATTGGTCGTTATTATGGGCATAAAGCGCATCCAGAAGCATATCGTCAATCGTATCACCACCATGTGACGGCTCAAGCCTGAACAATGGAGCGATCGGCGTTTGTTCCCGATCTTCCTTGAACAATAATCGATCGGTGGAGTCCTCGATCTTCCTGAAAAACGATTCGCGTCGTTTTCCAAGTTCACGATTTAATTGTCTCTGATAATCTCTAATTTCTTGGAACACAATATCAGCCAGTGAAAGACTCGCGTTCACGGCAGCCAGTTTTCGCTTCATCGGTTCATCAAATGGTGTGAATTCCGCTTTATAAACGAGTTCATGCTCTACTTCGGCCCAAGCATCTTGAAGAATTGTCCGTAATTGAATTTCCGCGACCATCGTTCCGCAAGGTCCTCGTTTTTTTAATATTTCTTTTGGAATTTCAATCAGCATGTGGGTAGATTCGTATCCAAATTCTTTGAACGAAAAATTTGAACCCTTCCGTTCAATTTCAGTCACCGTAAAAGCGCGTGTAAGAGCCGATTCCGCGTTTGAAAGGTCCTCAATAAAGGGACAGATGACACGGACCCCGACGATATCGGTGATCGCGGGAACGTTGATTTTTGATTCTTGCTGCTGCATTAATCGTACTAGTTTCTTGAAAAAACTTTGAAAGCTTTTCGATCTCCCTTTAACGGTTGGTCTAGGTTTTAAACTTCTAAGAATTTCTTCGACCCGGGATTCAAGATCCTTTACTATCTCGTTTCGAGCACCGCTCTGTCGTTCATATTCTTTTTGCAAATTTCCCCGATCGGGGAACCAAGCTTCATCGGTCATATGTTCATTAGAATAATGTATAAGTGAACAAAAAAAAAGGCGCCGATAAACGGCGCCCTCTTTTTAACCTTACTGCTTATTTCTTAGCAGCATCCGCTTTTGCACCATCGGCACCAGCCGCGGGAGCAAAACCAGTTTCGGTAGCTTTTTTCTGGCCTTCCAAGTAGCGGAGAACCTGAACATTACCGAAGCGCTCCATTTCGCCGTTCTTACGAGCAGTCTCACGATCCTTGATGATATTCCACAAATCTTCATCCTGAATATCGCGATCGGTATCAAGTATTGCCTTATCGTAGATAACCTTAACATCGCGGAAGTAAGCAATGAAGTCACCGCCGTCTTTCGCCGCGTCTCTCTGAATCTGGAATCCGGCAAACTTCACGAAGGGAGTCGCCTTCGGATACATCGGGTAGATGCGGAGTTCGCGGTTGCGGATTTCAGTTACATAAGAGGGGTTATCCCAGCGAAGCTCGCCCCAGCCATCGAAGTTCAGGTAACCCATGTTAACAAGTTGCTCTTTTCCAGTCGAATCGATGAGAATGGCTGAAATCCCGTGCGGGAAATTAAGACCGTACGCGTTAACCGCGATGGACTTAATAACGCCGACGTTCTTTATAACGCCGAATCCTTCTTCAAAACGAGTAAACTTGCTGTCTTTCTGAGCTTCAAAGGCAGGAATCTCAAACGGCGGCTGGATACGAGCCCAAGAATTGAAGGTCTCTACCGGGAAATGAACGCGAACGCCCATCACCTTCCCGAATTGCTTGGAGGGAGCTTCAAGGGTGTAGCTCTTCGACTGGTTAGCGACCGTACGAGAAGAGGAAGAAAGCACCACATCCCAATTAGGGATTGCGAGAGAAGTCGTCATAATAGCCTTCTGCTCTTGGGTGAAACTTCCACCAGCCGTAGCGGAATAGTCCATTACGGTCCGCTTGTTCTGAGTGGGCACGTTGTCCTGGTTCGGTACGCTGTCCGCCGCGAGTTTCGAGAAGTCGATGAGCACGGCTTCTTCTGCGAAGGCAGCGCCGGCGACGAGCAACGCGATGGCGACAGGAATGAACATCCGTTTCATTCAAAGCTCCTTTCAATCACGCGATTAGCCTATGGTCGTATAGAATTATACGAGAAGGATTTCATTTGTCAACGCTTTTTCCTTTTTTTGAGACGCTCTCGTTCGAGTGTCTTTCAGAAAGTGATTCGGCGTATGGCTCATGACCTTCAATATACACTTTTACGCGTTTTAAACTGGGAAAATTTCGTTCTATCCCCGCTATGAGTATCGCTAAGGATCTACGAACGTCAAGCCCCGGCTCGAGGGGAAATGCCGCATCCGCCGATAAATCCACCGACGCGACTCCGCCGCGAACGATTACCGTACGCACAGAGACGCCTTTTGCGAATAAATAGGAGGAATCGACACTCACTGGGCCGAGCAGATATTCGGATACATATCGTTCAATAGCCGTCTCTTTTGAGAAAGTTCTCGGCAAAAATCGGCGTTCCACGATGGGTTTCCCATCTTTGACGGACATAAACTCATAAGCTCGCGCCGTACGGGCGCAGACCGCGTAGTCCGTAAGGGCGATGAGTAAAAGCAAGGCAATGTAGAAAAGGCGTCGGCGCGCGGTATGCGCGAAGAACACTCGCAGACGAAGCAAAACGTTACTCATCGGACTGCGGTAAACCCTCCGGTACGTTCGAATTTCGTTATAAAATCCTTAACGCCAATATATATCGCCTCGGAGAGCTTTCGCAAGTACGCGTCCGAAGCGAGCAAAGCGGCATCTTCGCTGTTTGTGATGAAACCGATCTCAACCAAAACCGACGGCATACGCGCATTCCGCACGACGAACCATTCCTCGGCTTTGATTCCCCGCGCGGGACTTTTCTTTCCGACTATGCGAGCGATTTCGTCCATGATGCTTCGCGCGATCATGATACTTTCGGTAGTGTATTCCTCCTCCATCATCGTGTTCAG
>JBAYHM010000038.1:0-21096 GCA_041666155.1 Treponemataceae bacterium
ATTTTTTCCTTAAGGCCGCGTACTTCATTGAGAACCAACTGCAGCGTTTGTTCGCCTTTTAGATTGGAAATGAACTTCTTTTTCTCTTCCTCAAGATCAGGCGCTTTCTTTACAGCCGACGGCCTGGGAGAATCGGTCCCGACGACGCCCGACATTTCCACCGCCTCTTTGGTGAAAAAACCCAACACGCCACCGATGCGGACAGATCGCTGCATGAGTACGCGCGCGCCCTCTCCGTATTTCGTTCGGATTTTACGCATACATTCGGAGTGAGACGGCGCTTGTTCTGTAAAATATTCCATCTATACTCCCTCTATCCTTCCAATCGGATTTCGCCGACGGCTTCAACCGTCGCATCCGATACTATTTCCGGCACGGAAAGAACGACAAGTTCCGGAATTTCTCGTTCGCTGCTTGATTTAACCAACGGACGAGCGGCTTCCGAACAGAGCACTACGGGAACAAGCCCACGTTCCTGCATGGCGGCAATCGACCTGGAAAGTGCTTTTATCCAAGCACGTTGTACCGCCGGTTCCAATGCGGCGACGGAACCACCGGCCGTATCAACCTTGCTATCCACGATTTTTTGTTCAAGAGCCTGATCGATTGTGAGCACGCGCAGCACTTTTTCCTCATCGGCATATTGAAGGCAAATTTGCCGCCCCAATGCCTGACGCGCTTTTTCCGCAAGAAAATTCGGATCCTTGGTAATCGGAGCATAGTCCGCCAAGGCCTCTAGAATTGCAACCATGTTGCGGATAGAAACTTGTTCACGCAAGAGGGCTTGCAGCGATTTCTGAATTTCACCGACGGAAAGAGACTTCTGTACTTCATCGACAACTGTCGGGTATTCTTTTTTGAGCGTTTCAAGGATGGCATTAGTTTCTTGCCTTCCGAGGATTTCCGACGAATGTCGTTTGATGATTTCCGTCAGGTGCGTAGCGATTATGGAAGGCGGATCAACGACGGTGTATCCCGCTCTTTCTGCGGCTTCCCGTTTATCCTCATTTATCCATAAGGCAGGGAGTCCAAATGCGGGATCTTTCGTTTTCTCTCCCGGAATGTCATCCTTAACGCCACCAGGATTGATGCACAGGAAATAACCCATCCGGATCTTGCCGCGACCGACGTCGACTCCCTTAATCTTGAAACAATATTCGGAGGGTTCAAGACGCATATTATCGATGATACGGATGCGCGGAACGACCAGTCCGAGATCGAGGGCTGATTCCCGCCGAATGCGAGTAACGCGTTCCAAGAGTTCGGCGCCTTTGTCGCGGTCAACCAAAGGAATAAGTCCATAACCGAGTTCCAGCGAAAGTGGATCAAGCGGTACCACCGGAGACATTTCCGACGGTTCCTCTTTGGCCTTTTTCGCTTGGAGTTCTTTAGTTTTAACATCTTCCGCGGCTTTCATGTCGCGCTTACCCAGGTTATAGGCAAGATACCCCATAAGAAGAGCCAGCGGGACGAGAACGTACCAGGGGAAACCCGGGAGTATGGCGAATATGCCGAGAACAAAGGCCGCGATCCAATAAATGCGCGCATCGCGGGAAAATTGGGAAGTCACGTCGCTGCCGAAGGTGCCGTCCGAAATTGAGCGAGTCACAATGATGCCTGTCGCCGTGGAAACCAGAAGCGACGGAAACTGTGATAAAAGACCATCACCAATGGTGAGGGCGGTATAGGTGCTGACGGCGATAGCGAGTCCCTCGCCATGGATAGTCATGCCGATGATGATACCGCCCAGTAAATTGATGACGGTAATGAAGATACCTATCTTAACATTTCCGGAAACAAACTTGCTTGAACCGTCCATCGCGCCATAGAAGTCTACTTCGCGTTGAAGATCATTTTTACGTTTGAGCGCTTCTTCTTCAGAAATCGATCCTGAATTGTACTCGGCTTCTATGGCCATCTGCTTTCCGGGCAGCGCATCCAACGTGAAGCGCGCGGCGACTTCCGCGACGCGGGTTGCGCCCTTCGTAATGACAACTGCCTGTACGGCTATGATGATGATGAAGATGACGAAACCGATGACGAGACCTTCGGAACCGCCCGTACCGACGACGAAGGTAGAAAACGCTTTAATCATTCTACCGTCGAATTTTGTTCCCTGAGAAAGGATGAGCCGTGTCGAAGAAACATTGAGGGCCAAACTAAATACCGTGGAAACCAACAAGATAGTCGGAAACACACTGAATTCAGTCGGTTTGCGAGTATAAAGTACAATCAAGAGGATGAGCAGAGCGATAATAAGATTGATCGCCATCAAAGCATCGAGCAGAATGGTCGGAATCGGGACGATAAGCATGACGACGACGCCGACGACGCCGACCGCGACGAACATATCGCTGCGATCTTTGAGGAAACTATCGGATAAAACCCGTCGTACGTCCGACATCGTCGATTACCGCCCTATGCGCCGGCCGCAAAACCGCGACCGCGCGCTTCATTTATCTTATTAACACGGGCGAGAACGACCGCGATCAACTGGTAGAACTGTTCGGGAATAATATCACCGATCTCTGCCTCCGCGTACAAAGCGCGAGCAAGCGGCCTATTCTCAACGACCGGCACCCCGTTGTCCTCGGCAATTTTTCTGATACGGAGCGCGACCTCATCTATGCCCTTCGCGGTGACCATTGGCGCCGACATAGCCGTTTTGTTCCACTCAAGAGCGACCGCGTAGTGCGTCGGATTGACGATTACGACGTCAGCCTTAGGAACATTCGCCGCCATATTGCGGGATAAGAGCTCGCGCATCCGCTGTTTTAGGCGGCTCTTTATGAGCGGATCACCTTCGTACATCTTCCGCTCTTCTTTGACTTCCTGCTTGGTCATTTTTAATGATTCTTTATACTGACGCCGCTGAAACATAAAGTCCGGTACGGCGAGTACCAACATTAAGAGGGACGATATGATTATGAGACGCATCACCAGACTCGCGACGAGAGTGATTCCCGTCCACAGCGAAGCGGTCTGCAAGTTCGTTAAACGAGGTAATTCTGACCTGATTATCGCGAAAGAGACTACTCCGATAATCACGATTTTTATGATGGACTTAACAAAATTGAACCCAGCTTCCGCGGAAAACAGCGTTCGTTTGAAGTACTGCCCGAATCGCGGCAATATTTTTGAAAAATTTGGCACTAAGGGCTTTGTTGTGAAAAGAAAACCTGTTTGGACCACATTCGCGAAAATCGCGGCAAAAACTGATACCAAACAGATCGGCAACGCGAGACGAGCCAAATAATAGAAGAAGGTGCGAGCGACGATCGCGTCTTTTGTCGGATCTAGTTCCGTTGACCTTTCAAGATAGAAATGTGTCATTTCTATCATCGTTCGGAACATGGAAGGAGCAAGAAACATGACAGCCAGCGCAGGCAACAGAAGAACGAGGGCGCCGACCAGCTCTTGGCTTTTCGCTACCCGGCCTTCCTCTCGAGCTTTTCGGATCTTATATTCGGAAGGTTCTTCAGTCCGCCCTTCGTCTTCAGCGGCGAACCATTGAAGGTCGATCGCAAGGGCGGCGGCAACACTCAAATTCAGCTCAATCGCTTTCATTTGATTCCGCCTCCCGCATGTGCCAAAAAGCCTTCAATTGCAAAAAAACCACCATCAATCACCCGAACGAATGATTCAACCAAAAACGGCATCGTTATGAGTATAAGGGAAAAAGCCACAGTTATGGAAATAGGGAACCCTTCAGTCAGCAGATTCATTTGGGGGGCGGCTTTCGATAAAAGTCCCATGCCCACGGATACCAGGAATAGAGTACCGAGAATCGGCATCGAAATGACTATTGCGTCTATGAACAGACGGGAAAGCCCAGACAATAAAAGATTAAGGAAGCCTTCTCGTGATGTGACCAGAGATACGGCGCTTATTGACTGAAGCGATCTCATGAAACCGCCCAGGAATAATTTTCTAAACCCGCTCGCCGACAAGAATGTGAAAAGGGCGATCAAATTCAGATATTGGCCCATAAGCGGATTTTCGATTTGTGCCAGCGGATCGTAGACTTCCGAAGCGCCGAAGCCCATTTGCAGCGAGAATAACTGACCAGCTGTGCTAAATGCGGAAAAAATAATCGTAAGATAGAACCCGATGATAATGCCGATCAGAACTTCCCCGACGACAAGGAGAGCAAAATCCACACTATAGGGTTGGACGTTCCATAAGGCGATCGGAGCGGATGGATACGCAAGAAACGCAACGAATCCCGCAAGAGCTATCTTAGCGACCTGCGGCGTTGCATCGGAAGAAAGAAGAGGGGCCGTTTCTATTAAGGCCAACGCTCGCGCGGCAACGAGAAAGTACCACGGCGCGTTAGCTACAATTTCACCCAGCATCAGTTGTCACCCTGCCATGCTGGGAATCAGGTTAAAAAGCTGGATTGTGTAGTCGCGGAGCGACGCGAACATCCAGCCGCCCAGAAGAGCAAGAACCAAAAGAATCGCGATGATTTTCGGAACGAAAGTGAGAGTCTGCTCTTGGATAGACGTCGTCGCCTGTATGATCGAAACGATAAGTCCCACGACCAAAGCAGTCAAGAGGATAGGTGCCGCCAAAAGCAGCGTTTGGAAAATGCCGCCTCGCATGAGACTGACAACGTCACCGATGCTCATTTACTTGTCCCCTACATAACGAAAGACTTTATCAACTGTTGCGTCAAAAGCCCCCAACCGTCTACCAATATGAACAAAATTAATTTAAACGGCATTGATATCATAACTGGAGGCAACATAATCATGCCCATTGACATCAGAACACTCGCAACAACCATGTCAATAACAATAAACGGAATATACAGAAGAATGCCGATCTTAAAAGCCACTGTTAATTCGTTAAGAATGAAGGCAGGGATAAGTACGTAGGTCGGAACATCGGCAAGCGTGTTCGGCTTCGGCAGTCCCCTCATCGACATGAATAAGCGTATGTTATCCGGGCTCTTACGCATTTGATTAAACATGAAAATGCGCATCGGCCGTTCTGCCTCCCGGTACGCTTCCTCAACGCCTATTTTTCCTTCAGACAAGGGCTTGAAAGACTTCTGATACATACCGTCAAAAGTAGGCCACATAATGAATAAAGTTAAAAACAGGGAAATTCCAAGAAGAACCTGGTTCGGCGGTACCTGTTGAAGGGACAAAGCACGTTTGACGAAATCCAATACGATGGAAATGCGCAGGAAACTCGTCATAATAATGAAAATACTTGGAGCAAGAGAAAGTACCGTCAGCAAGAGCAGTAGTTGAAGTGAGAAAGCGACTTCTCGACCGTTCCGCGGCTGTCTGATGGACAAATCCACGAATGGAATTACCGGATCGGAGGGAGGGGTAGGAACACGAACCGTACCTTGCGTGGCCCTGCCGGGAAATGCTTGATTCTGAGCGTCCGCGGTAGGTGGGCAGATCATGGCGAGAAGGATCGCGAACATAGCGACCGAGATGATATTACGCATGCCCCTCCCCCTTTTTTAAAATCCGCGTAGACGTTCGCGTCGTTTACGTATTGATTCGGCTCCGGCGCCGATTTCCGCCTTTTCACCTGACCCTAATTTCCGCATCAACGACTTAAAATCGATGGGAAAAGAACTCACTCGTTCAGATTGACGGCGAGAATCCTCAAGGAACAGGGTGTCGCGTGTTTCCGCATCTTCCACCTCTGCTATAAGGTCCACACCGCCGTCGGTAGCACCGATAAGCCAAGCCTTTTGACCGAGAGCGACAACATGCACAAAGCGGTTTGATCCCAAGTGCGCCGAGGCAAGCACTTTAAGGTGCGGATCCTTCACTTCCGTTTGTCTGGTTACGCGTTTTAGCAGATATACGACTCCGTACACCGCGGCCACGACAACAACGAGAGCAAGAACGGTCCTAATGATGGAACCTAAAGAGGAAGGATCATTTTTTGTGTCGGCAACCGCGGCATCGCTCAAACCGAGATCGCGTTCGTCGACGACAACCGGCGCCGAACTAACGGCGTTTTTTTGTTGGGTACCGGCAGCTCCGCCGCCGGACGGTCGCGTGGTTTGCGCGACCGAAATGAACAAAGTCGCCGATAATAACACGGCGACAAAAATTTGTTTAAAGTTCAGAGGTCCCCTCCCGAGAGATCCGGGAGTTATTTTACCCCATATCCGACATTCTTTCCATAGGGGAAACGATTTCCGTAACGCGGACACCGAAGTTTTCATCGATAACCACGACTTCACCTTTCGCGATCAACTTATGATTCACCAAAATATCTACAGGCTCACCAGCCAATTTGTCCAATTCGATGATGGTGCCTTCGCCCATGCCGAGAATTTCTTTTATGAGTTTTCTCGTACGGCCGAGCTCGACCGTCATCTCCATGTAAACATCCATGATAAGGCCGATGTTTCCGTGTTCGGTTTGCGCGCTTTGCGGAACCAGGCTGGGGAACTGGATCGATTGAACGTTTGCGGCAGACTGACCCATCATCGGCGAACCGCCCATACCGTACCCGCCCATCTGTCCCATTCCAGGCATTTGCATACCGCCCATCTGACCCATGTTCGGCATGCCCATTCCCATTCCACCCATTCCACCCATTCCACCCATTCCGCCGCCGGCGTTTTGACCGCCGCCCTGCATACCGGGGAAAGAGCCCATAGCGCCGCCACCCATGCCCATATTCGCGCCGAGATCTTGAAGACCGGAATCGCCGCCGCCAAGAGCACGCGCGATGTCTTTAACAACGTTGGCTCCAAACACTTCCCAAATATTCGCCGATTCTCCGTCGCCCAAATCGATTTGATAAGTAGCTCGCATGAAATCGCCTGAAGGCAGGGAGATCATAGCCTTAGGTTGAAAACTCGCCTCCGGCGGCTCAGCTGCGATACCTTTGTTTCCAGTTTTGTCGCTGAGTGCGGTTATCTGCGTACCATTCAGCTGGGAAACGACTTCTCCAATAACGGACATAGCCATATCGTCCAACTCGATGTTTTCTTCTTTATTCATCAAGCTGGCGATGCGCTGCGCGGTTTCTTTCGACATTACGTACGAATGTTCGCCGACAAACCCTGTAGTAAAATTCGCTTTCGTCGAGACAACCATATCAGGCATTTTTTGAAGAAAAGCTTCTCGGCCGATCGATTCCAATTGAGGAGATTGGACCATCACCGAAGCGCCTGTCATCATCGATAGATTGGAAGATTGGGCCTGCACCGTCGAAGCCAGGAATTCCTGTAAAGTTTTCCGTTCCCCGTCCGGAAGGGACGATGAAGAGGCTGCGGGAGCACCCATGCCCGTGGAATCCACGCCGGCCAAAAGGGCGTCTATCTCATCCTGCGAAAGAGCGCCGTCGCTCATAAGCTCTCCTCTCCTTCCGACGCGAGCTCTTCGAATTCGTCTTGTTCGAGCTCTGCCATCTTCTTAACGATCTGCACCGCCATTTTCTTACCGATCACACCGGGGCGACACATGAATTTCTTTTTATTACCAATATTAAGCGTCATCGGATCCCCGACACGCACATTGTATAAGCGAACTACATCTCCTGTTCGTAAGGAAAGGACGTCCCGCACTGGAAGTTGAATTTTCCCGATTTCGGCGACAACATTTACCTCAACATTCGAAAGCTTTTCTTTTAGGATATTAAGATTTTCCGTAGTTGTTCCGCGGCGGACTGACGAATACCAGTATTGAGCGGACAGCTTACCAATAATCGGTTCAATCGTTAGGTAGGGGATACAGAAGTTCATCATTCCTTCGACTTCACCGACTTTCGTTTCAAGGGTAACAAGAACGACCATTTCGGTCGGAGGCACAATTTGCGCGAATTGTGGATTGGTATCGATTTGGCCCAAACGCGGACGCAAGTCGATTACCTGAGCCCACGCCTCACGCATGTTTCCCAGAATACGAACAATAATGCCTTCCATGACAGATTGTTCGATATCGGTCAATTCGTGCTGAGCTTTTGTCCCTTCACCCGAACCGCCGAATAAGCGGTCGATGATGGAGAACGTGACTGCCGGATCAATCTCAAGGATTGCGTTTCCCTTGAGGGGATCCATGTTGATGATAGCCAGTGTTGTCGGCGTAGGAATGGAACGAATGAATTCTTCGTAGGTTAGCTGGTCGACCGACGCGACGTGAACATGCACCATACTGCGTAAATTTGCGGACAGAGACGTGGTCGTCAGCCGCGCGAAGGTCTCATGCATGATTGAGACCGTACGGATTTGTTCTTTGGAGAATTTATCCGGCCGTTTGAAGTCGTAAATTTTTATTTTACGAGTATCGGTCGCGGGCCTGAAATCCTCAGGCTCGGTCTCTCCAGCATTTATGGCGGTGAGGAGCTGGTCAATTTCTTCCTGTGAAAGTACTTCGGTCATAGCCCCTTACCCGCCGTTCCTACATCTCTACAACATCAAGTTGCTGGAAAAGTATCTCCTGCACTTTAAAATCGTAAAAGAGTCCGGTGTTGAGCTGTTCCTTCATTTCCTGTTTGAGTCGAACCTCATTCTCGGCTTTCAACTCGGCCGCGAACTTCATGCTAAAGAAGTTACGAATAAAATCCTTCAATTCGTATAAACGGTTAGTCAACTCGTTCTGAGCGAGTTTGCTGTCCTTATCATAACCGATTATTACATTTGCCACGACCGAATAAGGAGTCGGATCCTTCGTCCGAGTACGGATGACGCCGATAGTAGAAAACCAGGAATACTGTGGCTTCTTAGGGGCATAGACTTCCGTAGAAGAAACAACCGTCTGGCTCGTACCACCCCCGCTCATGAGGCGATAGGTTATAATGGAAACGGTAACGATGAAAATAAGCGCGCCGATACCGATGGCGGCGAATTTAAGAATGGTTGGGAGCAGCGCGCCGATGCCGGACGCTTTTTTAGGCGCCGCGTCACCGATCGGTTCCGAGCCTTCGAGATCAAGCTCGTCTCGATTGTCAGCCATGCCGTTTTACCTCCGATCTACGCAATAGTACACGAAAAGGTCGCTCGTTGCAAACAGGCAAATTATAAATGACCCTCATCCAGAATGACGATATCAACACGCCGGTTGTACGCACGGCCTTCGGCGGTATCGTTAGATGCAATCGGAACGGTATCAGCAAGACCGGCGATCTGAAACCGCTTCTCGTCTACTCCAATATCGGCTAAATAATGTAATACGTTTATCGAACGAGTACTGGAAAGTTCCCAATTTGACTTCCATGGTCCGCGCGGATCGGTGGGAGCCGCGTCCGTGTGGCCCTCTATCCGGAATTTTCGCCCCCCTACCTCATCGGAAGTTAGCAGACTTCCCAATCGGAGCAGAATATCCCGTGTTTCTTCAATATTGACTTCCGCGCTCGCAGGCGCGAAAAAAGCATCGGAAGCAAGACTTATCACCAAACCGCGCTCGTCGGAGCTGACGCGTACTTTGTTGGATTTCACTTCGGGAGCGAATAGACTTGTCGCCTTTTTCTTAGCGGTTGACATAGACCGCCCTTTTTCCATCGACGGCAACGACATAATGGTATTCCCCAAGTCCGCGTTCCGACCGGCGCTCAGCGTCGCGCCACCTTCCATCGCCCCCATGCCGATGTTATTCAGAGAAGAAATCATCTGTTGAAGCTGAACTTCATCGACGGTTGAGACGTTAAAAAGCGCCGCGAAAAAGCAGAGAAGAAGCGTAACCATGTCTGAATACGTAACCATCCATTCGGGCGCGCCAGCCGGACATTCGCATTTCTTCTCTTTGGCCATAACATTAGTCCTTAAGGATCTCAGCTTCTACGGATTTTCGCTCGCCGGGAGTCAAATAGGAAAGAAGCTTAAGAGCCAGGATGCGGGGATTGTCACCCGCTTGAATAGAAAGAACGCCTTCAATAATCATTTCCTTGACCTTGGTTTCCGAAGCGTCCTGATCTTTCAGCTTTCCTACTATAGGGATAAGAATGATGTTTGCCATAATGGCGCCGTAGAATGTCGTTATAAGCGCGACGGCCATGTTCGGACCGATCTGACTCTTGTCTTCCAAGTTTTTCATCATCGCTATAAGACCGGTGACCGTACCAAGCATTCCCATACCGGGGGCGAGCTTGGACCATGCGTCGACAATTCCGATTTTACCGGCATGGCGGCTTTGCATTTGGTTGAGTTCAACATCCAGCAACGTTCTAATAATTTCCGCATCAGTTCCGTCGACGACGAGCCGGAGTCCTTTTTTCATGAACTCATCATCAAGATCTTCAAGCTCTTCTTCCAACGCGAGCAAGCCTTCGCGACGAGCTTTATCGGAAAATCCCATTAGTTTCGTGATGAGGGCTTTTTCGCCGAAATTCGGCACCTTGAACGAGAGTCCAATGATACCGAAAACGCCCAAAGCATCGGACATGCTGACCTGAACAAAAAGAACAAGGTAGGAGCCAATGATGGTCATAAAAACCGACGGGATATCGAAATACGTCAGAAGCGATCCGCCCGAAGTGAGAATCGCCATGACGGTCATCGCGAGTCCGCCCGTTAGACCTACTATAGTCGCTAAATCCATCGACCCTACTCCTCGTTTTTAAACGCGCCGATGCGCCGCCGGTATTCGACGATTCGATCAACAAGAATCGTCGGCTTTTCAAGCACCACAACGCGCTTACCGGAAAGCATGACAAGGGTCGTATCCGGGTGGGCCTCGATGGACTCAATCTGATGCGGATTGATGAGATATTCCGTTCCATCGAGCCGAGTGACTGTTACCATGCTTTCCTCATGCTATTTATTTACCATATTAACGCTTAAGCGTTAAGAGTTCCTGCAACATCTGATCGGATGTCTGAATCGTCTTTGAGTTGGCCTGGAAACCACGCTGCGTGACGATCATGTCGGTAAACTGCTCAGCCAAGTCGACGTTGGACATTTCCAACGCGCCTGCGATAAGCTTGCCTTTACCCGCGACCCCTGAAGGCGACACGTTCGCGAGTCCGGAGTTGTTAGAAACGACATAAGTATTCTCGCCTGCTTTTTCCAATCCGCCAGGGTTAGTAAAGCTTGCCATCGCGACCTGACCGACGAGCCGGTTGGTACCGTTGGAGTATACGCCGGTGATGATGCCCGACTGGTCGATCTTGAAGTTCTCAAGATAGCCCATCGGATACCCATCCTGCATAAACGCCTTTGTCGAACTCTTTTCGGCAAATTGGGTGACCGTGTTCACCACACTGCCGATTTTCCCCAAGTTGATCCTGAAATCCTGCCGGGTCGCCGCTCCGTTCGCACCGACCGAAGCGCCCAGGACGTCGAACGCCACGTTAATGGCAAGATCTCCTTGCGTGGGACCAGCGGTTCCGGCAGCGTCGGTAACGCCCGCAAGCGTTCCCAAGTTGGAGAAATTGAGCGTGAAGTTGTTCGCGCCTCCGGCAGCGGCGTTTGCGACGCCGACAGAGGTGTTCGTCGAGGTCGGACTATCCGGATCGATGGTCACGTTAGCGCGCCAGCTGTTCGTCTGTCCCGGCACGCGGCTGAAGTCCACACGAAGGGTGTGCACGTCGCCGAAACTGTCATAGACCTTGAAGTCCGTTCCCCAAGTACCGTCAAGCCTGGCCTGAGGACCAGCGCCTTCGGGAACTTCAGGAGTTCGTTTATCCAAGTTGCAAGCAAAATTGACCGACGTCGTCGCTTTGGCGGGATCTTTTGATCCGATGGGAATGATGAGATCTTCCACGTCCCGCGCTGTATCGATGCGAGGAGCGCCTTCTAAGGAACGGGCCATCCAACCCTGGACGCGTAGTCCGTTGGCCGGATTGACCATCGTTCCTTCGTTGTCCAAGCCGAAAGCGCCTGCTCTGGTAAAGAAGGACTTCTCGCCGTTCTTGAGCACGAAGAAGCCGGTTCCTTGCACCGCCAAGTCTGTCCCTACGCCGGTGGTCTGGAGTGAACCTTGGGTATGAATCGTGTCGATGGACGCGATCGACATACCGAGACCTATTTCCTTCGGGTTTACGCCGCCGACTTCATCCGTCGGCTTTGCCGCGCCGGACATCTGCTGGTACAGAAGGTCTTGGAAGTTTACCCTTCCCTTTTTGAAGCCGGTCGTGTTGACGTTGGCAATGTTATTGCCGACGACGTCCATACGGACCTGATGATTCTGGAGTCCGGCCACGCCGGAAAACAATGATCGCATCATATCGAATTACTCCTCGAAAACCTTAGAAACTTGGTCCCAACCATAGTATCGACCATCGACAAGAACCTGCGGCGCCGCGCCGCGCGTGACGGCCTTGACAACGCCGGTTACCGTTTTATCACCCTCAACCAATTCAACGTTCTTTCCCAAGGCGCCTGTCGCCTCGCCGCTCGTCAACATACCGGAAAGCTTCGCGAAATCCTGCGCCATATTGGTCATCTGCTCCAGTGAGGAGAATTGTGCCATTTGTGCGATGAATTCTTTATCCTGCATAGGCGCCGTCGGATCCTGATGGGAAAGCTGCGTAATAAGAATTTTGATGAAGTCATCCTTACCGAGATTCTGAGACGGTACTTTGCCGGGTGAATTCGCTTTATTGAAGGAATCGACCTGCATACGCACCTTGGATTGTTCTTGGGCATTTAATGTAGCGCTTAGTTCCATTTTCACTACCTCCTAGGCGAGCATATCGATTACAGCGTCTTCACGACCACCGAATGAACGGCGAGACGCGGATTCGGCCGAAGGCACGGATGAATCGTACTCCGAAGCGATCAAGCGATCAGAAAAGAACGGGCGCGGCGCATTAGTCTCTTCTTTACGGCCCGATCCGGCGCCTGTGTCGCCGGATGAAAGGGCAAGTTCAATAGACGCGCCGTCAAAACCGCCGTCCAGGAAAGCCTGCTCAAGGGAGCGGAGCTCCTTACTGAAGGCTTTCAAGGCTTCCTCGGTTTCAACGAGGATACGCCCCGCTATCTTGTTGTCGGTCAGCTCGAGCTTGATCTTTACCGATCCTAGCGCTTCCGGTCGCAAAGCGAGTCGAATAAGCCCTTCTCCACCGTCTTTGAGCACGACGGAGGCGTGTTTTACAATTTCACCGTTGTATGACGCTCGAAGTTCACGGGAAAGCGCGTCGGCAAAATTGGTTTTCGATCCTGAGGTGGAACCCTCGTTTCCATCGGCTGTTCCGCCGGAACCTTCGCGAAGACTCAGCACCAGATCAGAGGAGGCCTTTGATGAGGAATCACCCGTTCCCGCCTCGGAAGAGCCTTTTACGGTACCGTTCAAAACACCGCCTGATGCCTCGCCTTTGCGTTGATCTATGACCTCGATTTCAAGGCGATCTTTTCTCTTGTCTTTCTTTTTTCCCTCAAGAGCATCCGTTTTTTCCTCGGGTTTGGCCGAAGCATCTTCTTTTCTTAGAACTTTTTGCTGCGTAACCAAAGAAGCGGAGACGGAAATGGACGCGGTAGAAAACGAATCAGACGCGCCGTCTGGGATTTCGCGAGATCGGTCTTTTTTGGTAAGTTCAACAGTCTTATTCTTCTGGGAACGAATAGAATCGGATTGCCCGACATCCCGATCTTCATCATTCACGTCTTTAAGCGGCACCGATTTCAGCGCGACAGGCGCGGCATGCGGTGTGCCTATTGCGGTAGAACTGTCTGTTTTGACTTTTTGAACAGATGAACGCAAAAAATCAGCACGTTTCTCTCGTTCTGAAACGATAAGAGTTTTTATGTTTCCGTTTGTTTTTTTCTTTTCGTCCTCGATACGAGACGCGACGTGAAGTTCCGATTCGGTTTTGGCTATGGCTGGTGCGGCAGACGCCCTCGTTAAGCCTTCTTTGATTCCTTTGGCCTTTTCAACAAGGCTGGAAAACAATGAGGCTGACGATGCGGCTTTCTTTTTCTTTGAGACGCGAGGGAGACCGAGCGGATCATTTTGGCTCGCTTCGGCCTGAAACGCTTGGGTCGACGATGAAATCACCGCGAGAACCTCCTGGGTCGGTCGTACGCGCGACGTCCCAGGTGATCCCGCAAGTCCTCAGTTCAGAGTACGGGGTTTCCCCGCCATCTTTCTTTGGAGCTCAGCCGCTCGCGCGGCAGGAAGCAGCGACAACCAGTAAGAGACGACGGATGCCTTCCCTTCTTTTTGCGCTAGTTCCTCGGTCATCCGGAACACATCGATCGCATCCTGATCGTCCATCGCACCGATGATGCCCACCGCTTTCGCGGGCGGCATTCCGGTCAGGTAGCGCGCGTTCTGTTCGACGTTTACCCTTCTATTCTCGAACTGTTCGACCTTTACGTTGAAGGTTTTCTCTCTTTCATCGAGCGCCTTTTGTCTTTCTTCCAATTCTTGGGCCTTTTGATCGATCTCGCCTTCCTTACGCGTGATGCCTTCGTCCCGCTTATCCAACTCAAGGGAACGCAATTCCAAGGCTTCCAAACGAGTCGCAAGCCGTTCCGAATCCAAGAACACGGGGGGACCGTCGCTCAACGTCGTCGTAGAACGAGGAGAGAGCTTAAGCATTCGATACACCGGGGAAAGATATGCCTTTGCGTCGATAAGGCCGAGAAAATCAAACCAAAGCACGCCTCCGGCAACAAGGACAAGGATGAGAAGAAAAAGGACTATGATCCTTCCGATGATTTTTTGCTTTCCGTATCCGGCCACCGACTACTCTCCCACGTTTTCCTTAGTATGTTCCGGTCGCGCACCGTCCGTCAAGGACGGTCGGATACGGAGAAACGACCGATGAGCCGTTCCAACTCATTTACATTCTCACGATTAAGATTACCCGACTCGCTGATCAAAGCGGAAGCCTTGTTGATTTCCGCTATTCCGATGGAGATTTCTTCCATTCCGATTTTCGTATCCTTGGAGACTTTAGAAAGTTCCTCCATGGAATTACCGATTACCGTCATCCGCTCATTCATTTCAGTAGAGGAACTTTTCACTTCCTCGGTAGTTTCTACAAGAGAGGTCAGCGCTTCAAGAATCTGATCCGAACCGATTGAGAGTTCTTCGGTCGCGTTCTTCATCTCGGACATGCTTTGGGATACATCCTTGACCGAACGAACAATGAGGGTGAACACTTTACCTGTCCGGTCTGTCGATTCCTCGGCAGTCTGGATATATTGCGACACCTCTCCGAGCGACTGCGTAATCTGCTGCGCGCTTTCGGAGCTGGACTCGGCAAGTTTGCGGATCTCATCGGCTACCACGGCAAAACCTTTACCGAACTCTCCGGCGTGCGCGGCTTCGATAGCCGCGTTCATCGCAAGAAGATTGGTACGGCTGGCGATGTCCTGGATGATCTCTATCATCTCCATGATGACCGTCGCCGATTCGGCCACCTTTTTCATCATACGAACGCTTTCTTCCATTTCCGACTCGCCTTGGAACGCCGTCGTTTCAAGAGATTCGGCTATTTTTAGTTTTTCCTCCGTCGCTTTGGCGATATTCCCGATGGAAGCGGACATTTCCTCTATTGAGGCTGAAGATTCATTGATGGCGGCCGCCTGCGATTGGATGAGCTCGGAGACGCGAGAAATGAAGCTCCGCACTTCTTTTGCCGAGGCGGTCGTTTCTTCAACCGCGGAATCGAGCCGGCCTATTTTATTCTTGACCCCTTCCGTATTCGCGTGGATCTCGTTCAGCGACGCGAGAGTTTCTTCGCTGGTGGCGGCCAAGTCGTCGGAAACACCGCGCGATTTATCCGTGAGAGTACTGATTTGAGAGATCATTTTTTCAAGCCCGGTGATGAACTCATTGAAATAGCCGGAAAGCCGCCCGATCTCATCGCCGGATTTAGCCTGTGAACGTACCGTAAGGTCTCCGGTAGCAGCCGATTTGAATGCACCGACATACCCGCCCAGAGGACTTAAGACACCGCCGATAACCAGAATGAGGACGCCGCCGGCAATAATCATTACCAGCACCGCGACCACGGCAATCGTAATAGTCGCCCGTACGGCGGTTTGTTTCGCTTCCTCCAAGCTGGAAATGATAACAAAAGCACCGTGAACTTCCCCGGCCTTCCAGCCTTCCTTTACGCCGCCCACCGGATCTGAGGTACCCGCAGAATCTCCGTGACAAAGCAAGCAATCCTCAGTCAGCCGGATCGGGCGAAAATACCGGATTGAGTCCTTGTCTTGCACTATTTTTTCTTTCAGACCGTCTTTTTCAAATACAGTGAGTACTTCACGCTCAAGAGGAGACGGTTCGTTGGCCGGATTGCGAGGATTAATCTTAGGTACTCTGAATTGGTACTTGCCCGCTTCCGCGTTTTTGGAAGCCACGCTGATTGCGGTAAGGATGGGAACGGCTCCCAATAATTTCGTCTTCTCACCGGTACGGGCAAGTTCGCCAAGGTCTCGAACGATCCCAGCGCCAAGCTTTCCGGCCATCTCTTCGCGCACAGCTTCCGCGGTGAACACTACGGCCCGACTTTTTTCAAGAATCGCGCGTTCGGCCTGAGAGGTGACGTCACGAACATAGATTGCCGCTATAGCCGCGGCGGTCAACGCGATCGCGATGAACGAAACCACGACAACCTTCGTTTTGACGCTCAAATCCCTGACTCGCATACAAACTCCTCGATAGCCGATAACATAGACAAGTATAGGCGGCGTTTTTGCCTGATCGCAAGCGATACCAAATCCTATTAGGCCAGCAATTCAATTCGAGCGCGGATATAATCCAATCTATCGGAATTGAGGACGACCCGCCGGCGTGCTGTACCTTCCAAGGATTCCACAGAATAGCTTCCACGTCGAACGTATTTTTTTTCCTGACCTGAGGTGAACCAGTAGATAAGAGATATACGTTCGGTGTCGATTTCCAGCGTAGTAATTCCTTTTTTACTGATGGCGCATCCTGAATTGAACACGCAGGGCACCAAGAGTTCGTCGCCGTACAAGCTGTTTAACAGACTCTTTCTCCGATCTTTTCGTTTTATTTTCTTCAATTCCTTTCTTAACAGGAGGACATCGGCGGCAATAGCGGTTTTTTCGCTTCCTTCGGCCAAGGGATACTGACGGCATAATCGTTCCATCTCAAATTTAATAAAATCAAAATTTGAGAGCGATTCGAATAGCGGTCGGTGCGTATGCCCGAGGACGGAGACCAATCCGTTGCGGCGGGAAAATTCGTAAATACGCCTCTCAACGAAAAACCGCTTGCGACGATCTTTTGAGACTGACTTATTCCTTATCCCTAAAGGAGTTAAAAAATATCTTAAAAAAACGCGGACAAAACGATTATATTTTACGAAAAGTTGGGAAACCTGGTGACCATGATACACGAACAACGGCAAAGAGGGCGTTTCAACACGAAGCGCGTCAAGTAGCGGATAGGGATACTCCCGTTCATCCCGCAGCTCTTCGTCGTGGTTTCCAATTATCTTATAGAAAGCGCCTCTTTCGGCAAACCGGTCGAATATCGAATACAGACGTTCCCAGCGCTTGCGTATATCAGGAAGTTTGAAACGCTGCAATTCCTCCACGTCCCCGTTCAGCACGAGTATCCATCCATCCCGCAGGTAATACCCTTCAAGCATATCCAGAAGCAAGCTTTCGTTTCGAATCAGGTCGTCTCGGCTTCCTCCGTTGCCCATATGGAGATCGCTGAGAACGATGAGCTTCTGCCCAGGAGAGAGGACCAGACGTTGGGCGCCATCCAATTGAGAGAGCAGCGCGCGTTCAAACGAGAGGGCCTTCATGAGCGGAACCGACGACTATACGCGACGGACAATGCCGCCGCCAAACGCGCGTTATTGAGAACCAGGCGTACATTCGACTCAAGACTTTCCCCACCTGTCAACTCAACGATCCGCGCAAGGAGGAAGGGCGTCGTTTCCTTTCCGGATATGCCGAGTGCGGCAGCTTCGGCCAACGCGGTGGAGATTGCCGCGTCGATAACGCTTTTAGGCATAGAATCTTCGACAGGGATAGGATTGGCGATAACGAGTCCGCCCTTAAGGCCGAGCGACCATTTCGCGCGCAACGTTTCCGCAAGGTCCTCCGGCGAATCGACGCGCCAATCAACTTTATAACCGCTCTCCCGTGTGTAGAAAGCGGGAAGCTCGTCGGTGCCGTAGCCGACGACGGCGACGCCTCTGGTTTCGAGGTATTCAAGCGTCAGACCGATATCCAGGATGCTTTTAGCGCCGGCGCACACGACGGCCACATCGGTCCGCGCAAGCTCTTCCAGGTCTGCGGATATATCGAAAGTTTCGCCTGCGCCTCGATGCACCCCGCCGATACCGCCGGTCGCGAAGATTCTAATGCCCGCGAGGTCCGCGATGATCATTGTAGCAGATACGGTAGTGGCGCCGTCCAAAGTACGGGAAAGAACGAAAGGGATATCCCGTCGGCTCGTTTTAACGACTGTACCGCCCGAACGGGCTATTCGTTCGATTTCGTCATGGGAAAGCCCGGCTTTAAGCTTTCCGCCCATGATGGCGATCGTGGCGGGAACCGCTCCGCCGTCCCGGACAGCGGCTTCCACCGCGTACGCCGTTTCCGCGTTGCGCGGATAGGGCATCCCATGGCTGATGATCGTAGACTCTAACGCTACAACCGCTTGTCCGCGGGCGATTGCGTCGGAGACCTCTTCGGAGATATCCAAATACTCATTAGGCATGCTTTTATTCATTCGGATAGCTCCTTTTGACTACGCCCGCGCCGCATCCGCAAACCTTTCCAGGACAGCTCCCGATAAATATTTCGGAGCGGCTTCTTCCGAACCCAATGCGATCGCGGCAGCGGCGGCGGCCCGTACGATCTCCCCTTGCCCCGAAAAACCTGATATTGCCGATCGGACCAAAGAGGCAAGAAAAGCGTCTCCCGCTCCGGTTGACGAAACGACTCTAGCCTTCGGCGGTGAATACGAACCCGAACCGGCTTCGTCCAACCATAAAACTCCGTCAGCGCCTAGGCTTATATATATAGCGGCGACGCCCCGCGCGCGCAAGGCTTCTGCCGCGGCGCGGGCCTGATTGAAAACGTCGGAGCCGGAAAAATCGCACCCGAACATCGCCTGCGCCTCTAAAAGGTTCGGTTTCATGCCGGTGAAACGCGAAAGCAACACCCCATCGCGATAGTTGCCGAAACGACGAGCTTTCGAGGCCGAAACGGGATCAAACCAGGCAGGAATCGAGGGAAAACGATCAAGAAGAACTTCAATTGAATTTGGCTGTAAGTTGCCGTCCACGACGAGCGCTGAGAAAGGAAGGGTGTCGGACGATCCGCGCGGCACGAAAGATGCGGCACGCGCTGAAAAAAGTGCCAGTTCGGCCGCGACAAGCGTCTTTTCAGGGTCGAAGGCCTCGTATACACCCATTCCGGATAAAGCAAGCGCGATTTCGCCTGAATCGTCAAGGATCGATACGTACGTAGACGATGAATGCCCTTGAACGACGGCGATACCTTCCGTCCCGATGCCCGCCTCCCGACAGCTTGCAATCATCCGCCGTCCTAGGTCATCGTCACCCACAGCGGCGAGAAGTTCGGTCCTCGCTCTTAAATGAACAAGATCCTCGGCGATATTACGTGCCGTCCCTCCCGCGAAAAAACGAACTGTCCCCGGATTGGAGTCCCCGGGAATAAGAGGCGCGAACGGACTTCCCTCAATATCCCAGTTCACGCCGCCCGCGACCAGAACGGGCAAAGGACGGCGAAAAAAGGCAAGACGTCCCGATTCGAACGCTATCGGCGAAAGCCCGGTTAACCGGGCTAATCGAATCAAAGATTCAATTGAATAGAACGAAACGTGGGTCAGGTCCTCTTTGTACCACCAAGATTTGAATTCTCCGTCGTTCTCCGGGACGAAATGCGTGTGGAGAGCGAGAACACCGCCGGGACGGAGGCGATCGGCGAGAGCGGAAAAATCCATTACTGGATCAAAGAAATGTTCCGCCACCTCAATACAGATCGCAAGGTCATAGACGGCTTTTTCAGGCAAACGTGCAGCGTTGAAATGAGGGTCCCAGGAATCGACTTCAAAACCGCGTTCGGCTAACAAACGGGCTCCCACGGCGACCGGACCAGAACCCCAATCGACGACGCGGCGAACTCCGGGTCCTGCGATGTCGATAGCTCGATCGAAAATCGCGGAAAGAAAGGAGACGTACGCCGGATCGTCTGAAGAATTTCGGTGCAGCGCATACCGCGCAATCGCTTCTTCCCCAGACGGTCTTCTAGCCGGATCAAGGAACGCGAAAGAACAGTTTCGGCAACGGTTGAAGAGAGAACGGGCGGTTTCAATACGAATCGTATCATCACGCCCGCATATCGGACAATTCATGTTACCATTCTAACATATGCCTTTTTTTGCGTCCGAACTAAAAAAAGCGTAGACTTTCGGGAAGAAGAGGAATTCCATGGAACCAATTCGCGACCTTTCCTGGATGACGCAGTTAGCCGGCGGGGAAATACTGGAGCGATTTGAGCTTAGCGGCTATTCGGTCGTTTCACTGCTCGTTCCCGTGCATTCCGCGCAACAAGGGAGCACCTACCGTTATCGTATACTTTTTTCAGAGGTGGGAGATCGACGGCCGATATATGCCGTCAATCTTGAATCTTCAATATTGGGTGAATGGCTTATAACGGATCAAAAAGGAAGCGAACATCATATCGTTCATCGTCTTCCGTCTATTGTCAGCTATGAACAGTTCCGCGTATTGGCCTTAGACCGTGCGGTCACGAAACTAGAATAAAAAGCCTAAAGTTTTCGTCGCAACCAACCGATGCTATAAAATGACTAACCTTCGGCGCGTTATCTCCATGGGAATCGCGAAGAAGATCCCCTATTCGTACTATCGGCACGGCGCGCGTCCGACTTTATAGCGGAACGACAAACCGTCAACATTTTCGGTCTCAAGGGGCATGGATGCCCCTGGATATAGTTTCATCAAGGAGGATGACATGATCATCAATCACAATCTGAGCGCGATGTACGCAGATCGCTCACTCAGGGTAACCCAAGGCTCCCTCGACAGGTCGATGGAGAAACTTTCTTCCGGCATGAGGATTAACCGTGCCGGCGACGATGCATCCGGTCTCGCGGTCTCCGAAAAGATGCGCAGCCAGATCCGCGGCTTGAACCAAGCGTCAACAAACGCTTCCAACGGCATTTCCTTCATCCAGACGAGCGAAGG
>JBAYHM010000039.1:0-21043 GCA_041666155.1 Treponemataceae bacterium
AATAAGTATGAAAGCGAGCTTGCACGGTTTGCTGTTCGGCAGGTAATCGGCAACCAGTTCCAATCCGTCTGCGGAACGTAATCTTTCTTCACTTTTTTTCTGTCCGTCCCACCATTGTCCAAGGGATTCATCCTTTTCTTTAACCGAGTCGGGCAGGCTTGGATCGTCTGAGAGGAATTCTTTTTTTGAACGGGCTACGGCGATACGGTAAAAAACGAGACCCAAAAAGAAATATATAATTAAGGGTAGAGCCGCAAGGGAAACAAGGATAGACGCGCTCATATCTACTATCGTAGGACAAAGACTCGTAGTAGACAAGCGCTACCGACTTTACATTTCATTCAATCCCGAGTTTTGAAAGAAAACCTTGCTTGGAAAGGTAATTGCTTTCCGCGTGTAATTTGCCGTTCCGATAGTACCGGACGTAGGGGATTTCCCGGTTGCCGAAAATGTCTTCCTTAAAGGTCATGAAATCACGATGGAAGCTCTCTCGATCGTATTCGACATAGTAGATCGCGGCGTGATCACCCGACTGTTTTTCCACATCGGTAAGGTAACTTTGCATGAAACGCCATTGCGGGCACCAACTTTGGGTGAGAACAATAGCGACCGCCGGGGCGGAGGTTCTCAATTCTTCGTTAAAATCACCAGCCACGATGGCGGACCGGCAATCGGATTCTGAAAGTTTATTAGGCATTGGTCTAAGATAGCCACCTTTGTGCATTACAGGCAACATGATAATATTAGCGCCTTATGGCATTAGTAGAAAAACAATTTCGCGCGATGTACGGGACCTTATTCGGAGTGTTCGCCCTTTACGGTACGTCGATGACGATCATCGGAGCGACTCTGCCGAAAATACTGGCGGATTTCGGCTGGAATTATTCAACGGCCGGAATCGTTATCGGCGCGGGCGCCGTCGGCTATTTCTGCTCCGCCTACGCGGCCGGAATTCTGGTTGCGCGTATAGGGCCGCGTGCGACAATACTGATCGGCTTGGCTCTGGAGATCGCGGGGTTGGCTTTTTTCGCGTCGGTACCGTCACCCATGGTAAATTTTGGTTTGAATCTTGCAGTTGGGCTCGGTCAGGGTTGCATCGAACTGGTCGTCAATTGGGCGACCCTACGATTGGAAAAACCCGGTTCCACCCGCGCGATGAACTTGATGCATGGCGCTTTTGCCGTTGGTGCCCTTGCCGGCCCCTTTGTTATCGGCCTTCTGATGGGAGCCTCTCTTTCTTGGACACTGGTGTATCGTGGTATCTCGGTGCTTTTCGTCATCATTTCAATCGGCTTGTTCTTTTTACCCTTTTCCGCGCTGGTCGTGCCGTCGGGTACCGTTGAAAAACAGTTGGGAAAAAGCGTTTCTTTGTACAAGCACTCCGCCTATTGGTTCGGCTTCATCGCACTGTTTCTCTATGTAGGGGTCGAACTTGGCGTTTCCAACTGGGTGGCGGAATATTTCGTTACCGTTTTCGGCGCAAGCGTGTCGGTCGGGTCTTTCATGGTTTCACTCTTCTGGGCAGGTTTGTTGGCGGGAAGGTTCGGTATGCCTTTGTTATATAAAGGCGACAGGAAGGACATCGTTCTGGTCTTGATGTCGATCCTAATGTCAATTTCCGTAGCAGCCCTTTCCGTTCTCGGTCTTTCCGGGATCGGTGCGCCTGCTTTCTATGTTGCCGTTGTCTTGACCGCGCTGGCTGGATTGGGCTGTTCCGTGATCTATCCGATCGTGGTAACGTTTGTCGGTGGGGCTTTCCCAAACGCCCAAAGCGAAGCGATATCGTTTGCCGCGACGGGCGGCGGAATCGGCGCGTTCACGTTTCCTTTCATCATGTCCAATATCGCGCAGGCGTGGGGTATCAGGGCCGGTTTTGTGGCGTACACCGTATTTTCTTTCGTGGTAGTCGCGGCATGCACCGGTCTGCTGTGGGGGTCTGTCCGTAAGGAGTAATGGTGCTTAAATTTCGAATATTCCAGCTCGCGATGCCCTTGGACTTTGATGAACGCGATATCCCTCGGGCGGCCGCGAAACTGTTGCGGGTTGATCCCCAATCGATCAAGGCTACGACGATAGAACGAAAATCAGTCGATGCGCGCGACAAAGGCGACCTGCGGCTCGTATTTCGTTTGGTCGTAGATCTTGATGAAGCGCCGAAAATCCGTTTGCCCGAATCCGTCGCGACGCGGACCGTGATTGAGCGGCACTGGGAATTACCTAAGTCAAAAAGAACGTCCGCGATACGCCCGGTTGTTATCGGCGCCGGTCCGGCGGGCTTATTTGCCGCGCTTGTCCTTGCTGAAGCGGGTACGAGGCCGCTTCTTTTAGAGCGAGGTGACGCGGTTGAAAAGCGTGACACAGTCGTCCACGGCTTTTTTGGTGGAACGGCGCTTGACCCGGAATCGAACATACAATTCGGTGAAGGCGGCGCGGGTACCTATTCCGACGGGAAACTAACGACGCAAGTGCGCGACGAAAACGGCCGAAGCCGGAAGGTTATCGATGAATTGATTTCCGCCGGAGCGCCTGAGGAAATTGGTTGGCTTGCCAAGCCGCACGTTGGCACGGATCGTCTTCTCTCCGTGGTCGCGAACCTGCGCCGAAGAATAGAATTCCTTGGCGGAGAAGTCCGTTTCCGCAGTCACGTGGACACGGTGTTCGAGACGGCGGGGAAGGTTTCCGGTGTTCGTGTAAACGGAAGTGAACGGATTGAGACTGATACGGTGATTCTGGCTCCAGGGCATAGCGCGCGAGATACCTTCTCCATGCTTGTCCACCAGGGTGTCCATATGGAACGTAAAGCTTTCGCGATAGGCTTGCGGATCGAACATCCGCAGGAAATGATATCCGAAAGCCAATTTGGTCCCCAATGGCGGCATCCCGCCTTACCCGCGGCGGACTATAAGCTTGCCGCGCGGACTGAAGACGGTAGAGGCGTATACAGCTTCTGCATGTGCCCCGGGGGAACGGTCGTAAATTCAAGTTCAGAACTCTGCGGTGTTGTGTGCAATGGAATGAGCGATTTCGCTCGGAACGGCCGGAACGCCAATTCCGCGATCGTCGTTTCCGTCGGTCCAGAGGACTACGGCGATTTCGGAGATGGAGGCGTGCTCGCGGGAGTTGAATACCAGCGTTGTTGGGAGACTCTTGCTTTCAAAGCGGGTGGAGGATCGTACGCTCTCCCGGTTCAAAAATGGGTAGATTTTCGTGAAGGTCGCAGGTCCCTCTCCCTCGGCGCTGTTTTACCGTCGGTCACCGGCGCGTATGAACTCGCGGCTTTGGGGCCCTGTCTACCTTCCTGTGTCTCCAGAGGCATCAGCGAAGGGATGAAATATTTTGGGCGGGCGATTTCCGGGTTTGACCGGGACGATGTGGTGCTCAGCGGTGTTGAAACCCGGACGTCATCGCCGGTACGAATACTTAGAAATGAGTCATGCCAAGCATCGCTTGCCGGTTTGTATCCGGCGGGCGAAGGAGCCGGATACGCGGGCGGGATTATGTCCGCGGCGATGGATGGTATTCGCGTGGCGGAAAAAGTGCTGGAAGGCGTCTAGCTCACCGGTTTGGGAGCCGATATCTGAATCCGATTGCGTCCGGCTTCTTTTGCCTGGTACATAGCGATATCGATTTTCTTTAAATAGTCGTTCAACGTTTCCTTCGGTCCATTTTCTGAACCCGCAATACCGAAACTGGCAGTCACATTAAAGGAAACAGAATCGAAATAAATGGTCGATTTCTCGATTTTCAATCTAAGCCGCTCGGCTATTTCGGCTGCGGCCTCAGGTGATGCTTCAGCGAACAGGATGACGAATTCCTCTCCACCGTAGCGACAAAGAATGTCGCTTGATCGGAGGACGGAACGGCATGCGTCGCAAACGGCCTTCAAAGCGGCATCTCCCGCCGGGTGACCATACTTGTCGTTGACTGCCTTGAAATGATCCAGGTCGAACATCGCGAAAGAAATAGGCCTTTCCTTTCTGCGGGCCAATTCCATCTCTCGGTCGGCGAGTTCGAAAAAGCGGCGGCGGTTGTTTGCTCCGGTCAAATCATCAGTAGTTGCCAGTTTTGCCAGTTTTTCCAAGAGTTCCGTTGTTTCAGTAGTGTCGGCAATGATGATCGCCGTACCGACGCTTTCGCCGCGGCCATTCCCAATATCCGTCGTATCAACTCTGAAATGACGGATAGATCCGTTTAGTAAAAGTGATAAATCGGTGGGGCTTTGATGATCCGAGTTTTTTAAAGGGATTGTATCGAATAACGCGGCGGCATCGTCGCCCGGATTCATGGTATTCAACCAACCGAACACATTTTTCGCGGCAATATTCGCGTCAACGAAACGGGATTTTGTATCGAGTATTATCACCCCATCACGTATCGCTTCCACGACGCGTTCACGCGCGATGGGAATAAGATCAAATAAACGAAACTTATAAATGCCGAAAACCAAGAGCACTCCGGAGACCGAAAGCGCAAAGGGCGTAGGGTCAAGGTTGTATGGACCTTTACGAATTATTAAGACCGCGTGCGCGAACCAGGGAAAAAGCACTCCCGCGACAATGACGATTGACTGAGTACGGAATGCCTTTGAAGAACCGAAAATTCTGAGGATTATCCGCGTTGTACCGAGAAAAAGAAGCGAATACAGATAGACGGCGTTGATCCAATACCAGGGTCCCCGAGAAGCGATGATTACGGTCAGGTCGAGTTCCGGGTCTAAACGAAAGCCGGTGTAGAGAAGATGATGAAAATCGTTTGTAAACGCCAGAACAATTGTGATGATGGGCAAAACTGAAAGCGATAGAGCGAGGTGCCCGGAATGTTTCGGCGTTTTATCAACGAAAGCGTTCGCGAAAAGAACCCAGAAAACCGGAATCATCGTTACGCCCAGGTGTTCTACTTTCAGCCAAAATACGGCGGATGAAAGGTCGAGCGTGTTCAATTCAATCGTGTAGGCAGCCGCGTATATTGCGTTGGCAAGCATCAGCAGAGAAAAAGGCACGATACCGGGTGCGGAGTTATGTCGCCTTGAAGCATAGACGAACAGCGAAAGTGAAAGACCGCAGGATAAAAGTCCCAAAAAAGTTATTACAACGGAAAATCTCATTATTGATACAAATCCTAGACCATAGCGACCGGCCGTGCAAGTTTTTTTGTTATCATTAGAGCGACAAGATAATACCAATAGCCGCCGCGCAGGCAATGTATATGATCGGGTGTTTCTTGAATTTCCAGATTAAGGCGAAAAGAACGACAAAAAGAATTAATTCTTTCCAACGAAGCATTTGGGCAACGGCTTTCGCCTTTTCGTCGTAGAGTGAAAGTTTCAGAACGCTATAACCCGCCGCTGCTATGAGCCCGGTTGCCGCCGGCCGGAGGCCGGAGAAAATCGACTGTATCGTTAGATTAGCTTGATATTTGTCCAGCGCTTTCGCGGCGAAAATAACGATGAGGGTGGAAGGAATAACCAGAGCGATAGTGGCAACCGCCGACCCTAGAATACCGGCGCGGATAAAGCCGGTGTAGGTGGCGATGTTCACACCGATCGCGCCGGGAGTTGATTCGGCTACGGCTATCATATCGGCGATGATGGAATAGCTTAGCCAGCCGTATTTGTCCGCTATATCGTAAATAAAGGGAAGAGTGGCCAATCCGCCGCCGACGGCAAACAATCCGATTTTGAAAAACTCGAAGAAAAGAAGAAGATATATCATTCGGATTTCCTCTTCCGGGGACTAAATAAGAAAAGTCCGGCGAGAGCAGCGGAGAGAACAATCCATACCGGTGACGTGTTGAAAAGGGCCGAAAGAAGAAAGGCGGAAAAACAAATAACGAGTGAAGGAATATTTTTGACTGATCCCTTAAATAACTTGATGACCGCGTCCAGGATGAGCGCGCCGACAGCGACGCGAATGCCCGCAAACGCGTGCTGAACTGTCGCGATGTTGGAGAAATTTTCCAAGCCTGCGGCTATGACCGAAATGATGATAAAGGAAGGAAGTACTACGCCGAAAACACCGGCGATAGCCCCGAGTGCCGTTTTTCTTTTATAGCCGACGAAAGCCGCGGTGTTCACGGCGATAATTCCCGGCATGCATTGGCCGATGGAATAGTAGTCCATTATTTCAGGCATAGTCGCCCAGTGCTTTTTGTCCACGACCTCCCGCTGGATCAACGGAAGCATCGCGTAGCCGCCGCCGAAAGTGAAGGTTCCGATTTTTATGAACGACCATACAATTTCAAGGAGGTCCTTCACGCATTACTCCTTACATTTTCACAATCGCGATCAAGAGGGGCAGCGCGACGAAAGAAGCGAGAGTGGACCAAAGAATGCACTTGGAGACGGTTTTCGGCGCCGCGTCGAAGCGTTCCGCGAGGATGACGGCGTTTACAGCTACCGGCATTGACGCCTCAACGATGAGTACCGAGCGCAGGATACCGTCTATGCCGAGGAGGGTGAGAACGAATAACGCGATCAACGGGGAGAGCAACATACGGATAACCATGCCCACCCAGAACGCTTTTCTCGGTCCCGGATCGAGTTGAGTCGATTTTACTCCGGCCATTTGCGCGCCGAGAATGAGTAGAACCATCGGGGAATAGGCTTGGGCAATCATCGATACGCCTTTCACGATACCGACCGGCAAAACAAGACCCGACGAACGTAACACGATTGCCGCAACGGTCGCGTAGATCGCCGGAAGAGAAAATACCGATTTGAGCGCGTCTTTTCCTGAAAAACGCGATCGCGCCGCGAAATATACCCCGATGGTATTGACGATAATCATCTGTGTCACGACGTAGATGGACGCCTTGTCCAAACCGAGTTGGCCGAACGCAAGCAGCACAAGCGGCAGGCCGTAATTTACGGAATTGGTCAACGTGGAAATGAGGGTCAGACCCGCGGTTTCAGTTGCCGGTAGCTTGAAGACCCTCGCCGCGACTTTCGCGATCGACCAGAGAAGGACAAGGTTTCCGAAACTGAAAAGAATTGTTTTCAGCACGTCGTCGAACGAAATCTGGGCTGTAGTCAAAGTGTGGAAGATGATTCCCGGACTCAAGACATACAGAACAACCGTGAGGAGTTGTTTCGTCTCAAATTTCTTCCAGCGCGCAAGGATGACGCCGAGGATTACCGGGATCGACAGGGGAACGATTACGCCGAATAAGGTGGAAATTATCGATTGAATCATGAGTGGTGCGATGAGTGTACCGCGTTTCGCGCACTGGATCAATCAGTTGGAATTGGTTCGATTTTTCGTATTGACGAATACAGAAGGTGGAGTTTCAATGGAGATATGACAAACACTCCGGTTTTAACCGATCCGTCGACCTTTCCGGATTCAGTCGTTTTGCGGGGAGCTCTCCAGGATTCTTATTCGGCCTACGAAGCGCTGTTTGAACGAATAGCGGCACGCACGCCCGAAGCTGTTCCTGAATGGAAATACTACAACGACGGTAAAAGCTGGCTCCTCAAAACCACCTTAAAAAAGAAAACTCTCTTTTGGCTTTCCGCCGAACGCGGGTATTTTCACGCTTCTTTTTATTTGGGTTTGGAGTTCGAGCCTCTGATCATAAATAGCGACCTGCCGAAAACGATGAAGGATCAGTACGCCGCGTCCACCGGTAAGAAAATTCGCGGAATCACCGCCCGGGTCGAACGAATCGAAGACCTGGCGTACTTTGATACGCTCATGGATTGGAAGCTTGGTCGATCAGGGAGTCGATGAACTGTCTATGCAGATCGGAATCAGCGTCCAGGAGTTATTCCGGCGGCCCTACTTTACGGCTCCAAATACGCTCGGCACTGCATGGCGAAAACGATTTGATCGGGCGTCGCCTTTTTTCCTTTCGGAGGAAACCCGGCGTCGAATTTACGCGCCTCCTCTGCGTCGATGCCGAACACCTCGCTCCCGTGGAAATGCCATACTTGGCCTGACAACTTCGCAGGATTGAGGATGAGAGCCAATAGGGCGTAAGAAAATCGACCTTCGGAATCCGAGATCCCGCAGTCTCTTCCGTTGAGGAAGCCGTGTTTGCAATAGTTGCGGGGGTCTCCGTAAATGACGATCGCCGGGAAGCCCTTTTCCCGTGCGCGTTCAATCCCTTTCCGGATAAGCGCGGAACCGATGCCCTGACCTTGGTATTCGGGGAGGACGCACACGGGCCCGAAGGTCGCGGTTTCGATCTCTTTGCCCGCGGCGTTGCGGAGACGCGACTTGGTGAACATGATGCAGCCGAGGATTTCGCTTCCCGCGACCGCGACGAAGTCCATATCGGGGATGAAGTCCGGGTGGTTTCGCATGACGTGCGTCAAATAGTGTTCGTCGCAGCCGGGGACGTTCAGGTTCCAGAACGCTTCCCTGACCGCGTTCTCAGTTTTTCGGTAATCCGCTTCCGCTTCGTTCCGCAGCTCGATATCGTTTATCTGTTCCATGGTTATTCGATGCCCTTCCAAATCCAGATGTCCGGTTTGCGTTTGTCGTTCAATTCTCCGAGCTCGCGGAAGGTGAACGAAAAAGCGTCATTCATAGCGTTTCAGCCGCGGCGAATAGGCCCTTCACGTCGAGCGTAAAACCCGGCAACGCGGCGGAGAAATCAGCCGCCTCGGCCGTATCGGCAAGAACGATCGTCGTCGCTTTACCGAAGCGCCCGTCGGTTTCACGTTTATAGACCGCGACCGTCTTGTTGCCCGGATCGACCACCCAGTATTCGCGGACCCCGCGTTCCTCGTACACGCGCATTTTTAGTCGGATATCGCGATCCCAGGAGTAGGGCGAGAGGACCTCCACAGCCACGTCCGGAGCGCCGCGGACGGCCCGAGGCCCGAGCTTGTTCTTATCGCAGACGACCAAGACATCGGGCTGCACAATGGTATCTATAGCATCGTCGCTCGCGTCTTCCTCCCCCGGCGCGTGGAGCAGGGTATCCAGGGGCGAGATGAAAACGCGGCAGGGTTTGCCCTTTAAAAAATCGTGCAGTTGCGCGAACAGTTCTCCGATCAGCCCTTGGTGACGCCAGCTCGGGGACGGAGACATCGCGTAAGCGACTCCCTCAATGATCTCCCAACGTTCATCGTCCGGCCAGGTCTTGTAGTCGGCGTAGGTATAATGTTCGTTCAAAACGCGCGCGGGTTCTCCCATCTTCTGCATGCCTCCAGTATAGCCTATATAGCGCGGAGTTGCGTATGGCGCTTTACTGGGGCCGTCAGTTGGTCAGGTGCACTCCACAACATTCCATTAGTAGCTTCTCTTGAAGAAATCGACCATCAGAGGGATCGAGGCGAGGGGGATTTCGTGGGCTCCACCATCGACATAGAAGTAGATCCTCACGCCGTCTTTGGACTGGTAGGTTTTTAACGCCGCGGCTTTTTGTGTCTCTACCGATTCGCAACTGTTTTTCCGGACCAGGAAATCGACCATTGCCGCCTGCCAGGAAAACTTCACCAGCGGGTCGTTCCTGCCGGCGACGTGGAAGACGGATTTGCCGATGACGCGCTCCCGATCCCCATCGTTGATCTGTACGGCTGCGATGGAGGCGACGGCGGAGACGCTTTCCCTTCTGGCCGCCAGAAGCGTGTAGGCGAATACGCCGCCGTTGGAGAATCCGAGAGCGAATATTCTTTGCTCGTCAACTACGTAGGTTTTTCGGAGAAAATCCAAGGTGACGTCGAAGAATCGGATATCCCGATCGGCTTCCGCCCCTATCGAGCTTTGCCACCCCGGTTTCTTGCCTTCCGGATCGACCAAGGGACCTTTGGTGTTGAGTCCTTGGGGGTACACGATAATTGAATCCGGCCAGTACATCTCCAGCACAAGCTTGGACGCGAATTGCTCCGCTCGTCCCCCATGACCGTGGTAACAAAACACGACCGGCAACGGCTCCCGCGCCGCCGGGGGACAATAGACTAGGGTTTCCCGCCGAACTCCGTCGACCTCCAACGCGATCTTTTCCAGGGAAAACGCCGGAAGCGGGAAGAGGAGGAGAAGGAGGGGGATCAGGCGGTGTTTGATCTTTTTCATGGTTTTCATCTTATCATGCTGCCCGTTGGAGTATGCATTTTTTGCATATTGCTCCCCGGTTCCAGTTCTCTTTTCCGCGTCCCCTACGCCGTCCATTTGGCGCCGCGGACGGCGTAGTCCTCAATCAGCTCAAAAAGCCTTCGGCTCCGTTCCGTAAAAAGCGCGCGGTCGTAGGACTCAGGCAAATCGGTGTCCAGGACTTCATCGATGGCGCTTTTTACCGAGAGCTTGCTCCGCGTGTCCTTGAACCAGGATGGAACAAGCACCTTGGGCTTTCCATCTCGGAGGCGGGACAGGAGATGTTTCGCGGCGTTTTTCACCCTGACCGTTTCGTCGGCGCTCATCTTGTCTTTTTTGAGTATGTCGAAGAGTTCCAGTTCGTCTTCGGTTAAGCCTTCCCTAGCGGCGCGGGTTTCTTCTTCTCCCAGGTCCTTCGCATAGCGGAGGAATTCCTCGTAGTAGGATTCGGTTTTCATGCCGCCTGAGTTGTAGACGTCGATGATGGCCTGGAGTCGCGCGGCGAAACCGGCGCGGGTCGCGTTCAGCGCCATCATCTCCTCAAGCTTCTTTTTCAGGAATTCCCGGAGGTTGGCGATCTCTATATTCTTGTATTCCTTGAGCGGAAATTCTTTTTTGAGCTTTTCAAAATCGAGCTTGGAAAGATCGACGAGCTTCCCTTTCTTGATGTCGAAATAGCGCGGTCCGTCTCCCGGGCCCGGTTCATCTTTTTCGGCGATGACGCTCTGGTCCAGCAATTCGGAAATGCGGCGCCGGGCGGATTCCACGTCCTTGTCCGCTATGATGGAGTCGATGACGCCGCGCAGGTAGGCGAAGATCGCGACCAGCGGCCGGTGCCCGTCACGGTTTATCTCCGGCTTGCAGGCTTCGTAGAGCGAGGAGATCGTGTTTTCGTAAACCTTGAATTCCTTCCAGTATTCGTCCTTGGAAAGGAGCCGGTCGGCGTATGCTTTGAACAGATCGATTTTGCCGTAGGTTTCCCTGCGGGAGACGACTTCTCGCAAGTCGATGCCGAGCGATACGCAGTACGCGGTTCCGCTCGCGATCGCCTGGTCCAGGAGTTCGAACAGCTTGGATTTGTCGGGGATCGCTCCTTCCTCGCCGCCCTCGCCGCCTTGGCCGTAATGGCTCAGGGCCTTCTTCATGTCGCGGAAGACGTTGTAATAATCGACTATTTCGCCGTTGGTTTTCCGGACGCCGTTGATCTTCCAGGCGCAGACCCGGTTCGCGCGCGCGATGGTCTGCATGAGGGTATGGCCCTTCATCGGCTTGTCCAGGTAGAGGACGGACACGGCGGGCGCGTCGAAGCCGGTAAGCCACATGGCGCAGACGAAGACGAGGCGGAGGGGATCCTCGGCTTTTTTGAAGCGGGTTTCGATATCCACGCCGTTCTCGTCCACCCGGTTCATCAGGTCCCGGTGTTTCTTGATGTCCAGCTTCTGGGCTGCGAACTTCTCTTCCTCTCCGGCTTCCTCGCTGATGACGACGGCCATTTCCGTGGAGTTCATGAACTCTAGCTTTTTTTTGAGCACTTCTTTATCGATCTCGTTTTCGGTTTTGGAGATCAGGCCGACGAGATTGCGCTTAGCTTTTTTCCATTCAGCCTGGACCTTGTCGTACATTTTGACCGCGGTGAACTTGTCCACCGATACGACCATACCTTTGCCGAGGTAGCCGCGTTCGGGGAAATGAGCGGCGATATCCCGGGCTATCTTGTCCAGCCGGTCATCGCGTTTGATGACTTCCAGTTCCGCAGCGAATTGGTTTTCCAGTTTTTCCTGGGCTTGCGGATCAAGGTTCTCGTCTTCCAGGATTTGGTAGAAATCATCGTCCAGAGTTTCGTTTTGGAGAAGAACTTCCGGCAAGCGCTTCTGATAGTAGAGGGGGACCGTCGCGCCGTCGTCTATCGATTGGATGAAATTGTACTGGCTGACGTAATCGCCGAACCAGTCGTAGGTCTTGCCCTTGTAGAGCCGGTCTCCCTGGCCGAGTATGGGCGTGCCGGTGAAAGCGTAGTACTGGGCGTTCGGGAGCCCCTTGCGCATGTTTTCGGCAAGCGACGCGTACTGGGTGCGGTGCGCCTCGTCCACGATGACGATGATGTCGTCCCGGTCGGAGAGGAGAGGATACTCCCTACCCGCGTCCCAGCGGAATTTGTGGATGAGGGTGAAAATGAGGCGCTTGTTCGATTTGAGGAACGCGCGGAGCTGCTCGGAATTTTTCGGCTGCGCCGCGTCGGTCTTGCTCACCGCGCCGGTTTCAAGGAAATTGCCGTAGATCTGGCCGTCCAGGTCGTCGCGGTCGGTGACGATCACGAAAGTGTAGTTCCCCGGGAATTTCCGGAAGATCTTGCGGGAGAGGAAGATCATCGAATAACTTTTTCCCGACCCTTGAGTGTGCCAGAAAACGCCCAGGCGGCCTTTCTTCTCCTTCCGTTCACGGAAGGATTCGATGGCGCTATCCACCCCGAGGAACTGGTGGTTCTGCGCGACTATCTTTGCGCGCTCGCCGTAGAAGAGGATGAAGTTTTCGATGTAGTCCAGCAGCCGCGCCTTGGGGCAAAGGCCGCGGAGGAGGCGCTCCAGGCTGACGCCGCTTTCGGCGATTTTGTCCCGATCGATCTTTTCCTTTTCGTCGTCCGGCCGGAGCCAGGAAAAAAAGAAGTCCCAGGGAGCGTTGAAAGACCCGAGTTTGGTTTCCGCCGCGTTGGAGAGGACGCAGAAGGCGTTGTAGTTGAACAGAAGCGGGATGTCGCTCCTGTAGTTGGTCAGGTTGTCATCGTAGGCGTTCTTGACCGCGACGTTGGCGTCTTTCAATTCAAAGAACACCAGCGGAAGCCCGTTTACGTAGATCAAGAGGTCCGGCCGTCTGAAGAGACGTTCGCCCCTGATCCAGAGCTGAGTCACCGCCAGGAAATCGTTGTTTTCCGGATGGTCGAAATCGATGACGGCGACCGAGCCCTTTTGCTTGCGCCCCGCCTCGTCGTCGTACTCCACCGGAATCCCGTCACGGATCAGGTCGTAGACTTCCCGGTTGGCGGCCAAAGGCGTGAGCGCAGCCCGGCGAGAAGTCAGGATTTCCAGCGCCTCCGCGACGGCCTTCTTGGGCAGCTGCGGATTCAGCTTTTCCGCGCGTTCCCGCAGCGTTTCGGCGAACACGACCTCGGTCTTGTTCGCGCGAGCCGACCCGTCCGCCGCGCTCTCCAGCGCGTCCGTCTTTTCAACGAAACAATTCAGAGTCCGATACCCGAACTCTTCCTTGAGCAATTTGAGTGCGTTTTTTTCTATCAGTTCTTCTGAAATGTAATTACGCATTACGGTTTTACCATTTTAGCCCACCGCCGCCGAACGCGCGACTACTTTATTCAGCTTCATTCCGCATACCTGCCGGAAACCAGATATCCATATCTTCAACGTTGATTTTCCCCGACATGAGCCGGGAGCGCAGGCGGTCGCGGGAGGCTAGTAATTGTCGATTAATGTATTTGAGATTTTTAATTTTGTTCAGATTTGGTGTTACTGTCGAAGAAAATTTGATTTGAAGTGGCAAGCTTGGTGTAAAACATTTCTTATTTGTTAATTCAGACCAATGCCTTTTGTACTCAGTCGTCTCAATTAATTTATACGATAAAAAAAATAGAAAAATTGCCGGCGTGTTATTTTTTGCCCTAAATGGAATAACATTTTCTCCAAGGGAAAAAGGTTCAAACATTAATTGCATTTTACAAGAATGATCTCCAAAAAGAATCATTGGATCCTGGATAGATGCGATATGCTCAGGTTTTCCATCATAAAACCCAAGGAAATCTGAAATTGATTGGTCAATAACAATGATCTTTCCGTGAAGCGAAACCTCTTTTTCGTGGTAGGTCTTTCCAAAATGCTTTCTATCCACAATCTCACCTACCCTCTTCACCTCCCACCCTTCCGGCACGCCCTTCACGATCTTCGCTGTCGCGTGTCCGGGAAAGCGCAGACGGACAAACCACTCCCGGTACAACTCTTCCGCCGTCTTCTCCAAAAGCGCGATGCGTCGCCTGTTGTTCTCAATCAACTCATCATACCCCGACAACACTGCCGCGATTTTGCGCTGGACGGGGAGCGGGGGGACTTTGACTTTAATTTTATGAAGATGGTTTCTATTTACACCAGGAACGGCTCCAGCTGCGTTTTGATTTGCCGATAAGTACGAAGCAAGTAAATAATATGAAAACCTTGGATAGTTATTTTTAAAATTTTCGACATATAGAGCTGTATTTAAGGGCCAATAATTCTCAGTTATATAAAAGACTTCACCAATAGTACCGTATCGGCCTGTTACAACTCCAGGAGCCTTTGCAGTTGCTTTATTATGATATCCACTTATGCCGCTAGATGAAACAATTGGAATGTTACCAGGTATTCGATCTCGTTCAGGAAGATCATAACCTCTCTTTAAATTTAGGAAGGCACCTAATTCTTTAAGCTTCCAATCAGTCATATACTTTCTTTCTCCATCTGTGTTTATCCGTGTTCATCTGTGGTTAATTCCTTCTTCTTCCCCACCCTTCTTCCGCTACTTCTGCAGCCTGCTTTTCGGCTTGTCCGGGACGGTCCTCTCCACCAGTCCCAATGCCAAAGCCGGGGCAAGGTACAATTCCCGGAAAGAGTTCCTGTCTTTCAAGCCCAACGCCGACTGCAATTCCCCTCGGCTCATCTCGCCTTTCAGGATCGCCAAGAGCGATTCGACTTGCGGGGTGACTTGCGGGGTGACTTGCGGGGTGACTTGCGGGGTGACTTGTGGGGTACGGAAGATGAGCGTGACGCCGCCGTTTGCGCTATGCCATTCCGGCGCGGGCAGCTTTTCGGCGGAACACTCCTTTTGGATCAGGACCGTACCGCGGCCCTGCTTCTCCATCAAGCTCCGGAGATAGAATACATTGGCGATGTCGGGATTCCGGAGGATGGAGATATGGCCTTTCAGCAAGGATTGCTCGGTGACGCCCTCCGGCAGTTCTCCCGAATTCCAGATTTCAAGCCGTTGCGGATAAAGCTGCACGGAAATACCGCCCGAGAAATCCGCGTAATCCCGATGGACGAAGGCGTTTATCAAGCCTTCACGGAGCGCTTTCTCCGGGTAAAGCGGGCGGTCTTCCCGCGCCAGGCCTTTGCTCGGAAAGGCGGAGCGCATAGGCGTGTTTCGTACTACGAAGGCGTACACGTCTTCCAATACTTGGAAGGCGGGCCCTTCGAATTGCTTCATATCACGGTACTGACTGTCGGTCTTGTCTGAGGTGAAGCACGCCGCTCGGACGCGAACTTGCGGATTCCGGTTTGCCGGATTGGAACAGAAGAGAACATCGCCCGCGTTGGTGATTCGGCCGTAATCGTAAACAGCTAGATTCTTCAGAATATCTTCAACGCGCTCGGTCCGTTCGAAACGCGCACGGCCGAAACGCTTGACCTCTTCCGCCGTCTTGAAAACCTCGTCCCGGTCAAGATCGTTTTCCAGGGAGGCATCGGAGAAGCGGCGCTCCCATCGAACCGGTTCGCCCTGTACGCGGACGATCATATCCCGAATGGTTTCGATATCCGCTTTTTCCGCGCGCCCGCCGGCTCTCACGTAGACGCTGCCCGCTGTGGCGTACGGCAAATCTTTACCGGCAGGAGTCTCAATCACGATCACGCGTTTGCCGTCAATATCGAAATCCTGAATGGAAAGGAACGGTTTCGGCGAAATCTTGTCGCGAAGGTCGGCTTCGATTTTCGCCGGGTCTAGGCGTTCCGGAATACCGACCGCCTTTCCCGCTTCATCGACTCCGTAGACTAGATACCCGCCGGAAGAGTTGAGGAATGCGCAAACTTCCCTGCTTGCCGAATCGGCGCGAAAAGCGGTTTTCAGCTCGATGGTCTGACCTTCGCCGAGGGATAATAGCCTAATCAGCTTTTTGTCGATCATCTAGGCGGCCTCCGCTCACTGGTTTTCTTGAGAACGGCGACAGTATCGAAAAGGTTTTCCTTAACGAAGGTTTCCGCTTCCTGAAAGCGGGAAAACTGCGAGACGGCAAATAGGAGCGCGTCGGCGTCGGTCTCGAATTTCTGGACCCAATTTCCTTGCCGATCCTTGAGAGGAATATCTGAAAGTACCGCTTCCTCGTACATGTCGATGACGCGCAGGTCGTCGATCGCGGCTTTATTTCGTAGCGAAAGAGCGGTTCTTTTCTCGCTTGTATCATAACCCAAATTCCGCAGCAGCGTCCGCGCGAACACTACGTGATCGTGGGAGAGGAACCACCGCGGTTTGTTCATTTCAATAGCCCTCCGTTGTTCCCGATGGGTGATGGAAATGCCACCCTCTTCTTGTCCGCTTCCGTAATTTGGGGTGATTATGCCGAAAAAGAGGTCGCAATCGTTTACCGCGCGCAGGCAGTTCCCAAAGGCGGAAAGTTGGGAATCGACGGGCGTCGTACCCTTGTGGGACATCCAGACTTGATATCCCATGGCGGTCAGGAGCGCGAATAGCCGTTCCAACAATTCTTCGATACCGTACACAGACGATGATACCATCATGATCGGTTTCTTCTCCATTCCTACCTCCCGTTTTTTATTCCCCTGCTATTTTCCTAATATTATGCCCGATCACGCTCTCCAATTCTCGCGCTTCCGCGTTGAGCTTTTCCAGTTCCTCATTCAGCGCGAGCATCTCATCGATGAACTCTTCCTCGGTTTTGCCGTCTTCCTCTATCACCACGCCCACGTAGCGGCCGGGATTGAGCGAGTATTCCTGCTCCGATACTTCCGCCGGGGAAGCGAGCTTGCAGAGGCCGGTCACGTCCTCGTATTTCGCCTCGGGGAAACGTTCCTGAAGCCAAGCGACGTGGGTGAAGTAGTATTCGGCGACTTTCAGTGCCCCGTGCAAGGCTTCAAGTTCCGCTTTTAGATTTTTCAGGTCCTTGTCGCGGGCCTTCTCTTTCTCTACGTGCCGAACCTTCTTGTCCGTTTCCTTGAGGAGTTCATGCAGAGCCGCGAAGAAGGGCGCGACACGCTCGGTAAGTTTTCGCTGGGCCGTGTTCGCCTTTTCCGCTGACGCGTCGCGGGTGGCCGTCCGGTACTTTTCCCAGTAGTCCGCCAGCGCGGCGGCGCTTTTCAGCGCCGGGCCGAAATCCGGTATATCCGCGCCGTCGTTGGCCTTGAGAAAGGCGACCACGTTGGCGGAAACGGTCTTGATCCGTTCCCGGTTGTCCGCGAGCCGCTTGAAGCCGAGCGTAAAATATTCATCCACCAGCCTGGCGAATTCCGTGCGCTCCCCTTGCCGGAGGCGCGCTATCACGGTGATATCCCGTATCTGCTCTTCCGAAAATTCCCGGTGCGCGCGATCTATCTGGGTGAAGACGTTGCGTGCGTCGATGAAGAGGATCTTGTCGTCTTTCTTGGCTTTGTCGAAGAACCAAAGCGTCGCCGGTAGGGTGACGGTGTAGAACATGTTGGACGGCAGGGTGAGCATGACGTCTATTAGATTCGCGTCGATCAGGTTCTTGCGTATGTCCGCTTCGCTGTGCCGCGCGTCGGAGGCGGAATTCGCCATGACCAGGGCGGCCCGGCCGGTGGATTTGAGAGAGGTGGCGAAGAGGTTGATCCAGAGGTAATTGCCGTTGGGGACGGTCACCGCGCCCTTGTCCTTCGCCTTGGCGTCTCCTTTGTTACGGGGAATGCCGTAGGTGTTGAAGCGGCGGTCGTTTTCGATCTTTTTCAGGTTCACGTCGTCCACGTTGAAGGGCGGATTGGCCAGAACGTAGTCGAATTTCTCAAAACTTTCGTGGATGTCTTCGTAGTAGGAGTTCGCTTGCCGGATGTCGCCGCGCAGGCCGTTGACCGCAATGTTCATCTTTGCCAGCTTCACGGTGGCGGGCGTCCGCTCCGCGCCGCAGACGTAAAGCCCTTCCGCTTCTCCGGCCTTCCGGTGGGCTTCCACGAACTTGGCCGACTGCACGAACATGCCTCCCGACCCGCAGGCCGGATCGAAGACGGTTCCGTCGTGGGGTCGGATGACTTCCACCATGAGGCGGACCACCGATCGGGGCGTGAAGAATTCGCCGCCACCCTGGCCTTCCGCCAAGGCGAAGTTGCCCAGAAAGTATTCGTAGATGCGCCCGAACAGGTCACCGTCCGCGTCTTTGGGAATATCCTGGAAGTTCTTGAGGAGACGGACCAAGGTCCCGTTGTCGATGACGACTGAAGTCCCCACTGTCCGCCGGTTGAGCTGGAAGTACTCGTCTTTGGGCAGAGTATCCGCGAGTTCGCTTTTGTATTGCTCTACCAAACGCATCGCGGTCTTTATCGCGGCGGCCAAATCGTCTTTTTCGGGAAGATTCAGTAAGTGATCGTAGCGGGCTTCCGGAGGAAGATAGAAACCGCATTTTTCAATCGCGATTTCTTCGATCTTCCGTTCCCTCCGGGTTCCCTTGAACTTTCTGAACTCGGCATCGATTTCTTTCTCTACCCGGCCGTATTTGTTGTCCGCGAACTTCAGGAAAATCAGTCCGAGCACGGGAGTGGAGTATTCGGAAGCTTTGAGCCCGGAATTCGCGCGCAGGGTATCGGCGGAACTCCACAGGGTATCCTCAAGCTTTTTCAATTCATCGGCGTTCATGCGGGCATTATAGCCGAAAAAAGGGTGAGCGCCTGGGATATCATTATTCCGGCGCATTCCAGAAGAGTATCATTGAAAACCACTCAAAATAGTCCTATACTAGTCAGATGCAGACCATTTCAGTATCCGATTTGAAATCCCACCTCAGCGCCGAACTCAAAAAAGTCGAACGCGGGGAACGGATCACGGTCCTGGACCACAAGCGTCCCGTCGCGGTTCTCGGCCCCATCGGCGTGGAATCCCTGTTCGTCCGAGAAGCCGCGGCTCCCTATGGGTGTCCCGAGCTCGCGCCGCTCATCGCCTCCGATCCCCTACTTTTCCTTGCGGACGAGCGGGGAGACAGATGATCGCGTATCTTGATTCCTCGGTCGTCCTGCGACATATTCTCAAAGGCGAGGTGTCGATTCGCCACGCTTTCGCCGTCGGGCGCGTCGCGTCTAGCGAGTTACTCGAGGTCGAGTGCCGCCGTGTCATCCACCGCTGCCGGATGGAAGGCGAGTTGTCCGACGAGGGACTGGTATCGGCGATGGATCGACTTGAAGCGGTGCTTGCGGGTCTTAGTCTGATGGAGCTGTCGGCCAAGGTGACACGTCGAGCGATGAATGCCTTCCCGGTAAGCGTGAAGACCCTGGATGCTCTGCACCTTTCCTCGGCGCTCGCGCTTTCAGATGCGTCTCCTGAAGAGACGGTACTGGTCTTCACGCACGCCGCCGCTATGAATCGATGCGCTAAGGCTTTAGGATTCCGGGCGCCGCTGGCGGGGTAGGAATGCGTTATTGCAAGAAAAGCCGTTTTTTGCAATAACATTTGTACAAACTTCAAATCTTGCAATAAGAGGTGTCCATAAAACGGGAGACCAGATGGTATCTCCAATGGTAATCAAGGTCCCGGAGGCAATATTATGGCAACCGACGAAGCGTTGGTCCTGGAAGAAATACTGCGATCGAGTTCCTCGATCTTACAGAAAGATATGCTAATGGTCTTTTTCCGCGAGGCCGCCCGGACGACGGAGGGCGATAGCCTGCGGACTATTTGGGACGATCTGTTCGCGTTCAATGAGTACCTTGCCCGGGTGCAGGATTCCAACACGCTGGAGACGTTGCCTTATTGGCAGTATTCGTTGGCGATCGAATGGATCGATTCCCATTTCATCGATGGCGATTCTTTCGAGAAAAACTTGGCCAACGCGAAGCGCTTTCTCGGGAACATCGGCCGTTACTACGACTACCTTGTTTCGCGAGGCGTTATGTCCGGCCGGACAGAATTGGACCGGGCGATCCGCGAACTCTGCGGCGGCAAGCGGCTCAAACTGGTGAAGGAAATTCCGTATGCCGGTGAAGAGGATGATCACGAGGTTCAACATACTCGGGATCGGTTCGGGGCGGAAGAAGCCGAAAGTCCGCCCGAACTGCTCTCCGCCGCCGAATTGAAGCGCCGGCACGCGTTGCTGAAACTGTATGATAAAGGCGACCCCTGGCAGGAAGACGGCGGAAGGTTCATTCTTCCCTTACGGGACGCGCTCAAGAAGCACGCGGAAAGCCTTTCCACTTTTCCGAAGCAATTCGTCCCCATGGCGATAGACCAATATCTGGCGGCGTTGTGGCATTCGGTGGACGGGGAATCCGATCGGGAAAAACATCGGCGTACCCGCGCCGGCGACAAAGAATACGAAAGCGCGTACGAATTGTTCAACGAGGAGCCGTGGCTCTACGCGGCTTTCGTCGTTCTGGAAGATCTGGGGGAAGGACGATACCTGTGCATGGACGATGAGGAAGCTTCGTTCATGCTTTATTCTCCCTCGATGGCGAATACGCTCAAGGAGGGTTCTATTACCTTCCTAAGCGTCTTGTTGAGTATCGGCGACGACTGGTACATGACGCACGGCCCTATTCTGGGATGGAATGGAATCAGCCTAGGCGATATCGGGTCCTTCGCTTCCTGCATCGCCCGGCAGCGGTACGAAAACGACGGGCTCGATGCCGTCGTTTGCGCGAATCCTGTTCCGTTCTGGGCGCTCTGGAAATACGCGAATATTCCCCCGGTGTTCGATGGCGACGAACCCGTGGTCTACTGTTCTCTCCGCGGCAAGCTGAGTCCTGAATTCGAGGCGAACCTGCCGCGTACCTGGCGGAGAGAGGACGCGGGAAAGAAAACGCGCTGGGTCTATGGGACAGGGAAAAACGTTTTGAACAGGCGTTACGTGTATCTGAACGGCGGTAAGGGCTATGCGTACCTCGCGGCCTTCCGCATAGGGGATTTCGAGAAGCTCCTGAAATTCGCCCGGCCGTACTTCTCGCCGTCGCGGGAACTCCCCGTCGCGATCGGCGCTTTGATGGCGATGATCCAGAAAGAAATGCTGGGAGCGGAGGCTCCGCTAG
>JBAYHM010000040.1:0-20633 GCA_041666155.1 Treponemataceae bacterium
CGTCGGGTTGTTCGATTACGAATCCTTCGGCGGGGACAGCCGGGGACGTACGGAGGTCGTCTACATTCCCTTCACGACCATGCAGCGATCCTTCAACATGATCGGCAAGGTTGGCTGGTTTTCCATACTCGCCGACAACCTCACGGACACGGACCGGACGGAGGGAGAGATCAAGAGTCTGCTCGCCGCGCGGCACGACGTGCACCCCGACGACCTGCGTGCCATCGGCTCATGGAATTCTTCGCGGGAGTTCAGAACCATCCAGGGCTTGTTCACGGGTATCCGGATTTTCATTTGGATCGTAGGTCTGGGCACCCTGCTCGCGGGCATCATCGGCGTGAGCAACATCATGCTCATCATCGTCCGCGAGCGTACCAGGGAGATCGGAATCCGCAAGGCGCTCGGCGCATCGCCCGCGTCGATCATCTCCATGATTCTGCAGGAGGCTTTCCTCATCACGGCCTCGGCGGGATATACGGGATTGGTAACGGCGACCTTGCTTACCGAGCTTGTGTCATTTTACATGCGTCAGTCCCGAATGCGGATCGATTATTTCGCTGAACCGGAGATCAACCTCGGCGTGGCCCTGGGAGCCACGGTCATTCTCATCCTGGCAGGGACGTTCGCCGGCCTGTACCCCGCGCTCAAGGCGGCCCGTATCCACCCGGTTGAAGCTCTGCGGGAGGAATAAATTACCAATGCGTAAGTTTGTCGTCGCCCTGATCATTCTTGCCGTCGCGGTGGCCGCGACTTTCATCTTTCTCATCTTCAAGGCGGCGGGCCCGAAAACCGTTGTTCCGACGGAAGCCGCCGGACGGCGTACGATCGAGGAAAAGGTCATCGCCTCCGGTTCCATCATGCCGGAAAGGCAAGTAGAAGTGAAATCGTCTCTTTCCGGGGTGGTGGACTACCTCTTCGTCGAGCCGGGGGATTCCCTGAAAAAAGGCGACTCTCTCCTCTCAATCCGGGTGATCCCGAACAGCCTGGAACTCAACTCCTCGCAAGCGGCGCTCGAAAAGGCGTCCATCAGACTCAAAGCCGCGGCGTCCGACTTGGAGAAATCCAAGATCCTTGCCGACAAATCGCTTATCCCCGATTCGGAGTACCGGAATGTCGAAAAAGCCTACCAATTGGCCCTTGAAGACTACAAGGAGTTTCGCAACCGGATCTTGCTCATGAAGGAGGGCGTCTCCTCCGACAAGCAAACCATCAACAACCTAGTGTTGTCACCGATCTCGGGTACCGTTCTTGATATTCTGGTCAAGGAAGGGACGCCGGTACAGGAAAGCGGCGGCTATTCAATAGGAACCACGGTGGCCGTTATCGCTGATATGAGTTCTCTCCTCTTTGAAGGGGAGATCGACGAGGGCCAGATCGACAAGCTCCGAAAAGGGATGGAAGCCAAAATAAAACTCGCCGCCGTCGAGAACAGAACAATCCCCGGTGCGCTTTCTTTCCTTTCCCCGCGCGGTTCCGAGTCTTCCGGGAGCATCAAGTTCAAGATTCGGATCACGTTCGTGCCGCCCAAAGATATCTTTCTCCGGGCCGGCTACAGCGCCAACGCGGAAATCCTTCTGAACCGGGCTGAAAAAGTAGTCTGCGTCAAGGAGCGGGATGTCATCACGGAAAACGGACGTTATTACGTGGAGGTAGAGAACAGTCCGCGACAATTCGTGAAGACGGAAGTGCGTCTCGGCGTCTCGGACGGGCTTTATACGGAGATACTTTCGGGGCTCAAGGAAGGCGATAGGGTCAAAAGCCGTCTGGGGCTCAATCAGGGTCCGCGCATATAAATCCTGAATGAGGACCTGTCAGGAAAAAAACGCGGCTTTTCTGGTTGGGTCGGGGCTGCCGACGTAAAAACGGGTACTCACGCGGCATTTATGCCGAGTCCTCGGACCAGTAGGTCCTGCGGGAACCGTTCGTACCCGTTTTTACTGGCGCGCCCCGGCCATCTCTAGGGGGCCGCGTTTTTTTGTGACACACCCGGCATAGGTTTTTATGCGCGGGTCCTGGGGGGTACCCGCGATATCTTCATCGCCCAATCCAGGCATCGAGCTGGCGCTGTTTTTCCTCAATGACCTTGTCGATGCCGGCTTCCCGGAGCTTGTTTTTGAATACGGGAAGTGCGACGACCGGGTCGAGCGCGCCGGTCTCCAGGCCGTTCCGATAATCGTTCATGACGTTGCGGACGGCCTGATAGGTGGACTTGATCGGTGTGGGGTCAAAGGTGAACCCGAGCGCGGGGGACTTGATGGCTTGGCGGTTGAAATCTTCCATCTTCTTCCAGATGTCGGGGAGGTCGCCCAGGAACACGTACGAAAGAAACTGGTTCCCGAATTGCCAGCCGTGATTCGGCTGGTAGCCGATCGGCGCCGGACCGATCCTGTCCGGCAGTGTGATGATATTGGTCGTGAGTCGCTTGTAGTGCTTTCCCTCGATTCCCCAATCGATGAGGTTCACCAGTTCGGCGTCGGTGTACAGAAGTTCCAGGAACCGCATCGCGGTGACCGGCCTCGGGCTCTTTGCGGAGATCGCCCATATGGTCTTTCCCACTTTGTCCGACGTCGCGACCGGCTTGGTGAGGGGTACGCTCCGTAGTGAGTAGCCGGTGATACGCGATTCCTGGCCGGCGAAGCCGGGTTTCTGGGGACAGAGCGCCGCGAAAGCCTTTCCCGCCGCCAGATAGTCTTCCGCCGTCTCCCTGCTCGTATCCGCGTCCGTCGCCAGGTACCCCCGCACGTACCAATCGCGCGCGAGCGAGACGGCATCGGAGTAGAACCGGGATTCGAAAAGATTCGACACGCGAGAAGGATCGCGGAAATCGATGAGAACTCCCGCGTCGTCACCCAAATTGTCGTATTCGTTGTTGTATGAGGACAGAATATTGCGGAAGTCCGACAACACCAGCGGCACGATGTCCTCTTCCCCCTCTTTGATCATCCGCAACACGGGAGACAGGTCCGCGAGCCTCCTGATTCTCGTCATGTCCACGTTGTATTTTCCGATCAGGTCGGATCGAAGCAGGGCGCCGTAGAACGAAGCGTAATCCTTCATCGGCGGCACCGCGTAGGTCTGCCCTTGAATCTTGCCGACTCTGAGGTACACCGGATCGATAGTTTTGAGTATATTTCGACCCGCGAAGTCCAATAGCGAGTCCAATGGGCGGATTTGGTTACGCGTCACGCGCGAATGCAGCTCGTCAATGTCGGTGGCGAACAAGTCCGGCGGAGATTCGGAAGCGAGCATCATGTCCAGCTGCCGCTCGATGACCCCCGAGGGCAGAGGCCGCATCGTCACACGCGCTCCGATCCGCTCGGCGAAACGCTTATTAATCGCCGCCTCAACCTCCCGCAGATCGGGCGGGGCTTCCGTGTTGGTAAGGTACACGACGGTGAGCACGTCGGTCAGTTCCGGCGCGGGCGGCGCGGAACATCCCCAAGTAGCAAAGAGCGCTATAAGAATTACATAGAATGTCTGACGGGATCTCATTCCCGGCCCCCCGTGTTTTGCTTCTTGCGGTGGCGCCGTTGGTATTCGCTGGGGGTGAAACCCGTCGCCTTGCGGAAGAGCTGGGAGAAGTAAGCGAAATTCGTATAGCCGACTTGTTCCGCGATGCGGCTGATCGATTGGTCGGTGCCCTCCAGGAGCCTGATTGCCATGGAAACGCGCTCCTTGACGACGTATTCGGTGACGGTGAGCCCGGTCTCCTTACGGAAAACCCTGCCGAAGTAGTCGGAATTCAAGCCGACCCGATCAGCTATCGACTCCCGGGAGAGATCGTCGGCAAGGTGGCCGCGGATATACCGCTCAGCTTCGGCCGCCAAGACCCGCGCGTCCGGCTGCGGACCCCGCGGGCCGCTGGACAGCGACGCGACGGCCTCGGCAACGTTTCGTGTCCAGCGGAGCGTATCCTGAACGGTGAGCTCGCCGTCGGTATTCTCGGCCATGGAGGGAAGCAGATGCGCGGACACGCCCCGGCTGCCCAGGATGATGTGCACGAGCTGCATAAAATCCTGGCGGAGCATGGCGATCGAACTCGCGTCAAGCTTGTTCGCGCGCTCACGGTCCCGTAGGTATTCGGCTACCGAGTCGCGAAGCGCGTCCGCGGCACCGTTTTCCAGGAGCAGCTTCCACGCGTCAAGGTCCGGCGCCTTGAACCCGAGAACAGCTCTATCGCGCGGGCGCAGGCTCAGGACCTTAGTCGCGCAGGACACATTGTCATCGGCCAGCTTTCGCAGCCGGCGGACGGCAATCGGAAAATCCGTGAGGGTCCCGATCTCTCCAATGTAGCAGCCGATGGCGCATTTCGCGGTCCCTGAGAATTCAGCCGCGAAGTGTTCGCAGACGGCGTAGCAGGCTCCCAGCCCTTCCCGGTCTGCTGCCGGCAGGCGCACCACGGCGAGCGCTTCCTCCTTCTCCATGCGGACGATGTCCGTTTCGCCGGCTCCCGCCGACAATTCAGCGCCGAGCGTGTTGCGTCCTTCGTGTTCGCGGATACGTCGTTCGCGCAGGCTGGGCTCGTCGTCCCAGCGATGGAACCGCATCAGGATGGGAAGCACCGAGGTCCACGGTTCGAAGGGGAGCCCCCGTTCCTTGACCGCTTCCTCGATCGAGGCTGGATCGGGATTTAGTAATCCGTTGACCAAGTCCAGCAGGAAGCGTTCCACGACTAGGGGCCGATTGCGCAGCCAATGCTTGCCCAGATCGCTCTGCGATTTGAGAGACGCTGAGCGATCGATGCGATCGATCAGGCGCGCGAATACGCCGCGCAAGTCCTCGGTGGATACCGGCTTTATCAGATAATCGAAACTGCCCAGCCGAATCGCTTCCCGCGCGTAGCTGAAATCGGCGTGGCAGGTCAGAATGACCGTTTCCAGTTCCGGGACGGACGAACGCGCCCAAGCGATGAGTTCCAGCCCGCTCTCTCCCGGCATCTCGATGTCGCAGAGCATGATATCGGCTCCGCGCGATGATAGGAGGCGCTTGGCCTCCTCCGCGTCGTACGCCCGATCCGGAGTCGCGATACCGAGTTCCTCCCAATTTAGACTCGTTGCGATCCGGTCGGCCGAATGCCGTTCGTCGTCAACTATCAGGAGCCGTTTCATACTGTTTCCTCTCCGGGGAGCCCACCGCTTTCCGCCATCGGAATGAGCATGCGAACCCACGATCCTTTTGTCTTTCCGTTCGTTTCCGTATTACCGATCGCAAGCCTTGCCCTGCCTTTGTAGATCAGTTCCAGGCGTCGCTGCGCGTTCTTTATCCCAATATGGTCTTTTGATTCGTCGCGCTTGCGGCCGTCGGAAAACGAGTCGATGTAGGCTGCGCTGAAACCGGCGCCGTTGTCCTCAATGCGTACGGCGATGTATTCCGAACCTTCCGTCTCTTCATGGTCCACCGTTATCGCCACCTTGAAGGCTTTCCGCCGCGCCCCGCCGTGCTGGAAAGAATTCTCCACGAACGTTTGGATGATCAGCGGCGGTACCGGTTGGTCAAGAAGGAAATCGGGCGCGTCCATGCTCAGCCGAGGCGTATCGTTAAACCGGAGCTGCTGAATCCTGAAATAATCTTCGATATGGCCGAGTTCTTCGCCGAGGGGCACGTATTCCGCGTTGTTGCGCACGGAGAAGCTGAAGAAGTTTGACAGGAGGAGCATGGCTTCGGAAACGCGTTCGTAATCCTTTTCTGAAATAAGACTGTAGATCATGTTTATGGAGTTCAGAAAGAAATGGGGATCGACCTGAGCGCGAAGCCTGAGCAGCTCTTCCCGATGGATGGCGAGCTGTTCCTCGTACACGCTGATCCGCAACTGGTCGATCTCGGACATCATCGCGTTGAACGCGTCGGTGACCTTGCGGAATTCGTCGGAGGACGGAAGGGGGATGATTCGCCCGCTCGCCTCTCCATCGCGTATGCTTGTGATGGTTCCGAGCATGCGCTCCAGCGGAAGCACGATAGTCGTGCGGAGCATGATCAAGGCTCCGAGCGCGAAAAAGATGACGGTCGCCGCCGAGATCGACAGAAACAACCACTGGAGATTCGGCAGGTTCCGCACCACCGCGTGATCGTTGATGATCGCGTGGAGCCGGAGCGGGGCCACATCCGAAGCCGTGCCGACGACGAGGTACACCCCGCGCTTGATTGGCGAGTGGACCTTCTCGTGGATGCCCGTCGCCTCGATTTTCCGGATATCGGACGGTCCCGGATCGGTCATTATCTCGCCGTATTCGTTGGTGAAAAGCAACGACGCCTGTTCTTCCGGCGAGAAAATATTCGCGTTCCGCAGCAGTTGATCAATCCGGCACCAGGCGCCGATCAGAACGGTGCCGGTTTGAATCGCTCGGATGAGGAACCATTTGCCCTCGATGAGGACTACGCGCCACTCCCTCTCCCGTTCGTATCCCGGAGGCCCGATGATGACCCCTCCCCGGACGACTTCCCGCATTCGCAAGCGGTCCACAAAAGATCCTCCGGCGGAGAATATTTCCAGAAAGTCGGTCCGCCGCTGGGAAAAGGAGAAGAAAAGTTCAGCATGGGGATAGACGAGCGTGCTTTCGGTGAACCGTCTGCTCAGCCGATTTTTTGCCAAACGGTAGGCGTTCTCGTCGTCGGTTTCCGCCATCGTCAACACATCCGTATCCGAATCCGCGAGCGCGCGCAAGTGGCGGTCTATCGCGCTCAGGTCCCCGTCGACGCGGTCCAGGTACTGCGAAACAGTCCGCTGGTAGGATTCCCCCGCCTTCTCCCGGAGAACGCCGAGGGCGTAGTAATTCTGGTAGAAAAGCACCACGAGCGGCGGAATGCCGATGAGGGAGATCCCTAGAAGCAATTTTCGTCTAATGGAATTCGGCGGAAAAAGGACACTCACTCTCATCGTTCGTCAACTATACCATGGCCGGCGGAAACAAGAGAAAGAAAAAGTTTTCCGGCCGCCTCGCCTTCAGGTGTTCTTTTGTAAAATCCTCAATTGACAAGGAGATAGCGAGCGTTTAGGATGTATGTTACACGAGTAATATAATACGGAGAAGCAATGAGAAAGAGCGAGGTCACAGAGGCTAAAGGCACCTACGGCCGTATGATCTATCAGACCGAGGCGACCCGCGAGCGCATCATTGAGGCCGCCCGCGAGCTTTTCCTGTCAAACGGTTTTTTTGAGACGCAGATGAAGGACGTTGCCGAGAAGGTCGGGATAAGCAGGACGAGCCTGTACCGTTATTTCCGTGACAAGCTTGACCTCGGTATGGCGATAATCGAGGTGTCTTTCGCGTTCATCGAAGCCGACTCTTCCTGGCGGGATGAAACGTCGCCCTTCGGGACCTCGGCGCTTGGGCGGCTCGATTGCTTTCTCCGCCATTCAATGATCGCGCCTAAGTTCCACCGCATCCGCATGTTCGTCGCCGAATTCGACGCCTACTTTTCCGGCTGCCGCATTCCTCCTGATTTCACCGACCGGCTGCGCAAGCATCTGCGCTCCAATCGCATCATCGTCGAACTGATAGAGGAAGGTATGGCCGACGGATCGATCCGACCGGATCTTGAACCGCATCTGGCCATGGTCACTATTTCAAATTCGGTAACCGCCTTGCTCCAGCGCCTGCTTCTCCGCGGCCACGCTTTGATGGAAGTCCGGGACGGTGAATTGGAACGGATTTCCGGGGAGCATATACGATTCCTCATGGACGGCTTGATGGCGAGGCAATAAGGAGACGCTGGTTATGGACGAAAAGAAAATCGGAGAGATAGTCGGGAGCATGACGCTTGAGGAAAAGGCCTCCCTTTGTTCGGGGAAGGATTTCTGGAACACGAAATCCGTTGATCGTTTGGGGATCGAGTCGTGGATGATGACCGATGGTCCTCACGGCCTGCGGAAGGGGTCGACTTCCGCCTCGGAGCTTGGCCTGAACAAGAGCGTACCCGCCACCTGCTTCCCCACGGGAGCGGGTCTCGGCGCTACCTGGAATCGGGCGCTGCTGGAGGAAGTCGGAACGGCTCTCGGCAGGGAATCTCAGGCCGAACGCGTCGGCGTTATCCTGGGACCGGCTGTCAACATCAAGCGCAGCCCTCTTTGCGGCCGCAACTTCGAATATCTCTCTGAAGACCCGTACCTTACCGGAGAGCTCGCGGCGCGGCATATCGCCGGCGTGCAGGCCCAGGGCGTGGGGACTTCGATCAAACATTTCGCCGCCAACAACCAGGAAAAGTTGCGCATGACGATCGATACGGTCGCGGACGAACGGACGCTTCGGGAAATCTACCTTCCCGCCTTCGAAACGGCGATCAAGAAGAGCAAACCCTGGACCGTCATGTGCGCCTACAACAAGCTGAACGGCACATACTGTTCTCAAAACGAGATGCTTCTCACCAAGATCCTTCGGGACGAGTGGGGGTTCGACGGAATCGTGATGACCGACTGGGGCGCCTGCGACGACCGTGTTGCGGGACTTGCCGCGGGGCAGGACCTGGAAATGCCTTTCAGCGGTCCGGCGAACGACGCTTCAATTGTCGCCGCGGTCCGCGCCCGGAAGCTGGACGAAAAGAAGCTGGACGACGCGGTCGCGCGGAATCTCCGGCTCTATTTCCGCGTCATTGAAAATCGCCGCGCGCAGGCCCGATTCGACGCCGAAGCCCATCACGCGCTGGCGCGCCGGGTCGCCGCGGAAGGAACCGTACTCCTGAAGAACGAGAACGCGCTGCTACCGCTACAAAAGAAAGGAAAGATAGCGTTCCTCGGCGCGTTCGCGAAGAATCCCCGCTATCAGGGCGGCGGCAGTTCTCATATGAATCCGACGCGCCTTGACTGCGCCTGGGATGCGGCCGAAAAGGTTCTCGCCGGCAAAGCGGAACTCATCTACGCGGCCGGATACGACATCGCCGACTCGTCCCCGGTTTCCTCCCTCATTGAGGAAGCGCGGGCTGCCGCCGCCTCGTCCGACGTCGCCGTCGTTTTCGCCGGCCTCACCGACGATTTCGAGTCCGAGGGTTTCGACCGGACCCATCTGCGGATGCCTGAAAGCCACGTAGCCCTCATCAGGGCGGCCGCCTCCTCCGCGAAGAAAACGGTCGTCGTTTTGAGCAACGGCGCCCCGATCGAAATGTCCTGGCTCCCGGAAGTCGGCGCGGTCCTGGAAGGCTATCTCGGCGGCCAGGCCGGAGGCTCCGCCGCCGTCGACATGCTTTTCGGGGACGCTGAACCGTCGGGGCGCCTTGCCGAGTCTTTCCCGCTCCGCTTGGAGGACAATTCTTCCTATTTGAATTTCCCCGGCGGGAAGAATTCGGTGGAATATCGGGAAGGTGTTTTCGTCGGCTACCGCCACTACGAATCCGTCGACGCTCCGGTGCTTTTCCCCTTCGGCCACGGGCTCTCCTACACGGAGTTCGCCTATTCCGAGTTCAAGCTCGACCGCGAGCGCGTGTCGGACGCCGAAACGCTCACCGCGAGCGTTTCGGTTTCCAATATCGGCAACCGCGCGGGCAAGGATGTGGTGCAGCTGTACGTTTCTCCGCCCGCATCCACAGTCGTTCGGCCCAAAATGGAGCTGAAAGGGTTCGAGAAAATCGAACTCAAGAGCGGGGAGAAAAAAACGGTTTCCTTCAAAATCGACGCGCGCGCCTTCGCGTACTGGGATGCGGATCGTGACTGCTGGAGGGCCGAGCGCGGCCTGTACTCGGTATCGGTCGGCTCTTCGGTCCGAAACGTAAGGGAGAGCGCTTCCGTTTACGTTGAGGAAACAAAAGCGCCGCGGCAAATTGTCGATCGTAACTCCACCGTAGGCGATGTTTTCGGACTTCCGGCTTTCAAGGATCTCGCGGAGACGATGATCGCGGGCGTACGGGCTTCGCTCGGCGTAGTTGACGCGGAATCGCCGTTGTTCCTCATGATGGATTCTCTTATACGCGAGCTACCCCTGCGTAATTTGAGTTGGATGGGCGGCGCGATGTTCCCGCCTGAAACGATACAAGCGATAATCGACGCGGCAAACGGCAAGAAATCGCCGGCGGAAGTTTCCGCGTTACTCAAGAAAAAATAAGTCGATACCGCGCGGACCGTTCGTTTTGAATGTGTCCGCGCATAGTTTTCCCATTTATTTCAGATAGATTTCTCCACAAATGTCGTAATTGTGAAAGACCGACGTCGGATATTTGATAGCGCATTCCCTATGCCGGGGTATCATTACCGAACGGCGTTGCCGGTCCGCGCGCGGGAATCCTTCCCGGCGCGATTTCATTCCCAAAAAAAGAGGTAGTTGCATGAAATTGGGAAATTTTAAAGCTTTAGTCGCCGCGCTGGTGTTGGTCACCGGAGCGGCCGCGGTCTTCGGAGCGGAAGCTCCGAAATCGCTTCCCCGTAAAGAGACCATGTATGTCGGCGGTCTGCTCTGGGGCGCTCCCCAGAACTTCAATCCGTTCTCTCCCGCCGGCACGTTCCCCGTTACCTATAATAACGCCCAGTTCCTTGTCTATGAGCCGTTGTTCATGTACAACCAGCTCTCCAACCAGTCCGAACCGCTCGTCGGCAAATCCTTTGAATGGACCGATGCCAGCACCCTGAAGGTCACCCTCAACAAGGGCGTCAAATTCAGCGACGGAAAGCCGCTGACCTCCGCGGACGTCGTGTACACCTATATGATGGGTAAGACGAACCCGACTCCGTGGAGTTCGTACATGGGCTTTATCGACGAAGTCGTTGCGCAAGGCTCGGATGTCGTCCTTATCAAGATGAGCAAGACAAGGCCCAACCGGCTCTACGTCCTGGACAGCCTCAACCACGTGTGGATCATTCCCAAGCATTTCTGGTCCGATTTTATGACCAAGAACGGCAACGACTTTACCAAGGCGATGAAGGAATTCAATCCCGATCCCATCGGGTCCGGTCCGTACAAGGTTATCTTCTACGACGACACGCGCGTAATCGCCCAGCGCAATGATAACTACTGGGGCAAATCGGTCTTCGGCAAGCTGCCCGCTCCCAAATACATAGCGCACATCATCTATAAATCGAACGACGCCGCCTCCAACGCGTTCCGCCAGGGAGAGATCGACGTTAACCAGCAGTTCATGCCGAAGGTTTGGACCCTTTGGGAAGGCCAGAAGAAGAAAACATACAAGACCTATCTTCCCGACGCTCCCTATTATATCCCGGTCCAGATTCCCAGCCTGATCTTCAATATGACCAGGAAGGGCATCGGCACTATCCCCGAGCTGCGCCGCGCCATCGGAATGAGCATTGATTATAAGAAGATCGCCGATGTCGCGATGAGCGGATATTCCGACAAGATCGTCCCCGGCTTTACCCTTCAGGTTCCCGCCGAGATGAAGTTCGTTTATGATTCCAAACTCGCTTCTCTCCGCTATACCTACGACGTCGCCGGCGCCAACAAACTCCTCGATTCCATCGGCGCGAAGATGGGCGCCGACGGCGTCCGCGTAATGCCCGACGGCACCCGCCTCGGCCCCTGGGAGGTTACCTGCCCCTACGGCTGGTCCGACTGGAATGCCTCCCTGGAAATCGTCGTTCAGTCCGCCAAGAAGATCGGCGTTGAGCTCCGGACCAAGTTCCCCGAGCAGCCCGTGTGGAACACCGCCGTCCGTACCGGCGACTTCGACATCACCATGTTCGGCACTCCGCCCGCCGGCGTTGCCCAGCCGTGGGACCGCGCCCGAGCCTGGATGGATTCCTCGGATACCAAGCCGCTCGGAGAGCCGGTCGTCGCCAGCTTCAACTTCGGTCGCTACAAGAACGACCGCGCCGACGCGATCATCAAAGCCATCCCCGGCGAGACTGATCCCGCTAAGGCCAAGGCCCTCTATACCGAACTCAGCCAGATATTCCTCACTGATCTGCCGGTCCTAAACCTGATGTATCGTCCGGGCGCTTTTTACACCGTTTACGAAGGCGTGTGGAAGGGGTTCCCCGACGTGACGAACAATCCTCACAACATTCCTCCCGCTCCGGTCCGCGAAGCGTTCACCAAAGCGCTCTACTACATTAGTTCCAAGTAAACCAGGCTCAATATGAAAGGCAGTCGAGAGGGGCGCAAGCATCTTTCGACTGTCTCAATGAGAGGCGACCGTTGCATGCGACGCTAAATGCGTCGTATGCAACCAGCTGATCTTTTCCTCAGGCGCCTTACGCGCTGTATCCTGTCTGCCCACGGGGGTGATACGTGAACCCGTACGTTAAATATTTCTTGAAAAAACTCAGTTGGACAATGCTGACTCTTTTCATTGCCCTGACGCTGAACTTCGTGCTTCCCCGAATGATGAAGGGAAATCCGGTCGATACTATCGCGCTCACTTTGACGCAGGGAATGAAGGACCAGAATCAGATAAAACAAGTCTATGAAACGTTCAACAAAGAATTCGGCCTTGATAAGCCCATTTGGATGCAATTCCTCGTGTATTTGAAAAACGTGCTCCGCGGCGATCTGGGTACCTCATTCGGCCAGTACCCAAAAAAGGTCGGGACCATTTTGGCTAACGCCGTCCCTTGGACTCTCTCCCTGCAGTTTCCCGCGATCATAACCGGATGGCTCATCGGCAATTTTTTGGGCGCCATCGCCGCATATAAAAGAAAAGCGTTCGATAAGCTCATAATGCCCGCATCCTTGGCGATAAGCTCCTTTCCCTTCTTCGCATTCGCCATGATAATGCTGTATGTTTTCGCCGTAACTCTCCATTGGTTCCCAATCGGCGGAGGCTACGGTTTCAATCTTCTTCCGTCGATTTCATTTGAATTCTACGCCTCGATTCTTCGCCACTACATGTTGCCTTTCATGACGATCGTAATCGTAATGGTCGGCGGTCAAGCTATCGGTATGCGGTCCATGGCGATATATGAACTCAACGCGGACTATGTGCTCTACGCAAAATTGCTCGGAGTCAAAGATAACAAAGTGATCCGCTATGTGTTCCGCAACGCGATGCTTCCGCAAATCACCGGACTCGCGCTTTCCCTGGGAACGATGGTGGGCGGCGCGCTTATCGCGGAAATAGTATTCAATTATCCGGGCATCGGTTCTTCATTGTTCAGCGCTATCAGACAGTTGGACTATCCGCTCATTTCGGGATGCACGCTGGTCGTGACGGTCGCCGTTTTGACGATGAACTTCCTCATCGAGATAGTGTACGGATTCCTTGATCCGCGCATCAAGATGGCCCAATTAGAGGATAAGTAAGATGAATAATACATTGCGCACATTGTTTAGATCCCCTAAATTCGTCATCGGTTTTACGTTGCTCCTTGTCATATCCACTTTCGTAATCGGATATCCCATGGTCAACAAAAACGATCCATTCGAGATGATGGGGATGAGCTATGAACGCCCCTCCAAAGAATATCCGCTGGGCACCGACAACTTCGGGCGCGACGTCCTTCTTGAACTTTCGTACGGCGCGCGTTCCTCATTGTACGTCGGGTTGATCGCGGGCATAGTCGCTATCAGCATCGGATTAGCGATCGGTCTTTTCGCCGGCTACATGGGAGGAACCGTCGACAACATACTGACTACGGTTAACAATATGTTCATCGTTATACCTTCGTTCGTCATTCTAATCCTTATATCGATCAGCCTTAACAACCGCAGTTCAACGATGGTCGGACTTATTATTGGATTTACCGCCTGGCCGTGGACCGCCCGCGCGGTGCGGGCTCAAACGTCGTCGCTCCGGTTGCGCGACCATGTCAACATCGCCCGGATTTCCGGCTACGGCGTTCTGAGAATAATACTTTTAGAAATTCTGCCGTATATCGCTTCCTACGTGTTCATGGCGTGCATACTGCAGACCGCAAACGGAATACTCGCTGAAGCGAGCATCTCGATGCTCGGCCTGGGGCCGTTCAATACGATTTCCTTGGGGACCATGCTCAATTGGGCGATCATGTTCGAGGCGATGGGCGCGGGCGCTTGGTGGGCCTTTATCCCTCCTGCGGGCTTGATCGCTTGTTTCACCTTCTCGCTGTTCATGATGAACAACGGCATGGATGAAATTTTCAATCCGAAGATCAGGAGCTGAGCATGAGCGCCGATACCTTAGTAGTCAAAGATTTGTATACCCATTACCGGACGCGCTTGCAGGAGAACGTGTACGCCGTATCAGGGGTCACGGTTTCCCTCAAGGAGGGTCGAGTTCTCGGCATCGCCGGCGAATCGGGGTGCGGAAAGTCGACCCTCGCGCTCAGCCTCATGGGCTTCTACTTCCCTCCGCTGCACTTTCAGAGCGGTACGATTGAAATCGGCGGGAACGACATAATGAAGCTCGATTACGAGACCTTGCGCACGAATTATCTGGGTAGGGAAATCGCCTATATTCCGCAGGCCGCCATGAACGCGCTGAATCCGACCAAGAAAGTCGGCAAGTTCATACGGGACGTCGTGCGCGTGCACAAAGGCGATCTTTCCGACAAAGAAATCGACCGCATGGCAAATGAACGGTTCGAGCAAGTCCATCTTCCGACGCGCGTCCTAAAGGCTTTCCCGGTTGAATTGTCCGGCGGTATGAAGCAGCGTACGGTGATCGCCGTCTCCACACTTCTGAATCCGAAAGTCTTGATAGCCGACGAGCCGACCTCCGCTCTCGACGTCACGTCTCAGAAAGCCGTCATCAAGATGATGCGCCAGCTTATGGACGACGGAGTCGTCAAATCGATGATCTTCATCACCCATGAGTTGCCGCTCCTTTACCATGTAGCTCACGATATCGCGATCATGTACGCGGGGCAACTTGTTGAAATCGGGTCTTCGCACGACATCGTTTTCGAGGCCATCCATCCGTACGCGCACGCGCTGATGGGGTCCATCATTGTTCCCGAAGAGGGCCTCAAGGCGCACAAGCTGTCCGCGATTCCGGGCGCTCCTCCTAACTTAAAGAGCAAGCTTTCCGGCTGCCGTTTCGCGGAGCGGTGCAAATACGCGACGGAAGAGTGCCGAAATCAGGAAATGGAAGAAAAGGTAGTCGGGCAGCGCATGTACCGCTGCCGTTTTTCCGTCGACGAATTGAAGGAGAAGTACGCCCATGAATAACGAGCGTGTAGTTTTGAGCGGGAAGGGGATAACGAGAACCTTCGGCTTCGGAAAACATAAATTCGCAGCCGTCGACCGGGTTGATTTCGCCTTCCACGAAAGTGAGATCATCTCAATCGTCGGCGCGAGCGGCAGCGGCAAGACCACTTTCGCGAAGATTCTCCTCGGTCTACTTAAAGAAAATGCCGGTGAAATCGAGTATCTCGGGCAAAAGCGCAGCCTCCGTACGCAGAAGGAACGCAAAGCCTACTGGGGCAAAATTCAAGCGATTTTCCAAGATCCGTTCGCCTCGTTTAATCAGTTTCACCGCGTTGAGAAACTTTTCCGTGACTGCATTAAAATCCGCGGCTTGAAATTGTCGAAGAAAGAAGCTTTTGAGCTTATGCGCAACGCTTGCACGTTCGTAAATCTGAAATTCGAGGAATTGTACAATAAGTACCCCTTCGAACTTTCAGGCGGACAGATGCAGCGCTTGATGATAGCGCGAATTTTCCTCATCAATCCGAGCATCCTGATCGCCGACGAACCTACCTCGATGATCGACGCTTGTTCCCGCTCCACCATACTCGACATGCTTCTTAAATTGCGCAAAGAAAACAAGATGACCATAGTTTTCATCACCCACGATCTGGGTCTGGCCTACTACGTGAGCGATTCAATCCTGATCATGAGCCAAGGACGCATCTGCGAGCAGGGCAGCGCGGAAGAGGTTATCAATCATCCACAATTCGAGTATACGAAACAGCTTTTGGGCGATGTGCCGAAATTGAACGAGGAATGGAAACTGAACTAAAAAAAGCGGCCGTTCCGTTAGTGCCGGGGCTGCCGACGTACCAAAAGCGAGTTCGCTAGTCCTTGGACCAGTAGGTCCTGCGGATTCGCTCACTCGCTTTTGGTACTGGCGCGCCCCGCCATTCAGTGGGGCCGCTTTTTGCCCTCAATACTCTGTCGTAATGCCGAACATTGCTATTCAGGTGGTGTGCTCTGACGTATGAAGTGCAGGGGCGTTCTTCATTTGCGTCATTGTTACTTAAAACTGGCGTCCAGATGCTTTTTGCCCAGTATCAAGCCTTCTTTCACTTTCGCTTCCGACCCTTCGTAGAGCGGATCTTCGTGCTCGATGCTGACGACGTCGTCGTATTTGATTTTCTTCAGCGCGGCGTACATTTTTTTCCAATCCACTTGTCCGAGTCCCGGCATGCGGTAACGCCAATAGCCGTTGCCGTGCGCGCGGTCGAAGTTCCGATCAAACACGCCGTAGTACTTGAGCTTGTCCGGGAATACTTCCGCGTCCTTCGCGTGGACATGGAAAATCCGATCCTTAAACTGCGCGATCGGATCGATGTAATCGATCAATTGGAACAGCAGATGTGACGGGTCGTAGTTCAGGCCGAAATTTTTGGCGGGAACCCGTTTAAACATTTCCTCAAACAATTCGGGTGTAAAGGAAATAGTCCCGGGGACACCGGCCATCTGCCAGCCTTCCATCGGGCAATTTTCGATCATCAACCGTACGCCCTTGTCGGCGGCGTAGGAGGTAAGCCCCTTGAAAACGGTTTCAAATTCGTCGAAGTTTGCCTGGATGCTTTTTTCAATATTCCGACCCACGAAGGTGCCGACTCTATCGGTGCCGAGCAGGGCCGCCGCGTCGACGCATTTTTTGACATGGTCGTTGACGAACTTCCGTTTGGTCTTATCCGCGTCCAAGTTGTTGTCGTAGTAGGCAAGAGATGAAATTTCCAAGCCGTACTTTTTCATGTAGGCTTTAATTTCGTCTGCCTTCTTCGCGGTGAGCGCGGCGACATCGATATCGGTAGAGGAATAGTCGCGGGTATTCCCCGCCGGCCAGCACGCGATTTCCAGGGTCTTGAAACCGTTCGCTTGCGCCCATTTCGCTTTTTCCTCAAGGGCCATTTGCCCGAGGCATACGGTCAGGAATCCGACTTTCATTGCGGTGCTCCTTACAACAAACCTATCTTTTTGGTGTTCTCGTAATTGATCCGCATGCTCTCAAAGGGCGCTCGGGCGGATCTATCCTGTTCAATTATAAAATGTTTCGCCTTGACGTCCAGTCCCGCTTTGATCACCGCGGGAATATCGACGCAGCCTTCCCCGATTTCCGCGAAGCATACGTCGGCCGTATCGCGCCGGTCCTTGAGATGGACCAGCGGACAGCGAGCTCCGAATTTACGGATGTACGCCGCCGGATCCTCTCCCGCTCGGTTGATCCAGCACACGTCGATTTCAGCCATGACCAAATCGGGATCACTCTCTTTGTAGAGGATGTCGAAACCGAACTCGTCGCCGAATTTGACGAACTCGAAGGCGTGGTTGTGGTAGCCCAGTTGAAGGCCTTTCTTCTTGCACTTCTCGCCGATTTTGTTGAGGAGCTTCGCGGTCTTCACGAAATCTTCGCGGGTGGCATACTGGTACCACGGGCAGACGATGTATTTATTTCCGACTTCCAAATTGAAGTCGATCTCCTCGTCCAGGTTGTTTTTGAGCCGAATCATGGGGACATGGGAACTGACGGCGCTCAGGCCGAAGAGGTCCAGCGCCGTCTTCATCTGTCGGCCGGAAAGGTTTCCGTAACCGGCGAACTCTACACCGGTGTACCCGACTTCAGCGACTTTTTCGAGACAGCCGACAAAGTCCTTCGCCGTCTCTTCCCTGATCGAATAGAGCTGCAACGATAATTTCATTGACGTTCCTTTCTAATAATCAATTTTTACGGTGCCACCGGTTTTAGACGCTTCAAGGCAGGCCAAGATGATTTTTAGCGCCTTGAAGCCTTCGTCGCCGGAAATAGCCGGAGGCGTCTTGGTTTTGAGGGACTGGATGAAGAGATCAATGACGCCGGAATTGGACTGGGATTCGTTTGTCTGGATTGCGCCCAGTTTGTAGAAGGCTTTTTCCCGATTTTTATAGGTGACCGTAAGCGGGAAATCGGGATTGTCGTACATCTTGATGACGCCGTTGGTGCAGAAAATCGTCGTGCCGTTGTCTTCATCGCCGTTGGAGGTCCAGGATGCGCAGAGGGTTCCCAGAATGCCGCTTTTGGATTTGAGAAGGCAGAGCGCGTTGTCGTCTACCTCGATCAGCTGACCTTTATCGTTCTTTTTGTCGATGGTCGCGACGTAGGCTTTTACTTCGGCGATTTCATCGCCGATCAACCAGCGGATGAGGTCGGCTTTGTGCACGCCGAGGTCTCCCATCGTTCCGACCACCGATTCGTCTTTCTTGAAGAACCAGGTATGCGGACCCTGATCGGCGCTCCAGAACTCGGGGCCGCGGTGGCCGAAGGCTGTCCTGAAGCTTAGGATCTTTCCCAGTTCGCCGGTCGCGAGGATGGCTTTAGCTTTCGCGTGGGCCGGGGCAAGGCGCTGGTTGTGGCCGATCATCAGGAACTTGCCGGATTTCTTGGCGGCTTCAATCATGGCTTTCGCCTCTTCGGCGGTGGTTGCCATGGGTTTCTCACAGAGGACGTGCTTGCCGGCGTTGAGCGCTTCTATGGTGAGCGCGGCATGGTACTTGTTGTAGGTACACACGCTGACCGCGTCGATAGTCTTGTCGTCGAACATGGCCTTCGCCGAGGGGTATATTTTTGCCTTGTAGGTATCGGCCATCAGTTTTGCGCGATCCTCTTTGGGGTCGAAGAATCCGACTATCTGGGCATCGGGGTTCCGCGCGTACTCGGGAGCGTGACGCTTTTGGGTTATCGACCCGCAACCTATAATTCCGATCTTTATCATTCTTTTCCTCCTCAGTATCCAGGTGTATGACACGAGTTATATTACTCGTGTACTATAATGAACCCAGATTGCCGAATCGTCAAGGTCATGACGATTCGGCGGAAGGAAAAATTACGATCGGGGAGGGCTTTTCGCGGCTGTCAGTCCGGCTTGCTGCCGATCAGAGTAAGGTTTACTCCCGACTGGTATCGTTCGTGGCTGACGGGATTCTCGATCTTGCTGTTGGCGTAGAATCCGACGGAGCCGGAAGAGAACACCTTATCCTGTGCGACGATTTTCCCCCATAGGGCGCCGTCGGGGCCGGTGATCGTGAGTTCAAGGAATTTAGGAGCGGAGGGATCGGTCTTTTTCGGGTCGGGCATGTGTGCCTCCTCAGATGGGGATGATACCTAACTATACCCGCGATTCGGCTTTGAATAAAGAGCGCGGACTCTTTGCTTGCGTATCAGCTTTGCGCGTGCCCGTTTTAGTACCACATGACGCCTAAAATGCCTGTGAGAATTATTGTCGGGATCGGTCATAACCTCATATTGATGCCTCCGCCGAATTCAGCGGAATTTGCCAAGCGCGCGTAGACTGTGAGTATCCCTTCCCGCACGCGCGGTTCGGGCGCTTTCCAGCTTTTTTGCCTGAGCGCCAACTCTTCATCCGATACTACGAAATCCAGTTTTCTTTTCGGAATGTCTATCCTGATAATGTCGCCTTCCTTAACCATTGCCAATGGACCGCCTACAGCGGCCTCAGGCGCGACCTGACAGATATACGGTCCCTTCGCGAAACCTGAAATCCTGCCGTCGGTCACGAGCGCGCACTTCGTCTCAAGACCGAGGGCGTTGAGCAGTCCGATCACCTTGAATACTTCGTTGAATCCCGGACCTCCCCGCGGCCCTTCGTAACGAAGAACCAAGACGTCCCCCGCATGGATTTTGTGATCTTTCAAAGCCAAAAGCGCGTCTTCCTGGCTATTGAAGACCCTGGCGGGCCCCTCGTGTTTCAGCATTTCCTTCGGGATGACCGGCGTCCGCACTATCGCCGAGGCCGCAAGGTTTCCTCGTAGAATTACAAGTCCGTTTTTCGCGGTCGGTTTTGTCGTTTCACGGATTATATCGGAGGCTGTGAATCGGTAATCGGCGAGCTGCTCGCCGATTGTGCGTCCGCTGACGGTCATTGCATCGGTTTCAATATGGGCTTCTATCGATTTCAGTACAGCCTGTACGCCTCCCGCTCCGTGAAAGTCCTGCATGGAGTAGGTGCCGCTGGGCGTGACGTTCGTGATGCAGGGTACCTGGTCGCTGAATCGTTCTATCAGATCAAGGTTTATTTCCTTTTCCCAGTGATTCTCATACGCGATGGCTAGAATATGCGCTATGGCGTTCGATGAGCCGCCGAGGGCGTGGAGCGTTTTGATCGCGTTGCGCAGAGCCTTTTGCGTCAGGATATGGGAGGCGCGAACGCCTTCGTTGACAAGGCCGACAATGCGTCTTCCCGTTTCCTTTGCTATCCAGAGGCGCTGCGCGGAAACAGCGGGTGCCGTGCCAGAACCGGGGAGGGCCAGGCCCAGCGCCTCGACCAGGCACTGCATGGTATTCGCGGTCCCCAGGATGGCGCAGGAACCGGCGCCGGGACAACTTGCGTTCTCGATTTTGGAAAGTTCCGTCTCGCTAATCCGCGGTTCACCGATGCCGTACATATAGCATTCGGCGTCAAGATTCGCGATCGTTACGTTGCCGCCACAGGAACCTCCTGAAGACATAGGCCCGCCGGTTACGAAAATAACGGGAATATCCAGTCTCGCCGCCGCAATGAGGTGTGCCGGCACGTTTTTGTCGCAGGAGGAAATCATGACCAAGGCGTCCAAGAG
>JBAYHM010000041.1:0-20581 GCA_041666155.1 Treponemataceae bacterium
CCGAACCATTTGTACGCGCCGTTATAAAGCCGTTTGGCTATATTCGAGTTCGCCGCGAACTCACCCATAAGGACGAAGAGCGGAATTACGGTATAGCTATAGGTCGTGAACGCGTCCATGAAGTCTTTTGCTACCAGGTTGGCGGCCGGAAAAAAAGACATCAAGAAAGTAAAACCGAAAAATCCAACCAAGGCCATGCAATAGGCCATTTCCAATCCCGTCAGGAACAGGACTATCATGACCACGATGCCTATGATCCCGATCAAAACATCGCTACTCATTTTCAGCCGTCCTTATCGTTTCGATCAAGTCGTGTAGAATCGTCAAACTTTGAAAAAAGAAGCTTACCGCTATCGCGAAGATGATCGGGTAGAGAGGCAAACGGAAGCTGGCGGTAACCTCGCCGGCTTTTTGCGAATCAAACCCGAATTGAACGAAATTGTAGGAAACGAACAAGAAGAAAATTATTCCGATGATCCTCGTGATGATGTTCACTATCTTTCGCAGACTTGGCTTGAGCTTCTCAAGAACGAGATCGACTTGTACCTGAGCTTTCAAGAATGTCGCATAGGGAACGGAGAAGGCAAATACTATCGAGCCACCGTATTGGATGAACTCCATGGACCCCGTAATCGGATGTCCGAAATTTCTTAATATGACGTCTACCAGGGTAAGCAGAACCATACAGACCAAGGTAGTACCGGCGATTATGTACAGTATTTTGTCTATCTTGACGATTCCGGACAATATACGACTCATCTATCCCTCCAAACACGAACGGACTTGCAAAGCGCGCGTAACGATCGTTGTGGTTTATTTGCGGAAATCCGCCGGGTGCGTGTCGGGGAAAGCCCCTCACCCGGCGGAATATCGATGCTTTTTACGGGTTCTGGTTCAGGAAGTCCAGGCAGAATTTGAGCGCTTCGTCTCCGGGCAAGCCCTTCGATTTCGCCATAGCGACATATTTGTCGAATATGGGTTTCATGGCCTGTACCGTCATATCGTAGTCGGCTTTGGAGACTTCAAGGAATTTTACGCCTTTCTGAATAGCGTAGCCCTTGGCTCTAGTGTCCAGTTCTATCCAGAGCTTTCCTTGCGTCTCGATGTATTTGGCGTTGATGGCTTCAATAGCCTTCTGGTCCGCCGGAGAAATGGCGTTCCAGCGATCCTTGTTCATGATGACGTACATGGAGGTCATATAGGAAAGGCCGTAGTTTTCGATGACGGTCTTGACGACCTCGCCGATCTTATAGCCCTGGAGCGCTTCAACCGGGAACAGGGTTCCGTCTATGACGCCGCGTTGGATGGAGTCGTAGGTCTCGGTAACGGGCATCGTGACTGGAGCGGCTCCGAGGTTCGTTACGATATCCGCGTTCTCGGCGTTCGCCTTGATTCTGAGGCCCTTGACGTCCTTGATGGAGTTGACGGGTTTCTTGGTCATGATGAAGCCGGGAGCGGCGCCGTGGAGGTACATGACCTTCACTTCATCGAACTCTTTCGGTTTGAATTTCGCGTAGTAAGCGTTCGCTAGTTTTGTGGCTTGGTATCCGTTCTTATAGCCGAGGGGCTGCTGCAGGACTTCGGATAAGGGGAGCCTTCCGGGAGCGTAGGCCAACAAACCGCCGGCGAGATCGATGATTCCCTTCACTACGTTGTCGTAAGCCTGCATGGGCGGGGATAAAACGCTGCCCGGGAAAACGCTGACGGTTACTCGTCCGCTTGTTGCCTTTTCGACATCTTCGCCCCATTGCTTGACCATCTTGGTTATGGGGTGGGTCGCGGGCCAAAGAATGGAATAGCGCAGTTTGACAGACTTGGTCTGCGCGAAAACGGGTACGGAGGCGACCGAGAAGAAAAGCATCGCCAATAACAACAGAGAACCCCTAAGACTCATTCGCACCATAAGTTAACTCCTTTAAGTCGACTTAATAAATCAGCAGTAATTTCTCCGGAACGCAATCCTAAACCAATCAAATGGAACCTGTTATTATACGGCAATTAAGCCGGAAAAAATGACTCCATTTTTTGGTACGGGAAAATTTCTCGGAAGAAACGGACTCCCGACTTTTCCTTCTCACACAGCGACGCTGCTAGCATCATTATGGAATCCAAAATTCTCAGTTGTCAAGCATTATAATGAACAACCTCACTGAATATGTTCATTGAGTTGATGTCGCATGTTCCGCCGGATAAAAGACCTCACGCATGAGGTACCGACGCGTTTCTCCTCTAGCGAGGAGAACAAACAAGTACTCCCGAAATGCCTGCATTGGTGTCGCGCCGAATTTTGGATGACAGGAGGATTGAACCGTGTTACGATGAATGTGTTCAGTGAACATATTACAAATATTTAAATTGATCGCGACAAATCACGGAGGTTGCTATGAACGCGAAGGAGAACTGGCTCAAGCTAATAAAAGACGACGGAGCGCTTTGGATAGGAAAACCCTGGGAAGCGTTCAAAGGTAACATTTTCGACAATATCTTCGTAAGTGATCCCATCTCAGCGGCCATCGGGTCCACGCGGGTATTCGATCGCCCATACATGGATTCGTGGGGCGTGACCTGGATGATGCATACGGGCGATCCGGGCGCGACTCCGTACATCACGAGCGAGAACAAAGCTCTCAAGGATCTATCGACTTGGAAAGACGTCGTTTCGTTTCCCACGCTTGACGGCCACGATTGGAAGCCGTTCGAGGATTTCGTCTCCGCTATCGATCGCGATCGCAACCTGGTCATGTCTTTCGTGCCGGGCGGCCTGTTCGAGCGATCCCATTACCTCATGGGTTTTGAGGACGCGCTGTGCGCGTACATGGACGACCCCGATACCATGCGTGAGCTTGTCGGCGCGATCGCGGATTGGAAGATCGGGCAGATTGAACAAATACTCAAGCATCTGCGGCCCGACGTCATCCATTTCCATGACGACTGGGGCGACAAGAGCAACGTGTTTCTTCCTCCCGCAATCTGGCGAGAGGTCATCAAGCCGCACCACAAGCGGATCGTCGATTGCGTCAAGGCGGGGGGCGCCCTGTTCATGCACCATTCGGACTCAGTATGCGGGCCGATCGTGGAGGACATGGCCGAGATCGGAATCGATATTTGGCAGGGCGTTATTCCTCAAGACGATATCGCCGGGATACAGAAAAAACTCGGTGGCCGGATGGCTCTCATCGGCGGGATCGACGCGCAGATCATCGACATGCCCGAGGCCGACGAAGCGGTGATACGCTCAGAGGTGCGCCGCTGCATCGATGATTATTGCCTTCGCGGCGCTTTCGTCCCCTGCATTCCCAACATCACTCCAATCTTCCCGGAGGTTAAGCGAATTTACGAGGATGAGCTCGTCAAATACGGAAAGGATTTCTTTGCCCGTCGTACGAGGTAATGAATAGAACCCATAGGGATTGCCGTTCATTAGGCAATCCCTTGTCGATGTCTTCAATGATTAGGCAGATGCGTTCAGACCGCTACGAATCGCTAGACTTTCACTTTTTTTGACCGGAACAGTTCGCTTTCCCCGGGGATGCGCTTGAAAACCAGAGCCGCGTATACCCACAGGGAGCCGAGAACGCAGGCCGATGAAAGAAGAAACACGGCGGTATAACCCGATGCGCCGGCTACCCAACCCCAGAGCATGGCGCCCAGGCCTATACCGATGTCCATCGCGGCGAAGATGGTTGCTGTCGCCGCGCCCCTTCGTTCTTTGGGACAGAGCCGAATGACGATAGCGTTGGAAAGGGGATAACAGATCCCATACCCGAGTCCGTAGAGCACGCCCGCCAGCAGAACGACGGAAAGGGTATAACCGTTCGCGAGAACCGCGAGGGACAGGCATAGCAAGACCAGCCCCGGTACCATCACTTTCGTAAAGCCGTACCGATCCGCGATACGGCCCGTGAAAGTACGGGAAACAAGGACCGCGACGGCGTATGCCGTGAAGAAGATGCCTATGTTTTCTATTTTTCTGGAGATCCCGAACGCCGGGATGTAGGTGATGATGGCGCCGAAGGTCAGGGCGATGAAAAACATCACCAGGGATGGCCTGATCGATGTCTCCTCTATGAAGGACTGCTTTTTTTGCTCCAAGCCGGAAGATGCGCGGCCATCTGGGGGAAAGGCAGTCGCCTTTTTTTTCTCGTAATTGACCATCAGGGTGCTAACGAAGCTCAGGATGGAAAGGATAAAAACCCAGACGAACAGGGCTTCGTATCCGAAGCTATTTACGCAGTATAAACCGATCGCGGGACCCAACGCGGTGGCTGTGGTATTGGCAATGCCGAAATATCCGATCCCTTCGGAAAGCCTTGACGCGGGAATGATATCGGCCGCGATGGTCCCCGATGATGTCGTGTGGGCGCTGAATCCGGCGCCCTGAATAAACCGGATTAAAAAGAGAATGGACAACACCACGACAAAATTATACATGAGTGCCGTCGCCATCAAGAGAACAGCCCCAACGACAAGGACCGGTTTCCTTCCGCGTTTGTCCATCAGGGTCCCAAAGAAAGGCCTGAAAAGAAGGGCCGATATCGTGAGGAACGTAACCATCAAGCCCGCCATGGCTTTGTTCCCGCTGAGTTTCACGGCGTAGAGCGGCAGCGTCGACATAAGCATGTAGTGTCCTGTACTCACGAGCAGACTGATCGTCAAAATCAGAATGAAAGATGCCGACCATAGAGTCTCTCTAGTTCCGTTCTCATTAGTCACCGACGCCGATCTCCCTTTTCTCTCAGCTGAGGCGATTATATCATATTAACTGAACGCGTTCATCGAAAAAACTTGACGGCTTTGTGAATCGGCATTACTGTTTTTCTATATATATGGGGGGGTATTTGAACGCATTCTCCTTTCCGGTGAAAGATCTTTTTGAAATGATCGATGTCGTCCAATCCTCCTCGGACGACCGCTTTATCGGTAAAAAAATAACCGACTCGTATCAAAAGATTTTCGGCGGCGAGCAATCGATGTATTTCGCTCCGACCGGCGATATCGGCGGATTTACGGACGCGGTCAAGAACAACATCGACGAAAAACTCAACCGTGATTATAAGGACTACTTCTACCGTTTCGACCCCCTCAAGCTATTGTTCAAAAACGAAGGCGAGGGGGCGGATGCGGATATAGTAAAAAACATCGACTACGAGGCATGCCGGAAAAGCGAATACTACAACGATTTCCTTTCACCTCAGAAAATCCATTACAAGCTGTTGGCGATACTTAAAAACCAAGGGACTGTTTTGGGTAAGGTGCTGCTCTTCCGATCCCGGAAGTCCGGGAACTTCACGAAAACCGCTTTGAGGGATGCGAAGGCGATCACTCCGTATCTCGCCAACGCTTTGGAAAACAAAAGAGTAAATAGAGAACTTGAACGGAACAACGGTTTATTGCGGATGATAGAGAACAATCTGAAAACCGGTATCATTCTTCTGGATCAATCGCGGCGGGTCATCCACGCGAACGATCGAGCCCGGGAAATCTGCGGACTCATAGAAAAGAAACCCATCGAAATAAACAACGTTCAGGATATCCACCACCGCTTAGTGAAAGATTTTTTTGAGATGGTCGAGGAAATCAAGTTATTGAAGTCCGATGAGTTGCTGCTTCCCAGGAGACGGGTATTCCGGGAAGACGCGAGAACTTTCGCGGTACAATCCAACTTAGTGCGGGATCGGGTCAATCCGTCCGATTCGAATTTCTTCATGATCAACATCGATGAAGTGGATAAGACCGCCGAACCCGCCGCGGAAGAGCACCTCAAAGAGTTCAAGCTCAGCGATCGGGAAAAAGAAGTCGCCGATCAAGTCGTGAGGGGTCTTCATAATTCAGAGATCGCCGATAATTTGTACATAAGCGAAGTCACGGTCAAAAAACATTTACAAAACATTTTCCGGAAAACCGGGGTCGATAACCGGGCCGCCTTGGCGCATACGCTGTTGTCGGTTTAAATACGTAAATCCGCCCCCGAGATGATTTCGACTCCAAATTCTACTTTCGTATAATATACGCCTCCAAAAACCAGCCTTAACATCAATCAATCGACCGCCGATTAACGGCGACGATTTCGATTAAGAGGAGGAAGAGTTATGCCTAGGAAATTTTTCATGATTCTCGCGGCGACGATCACCCTCGCGCTTACGGCGTTCTGCGTTGTATGGGCCATCATTTTCAATTTCAATCCCATCGATCCCTCAAAAATGAATCCGCTGTTCGGTTTGTTGTGGACGGCCTTTGCCGGGTTGGGACTTGTGGTCGCCCAGCAGGGAACGTTCAAGACTCTGCCGAACATGCTCCTGAGCGCCGCGTGCGGTCCCGTGTACGGGATAATTTTCTTCGGATTGCTGGGCTTGTTCCTTGGAATGGGAATTCCCGTGATCGTAGCGTTCGGGCTTTGCGCGCTGATTGTCACGTATCTGCTCGCGCTTGTGCATGTGGTGTTCCTGAAAGACACCGTGTTCAACATGGTGGCGTTCACCTTGGGCACTTACGGTATTTGGTTCGCGCTCAAGGACAACGCGAATCCGGCCAATATGAATTGGCTGTACGGCGCGATTTTCTTCCTCATCGGCACCGCGTACGGAACGATCATCGGCCCCATCGCCGAAACCGTTTTCAAGCTGACGTCAAAGTCCGAATCGGCCAAAGGCTGAACCGAAAAATACCGCAAGGGGGAAACTATGGATATCAAAGCCGCCGTAACGAATGGCGCCGGCAGCGCTTTTTCAATCGAGACCGTCCAGATGGATGATCCTAGGGATAATGAGATCCTAGTGCGGATCAAGGCTACCGGTATCTGCCATACCGACCTGTCGGCGCGGAACCAGTACATTCCCTTCCCGCTGCCCGGCGTGCTCGGCCACGAAGGGGCGGGCATCGTGGAAAAAGTGGGTTCCGCCGTCACGAAAGTGAAGCCAGGCGACCACGTGACCCTGAGCTGGCTGAGCTGCGGCGTCTGCGACGCGTGCAGGTCGGGGAACAATGTGTACTGCAAGGATTTCCTCAAATTGAATTTCGGGGGAGTGCGTCAGGACGGAACGACCACGATGAGCCGCGGCGGGAAACCGCTCCACGGATCTTTCTTCGGTCAATCTTCTTTCGCGAGCCACGCGCTCGTTATTGAGGACAATATCGTCAAGGTTACCGACTCCGTTCCCATCGAGATCATGGGTCCCCTCGGCTGCGGCGTGATGACAGGAGCGGGCGCCGTCATGAACTCGCTCAAGGCGGGACCGGGAAGTTCCATCGCGGTATTCGGGGCCGGCACCGTCGGCATGAGCGCCGTCATGGCGGCCAAGGTATGCGGATGTACGACCATCATCGCCGTTGATGTGAAAAAGAATCGATTGGATATGGCATTGGAACTGGGCGCGACGCATGTCGTGAACTCGAAAGATGTTGACCCTGTTAAGACCATTCTTGAAATCACCAAAGGCGGCCCGAATTTCAGTTTGGAATGCGTCGGAAATCCCAAGATTTTCAGGCAAGCGGTGGACATCCTTCCGCTCATGGGCGTCGCCGGCCTGGTGGGCGTCGTGGCGCCGGGAACGGAAGTCACCCTTGACATGAATCTCATCATGAACGGCAGAACCATCAAAGGCATCATCGAAGGAGACGCCGTACCCGATTTGTTCATACCCAAACTCATCGAACTGAAGGAACAGGGACGGTTCCCCTACGACAAGCTGATCAAGTACTACCCGTTCGCGGAGATAAATCAAGCGGTAGAGGATATGGAAAAGGGCGTGGTCATCAAACCGGTGCTTACCCAATAAAATAAGGAGATACTGCAATGTCTACCAATGGTGCGCAATCAACAGTTTTGGATCGTCCCCAGATCAAGCCTCGGCAGCTTTTCATCGGCGGGCGATGGGTCGAGGCAAAAAGTGGAAAGCGTCGCGACGTGATCGATCCCTCAACGGGCAAGGTAACGACGACGGTGGCGGAAGCCGGAGTCCCTGATCTGGACGCGGCCGTGGCCGCCGCCCGCAAGGCCTTCGATCAGGGCGACTGGGCGAAAATGAGCGGGCGCGAACGCGCGCGGATACTCCTGAAGGTGGCGGATATCATGCGCCGCCGCTCAGACGAGCTTGTTCTCACGGAGAGCGTTGACGTGGGCAAACCCGTGACTTTCAGCCGGATTGTGGATGTCAACACGGTTATTGATACCTACGAGTATTATGCCGCGCTGGCACAGGTAAAAGAAGGCAGCTTCCGTGAAGTGCCGGGCGGAGCCAAGGCCTACGTCACTCGGGAGCCGTTGGGGGTTGTCGGCGCGATCACGCCCTTCAACTTCCCTTTGATCCTCTCAAACAGCAAGCTCGCGCCGGCTCTGGCGATGGGAAACACCATCGTCCACAAGCCGGCAAGCGAAACCCCGCTGAGCGCCTTGCTGATGGCGGAGATTTTCGCGGAAGCGGGAATCCCGGACGGAGTCGTGAACGTGGTAACCGGTCCCGGTTCGGTTATCGGCGACGCGATGTCGCGCCATCCCGGAATCGACAAGATCGCCTTTACGGGCTCTACGGAGGTCGGGCGCGAGGTTGCCAAGGCCGCGGGAGCGTCCATCAAACCCATGACGATGGAGCTGGGCGGCAAATCGGGCCACATCGTTTTTGAGGACGCGGACGTGGAGAAGGCCATTGGCGCCGTCATCCAGGGAATAGTCTTCAATACGGGGCAGTTCTGCATGGCGGGAACGCGGCTCTTGGTGGCGCGCCCCCTGCATGATGCCGTCGTGGGCGCCTTGGTCGGCGCGCTGCCGAACATTCCCTTGGGGAACCCCTTCGATCCCAACACGGTCATCGGACCGATGGTGAGCGCCAAACAGCGCGCTACTTCGGAAGAGTACTGCCGGATCGCGCTGGAAGAAAAAGCGACCATCGCCGTGGGCGGAAAGAAAATCGACAAGGATGGGGGATTCTACTTCCAGCCGACTGTCGTGACAGGAGTGACCAATAAGTCGCGTCTTGTTCAGGAAGAGATCTTTGGACCGGTGCTGACGGTACAGGCCTTCGACACGGAAGAGGAAGCCGTGACCCTGGCCAACAGCACGGTATACGGCCTTGCGGCAGGCTTCCACACGCGCGACGTCGGAAGAGTCCATCGGGTAGCTCCGCAGCTCAAAGCCGGGATAATATGGGTGAACTCCTGGGCGATCCTCGATCCGTCCGTTCCTTTCGGCGGATACAAACAGTCCGGCTTCGGTCGGGAAAACGGCCCCGAAGAGCTCAATTACTACACTCAAGTCAAATCGACCGTCATCGGTCCCTAGTGGGATAAGGGGCGGTAATCCAAAATAGTTTACTGAGCCAGGCAGACCCGGTTTCGTCCGGTCTGTTTGGCTTCGTACATCGCCTTATCGGAACGGCGGAGCAAAGATTCCAGATCGTCGTCGGGCCTGAATTGGCTGACGCCGATGCTGATGGAGATGAAGAAGTTCAGGTTTTCGAACAACACCGGCGTTTTTGCCAGATTCGCGCGCAGCCGTTCCGCCGCCTCCGCGGCCGCTTGAAGCTCCGTCTCAGGCAGCGCGATCGCGAACTCTTCCCCGCCTAACCGGCCCCAGAAGTCGCTTTGGCGCAAACCGCACGATTGGAAAACACCGATGATGGTCCGTAGGGCCTCATCTCCGGCGGCATGTCCGTGGGTGTCGTTAACCGATTTGAAGTAATCCACATCCAGCATCAGGACCGAAAAGGTGTGGCTGTAGCGCCGGCATCGATCGATTTCGGCGCGAAGCAATTCCAAAAAATAGCCGCGGTTGTTTGTGCCGGTCAGCGGATCGGTTCGCGCCATATGTTTTAGGTTTTGTTCGCTCAAGCGCAGATTCCGCATGGTTTCATCGAGCTGAAGCACCATCGCGTTGAAGGCCTCAGAAAATTCCCCCATAAAATCCACGCGCTGGGTATAGTCGCCCGAAGCTATCGCTTTGGTCTGCCAGGTCAGATGGCGCAATGACGCCTGCATGCTCTTGATCGCGCCTGACACGTAGCCCTTCATATGGATTGGATATTTGAGATCTCCCGCGGAAATGGCCATGACTGAGTTACGGATTTCCGCTAGGCTTTCATATAAGGTCGTGTATCCTTGTATGGCGCTGAACTCGCTTAACGGATCCGAAGGCCCCTCGGTGCCGGAAACCAACTCTTGGAGTGATTTGATCGCGGCGTCGCAAAATTCCTGATAATCGGCGGAGGTTCGGCTCATATTCAGGTTATTTTATCGCGATAGCCGAAAAACGGCAGGTCCGATCGCCGGTGCACCAGCAGTCTATTTCTTTTACTTTGAATGGTACGCCGGAGTAGCTTTCAAGGAGCGCCGCGATGAAGCCTTCGTCATAGGTGCATATCTCGAAATCGAGTTCCGGCAAACCCGAACAGTCCAGATCCTCGGATACCGTCAGGACGAGTTCGCCTTTTTCCATATCCGCTTGTTCGATGCGCAGAATTCCGATCGCCATATTTTTCAGAATCTGTTGGAGTTGGCGGACAAAATCATTCAGATCCGTCGGTGGAGTGATCAGGTGTTCATAAAATTCTTTTCCCGCCAAAGCTCCAGCCTGATAAAAGATCCGGTCCGTTTCCTCCGTGCCGACATGCTGCTCAATCACGTCCCGAAAGGAGAACTGCATCAGGCGGTATACCTCAAGTCGGGTTTGGTTCCCGAGGTTGGGGCGGCCCTTTTCAATATCGCCCAGAAGGTCCCATGAAAACGTGTATTTTCGATCGTTATTCGTCATGGTGTTCCTCCGTTACCGGCAACAGATGTTAATTATAATGGACCCGGTTCGGATATGCGACGTTAATGACGGGAATTCTCTTTTTTTATGCTTTTGCCGTCAGAAAGGGATCGCAGCATGGCGGCCAGGGTGACGGCAAAATCCGGAACGAAACAAGCCGCCCCGCCCTGGTCGGCGAAGCGGCTTTTCGTGATTAGCGGAAGGCCGGATGGCCGACTTTATTGAGCGCGACGAGTTCGTCCAGGGTTTTCAGCGCTTTCGCGGCGTCCCGTTCTCCGCAGGCGCCGACGCCTACAAACGCTTTATCTTGAAACGCGGCCCAAATTTTGGTCCATTCCTCCTGAGAACCTTTCGGAGGATCCATCTTCCGCATAGCCGCAGCTTCGACCCCATAATCGAAGAAGGCTTTTCCGGCAGAGAAGAAATCCTCGGCGGCGACGGCTTTTTTGATCGCGCCTATCCTGGCGACATTGGCGCGCATTGCGGCCACCGTAGCGGCTTTGTCATACGGCTCCGCGAAAACGGCCGCTGAGAGACCGACTATGAAAAGGACCACTAAAAGCAACGAACTTTTCCGCATATTAACCTCCGAACCGCAAAGATTGAATAGAATATCCTAATACATTACATAAACAGTCAAGTATATTCCGAGTGTGGAAGCCCACGCGGACGGCTTTAACTTTTCTCATCCGTGCTATAATTTTTTCCTGTCCGAAAAGGAAGATGCTGATGAAAGCCGATCGTTTAGAAAGAGTTGAGCGAATACGCAAGCAAGTGCATATTCCTCGCACCGTCGATACGGCGCGCGCGCGCTTGGTTACGCAGTCCTATAAAGAGACGGAAGGACAGTCGATATTTGTCCGCAGAGGAAAGGCTCTGTATAAAATCCTTTCCGAAATGCCCATTTATATTCATGATGGTCAGCTCTTGGTCGGAAACCAGGGGGAACGATCCAGGGCCGGACTGATATTCCCCGAGTTTCAATGGGATATCACCATGAGTGAAATCGACACCTGGGAAACTCGTCCCGGCGACAAATTCATCATCACCGATGAACAGCGTGCCGAACTGAGAACGCTGCATGAATACTGGAAGGGCAAGACGGTTAAGGATAGGGCTTTTTCGGTGCTTCCCGAATCCATCAAGACTTCACTGAAAATGGGCATCATTTCCAACGCGAACTATCTGATGTCCGGACACGGTCACTTGATCCCTGATTTTGAAAAGATTCTCAAAGTCGGCTTTGAGGGTGTGCGCCGGGAAATTGTAATCGCGATGGAAAAGTTGCTTCCGTCATCCGTCGACTACTATAAAAAAACCACCTATTACCAAGGCTTACTTCATACGGTAGACGCGGTTCTCAGGTATGCCGAGCGGTACGCGGATTTTGCCGCGGAAAAAGCGAATGGGGAGACTGATCCGATACGAAAGGCCGAATTGCTGGAGATCAGCCGGAACTGCCGCAAGGTTCCGCGATATCCCGCGCTCAGTTTCTGGGAAGCGCTGCAGAGCGTCTGGTTCGTTCAACTGATTCCGCAGATCGAGGTTAACGGACTTTCGATCAACCCGGGCCGCTTTGACCAGTACATGTATCCTTTTTACAAAAAGGATATCGAGGCGGGAATTCTGGATAAGGACCGTGCGCTTGAACTGCTCGACTGTTTCTATCTCCAAGCCTCAACCATCACCAAAATTTACGGAAACGAGGGAGCGCTCATCTTCGCGGGACCGGGCGTCGGCCAGACGATAACCCTTTCGGGGGTGGACCGTAACGGGCAGGATGTCACAAACGAACTATCCTATCTTTGCCTGGACGCCGATTCCGACGTGCGCCTGATGCAGCCCGATATCGCCATTCGCAACCATCCGCTGATCCCTGAGCGATTCTTACGAAAGGCTTGCCAACATGCGGCGGAAGGCAAAGATAAACCCAAGTTCTTCACGGACCGAGTGGTTATTCAGGCGCTTCAGAACGCGGGCGTACCGCTTGAGGAAGCGCGCAATTACGGCGACCTCGGCTGCTCGGAAATCGTCGTCGCGGGAAAGAGCTGCTCCGGCGGAAACATGGGCAATTTAGCTCTCATCAAGTGCCTGGAATACGCTCTGTCCGACGGCGCGGCGCGCTGGTGGTATGACGGCAAGGAATTCCACCGAAACGTCAATGTTCAGACGGGCGCGAAGACGGGGAATGCCCGCGGCTTCGCCGGCTTTGAGGAAGTGAAAAAGGCCTATGAAACGCAGGTCGGTTTTTTCATGAATCAGATGGCGATACTCGACAATATTCTTGACAACGTGCAGGCGGAAATGGTTCCGCATGTGTTCTACTCGCTGGTAACCGAAGGTTGCGTTGAGAGCGGCCGCGACTTCACGGCGGGCGGCGCGGTGTACAATTATACATCACCCCTGGCCGTCGCTCCCATTAACGTAGCCGACTCGCTGGCCGCGATAAAAAAGCTCGTATTTGAAGAGAAAAAGCTGAGCATGGTTGAACTGCTGGATGCCGTTGAAAGCAATTTTGAAGGTGAGCAAAACGAGATGATACGGCAAATGCTCATCAAGCAGGCGCCGAAATTCGGCAACGACATCGATTATGTCGATGAATTGGCCGCGTACATCGTCAGGAATTTCGCGGATTCGATGAAACCGTATACCAATCCGCGCGGGGGAAAATACGTCCCCGGCGTCTACAGTTTGACGGGCAATGTCGGCTTCGGCTGGCGTACCGGGCCGACGCCGGACGGCAGGCGCGGCGGCGAGATCTTGAATGATAACATTTCGCCCATGCAGAGCATGGACCTGAATGGACCGACGGCCGTCATCAAGTCTTTGTCGAAAATCGATGGATCGCTGCTGCCGCAGGGCTATGTTTTCAATCTTAAATTTACGCCTAACATCGTGGACAACGAAAATAAGCTGCGGAAGTTCGTCGACTTCAATCGCGCGCTCAACGACTTCGGCATTTTTCACGTGCAGTATAACGTGCTCAAGGCGGAGACGCTTATTCAAGCTCAGAAAGAACCTGAAAAATATAAGGACCTGCTGGTTCGCATATCCGGCTACAGCGCCTACTTTGTCGAACTGGGCCGCGATGTGCAGAATCATCTTATCAGTCGGACGGAGCATCAACTCTAGCATGACAACCGTGGCTGAAAGCGACAGCGAAGAAAAAGTTCTGGTATTCAACATTCAGCGGTATTCGGTGCATGACGGTCCGGGAATCCGCACGATAGTGTTTTTAAAAGGATGCCCGCTGAACTGTCCCTGGTGCTCAAATCCTGAGGGTAAGCGATTCCAGCGCGATATTCTGCACAACGCCAATCTGTGTCGGAAGTGCGGCCGCTGTTTGCGGGAATGCCCGGCCGGCGCGATCTCAATGCAAGAAGCCGGTATCGTGATCGATCGGAGCGAGTGTACCTTCTGCGGTTCGTGCGTCAAAGTCTGCAGGACGGACGCGTTGAAAATTTTCGGCAATCCCATGTCGGCGGACGAGATTTTGGCTTGCGTCATCAAAGACGAGTCTTTTTACAAGCATAGCGGCGGCGGACTTACGGTAAGCGGCGGGGAACCGCTGGCCCATGCCGGCTTTTTGCTTCAACTGCTGAAGAAGGCCAAAAACGAATACCTGTTGAACACCGCGATCGAGACTTCCTGCTATGCGTCCGAAGAGGCTCTGCGGAGGGTTATCGATTACATCGATTATTTTCTGGTGGATATCAAACTAATCGATTCAGCGCGGCACCAAAAGGTTTTGGGCGTGCCCAATGAATCGATTTTGAAAAATATTCGAACGATCGCCGATGAATATCCGGATAAACCGTTGGTGCTGCGTATGCCGGTGATTCCGACCGTCAACGACGACAGGGAAAACATTCTCGGCATCAGCGGTTTCCTGACCGGTTTGAAAAGGCGGATACCCATTGAATTGCTGCCCTATCATGAATTCGGAAAGGCAAAATACGCGGGCATCGGAGATGTGTATTCTCTTGACTGTGGAACCGTCGTCGTTCCGGATAAGGATTATATGAATGGGATTGAAGCGGCGTTCACCGAGGCAGGCGTTACGGTCATCCATACGTGACGGGACAAAACGGAGTCGAGGCAATGAAAACGCGAATAGAGAAATTACGCCAAGCGACGATTGAAGCCCGGCCGTCGATCTGCGCGGAACGCGGAAGAATCGTAACAGAGTCGTTCCGTTCGACGCGCGGCGAGAGCCAAGTAATTCGGCGCGCGATCGCGTTCAAGGATATTCTGGAACGGATGAGCATCGTCATCGATCCTGATGAGCTGATCGTCGGCAACCACGCAAGCCGCATCAACGCCGCTCCGCTCTTTCCAGAATTCAGCATCGATTTTCTGTTAAATGAAATTGACGAATTCTCCAAACGACCCTACGACCGCTTCGAAATCGATGAGGCGACTAAGGAGACCATCCGAGAAATCGCGCCGTTCTGGAAAGGCCGGACTCATGAGGACCGGGTAGTCCATACGACTCGCCGCTTTTTCTCTGAAGACCTGCTGGTCGCGTGGGAGGAGGATAAGTTCCGACTCAACGATATTCTCTATAACGGCGTGCGCAAGTCGGCCGGAGACGGGCACGTCATTCCCGATTATTACAAGATGATGGCCGGCGGCATCCCCGGCGTCATCGCCGAAGCGCGGCATGCGCTCTCTGAGCTTAATTACCAAAAAGACGGCGACGCGTTTCAAAAAAAGTTATTTCTTGACGCGGTCGTTATTAGTTATGAGGCCGTGCAACAATGGTTCCTTCGTTTTTCAAAATTGGCCGAATCGTTGTCGGTCACAGCTTTGCCGGAAAATAAAGAGAGCCTGATGCGTGTGGCGCGGAACTGCCGCAATCTGGCCCGGAAAGCTCCGGCCGGCTTCCACGAAGCCCTTCAACTCACGTATTTTATCCACCTGCTTTTACACATAGAGAGTAACGGACACTCAATTTCACTTGGCCGTTCGGATCAGTACTTATATCCGTTCTATCGCCGCGATATCGACGGCGGAGTTCTTACCGATGAACAGGCGCAGGAGTTGATCGACTGTTTTTATATTAAAGTAAGCAAATTCAACAAAGTGCGCCCCTGGCCGGAAACGCGGCTCAAGAGCGGCGCCCCGATGTTCATGACCATCACGCTCGGCGGTCAGACGCGCGACGGCAAGGATGCGGTGAACGAGCTGACTTATCGTTTCCTTGACGCGTTGGGCGATACGCGGATGCCGCAGCCGACGCCTATCGTTCGCGTATGCGGCACGACTTCGACCGAACTGCTCCTTCATGCCGCGCGGGTACTGATGGCTCATGGCGGCGGCCTACCCGCGTTCTTTTCGGATGAGAGCATCGTTCCCTGTCTAATGAAGATGGGCATCCCTCAGGCAGATGCGAGAGACTTTGGTATCGGCGGCTGTTCGGAAGCCGTCGTGCCGGGCAAGACCTTTTCATTTACGGGCGGAGACTGCTACTTCAATTTTCTGAAGATTCTTGAAGTCATGCTGAACGAAGGCGTCAACCCGCGCACGGACATTCGTCTGTTCCCGGCGAAAAAGCTGGAAGAATATACCGGCATCGATGATGTCGTGGCTGAATTCCGCCGCCAACTCGCAGCGTATATGAGCTACATTGTGCCGTTGACGGCGATTACGTCCGCGACGGACGCCGAACTTAATCCGACGCCGTTTACTTCCGGACTGTTGAATTACCGCATTGAGATGGGCAAGGACATGTCCTTCGGCGGCGGAAAGAACGCGCTGTATTCGCATACCATTCTGCAGGGACACGGTACCGGCGATATCTGCAACTCGCTCTATGCGCTGGAACAGTTGGTGTTCAAGAATAAAGAGCTGACGCTGCGCGAGGCTGTCAACGTGCTCCAACGCGATTGGGAAGGCGAGCTGGGACAGGAACTACAAAACCGGATACGTCATCTTTTCAAGTACGGTAACGATATCGACGAAGTGGATCGCTATGCGGTGCTCATTTCGAATATGTTCGCGGAAGAAGCGGCAAAATACACTCCTTGGCGCGGCGGAAGGTTCGGCGTTTCGCTCCAAGGCCTCACGGCCAATGTCCCCGAGGGTGAGACTGTCGGAGCGACGCCCGACGGACGCGATGCGCGTGAGGCGCTTTCCGACAACATATCTCCGCATGCGGGCACCGACACGAACGGACCGACATCGACACTGAAAAGCGCTTCCAAAGTGGATCACACGCTCTTCGTAGACGGCAATGTCCTTAATCTGCGTTTCCATCCGAGCGTATTGCTGAACTCATTCGGCGAGGCAGACGACCTGCGCGGCAAGCGCTTCGCCGATATGATCAAGACCTATCTGGTCGATCTAAAAGGCAATCAGGTTCAATTCAACATCCTCTCCTCAGAGGAACTTCGGCTGGCGCAAAAAGAACCGGATAAGTATCGCGACTTGATCGTCAAAGTGGCGGGATACAGCGCTTATTTCAATTCGCTCGACAAAGGCCTTCAGGACCAGATCATCAAGCGTACGGAACACGTGCTTTGAGGAAGCCTGTGCTGACGACGCGATTTTAAAACTCTTTCCACATTGGAACTCATTACGCTTAAGTCTTTCGGGAGCTGTGATTTTTGCGCTTTTGCTTCCATGAATTATACTTCCTATACGACGAGGGTTTGAATGACAAAACGGAAACGGAAGTTGGTTGTCGCCGCTGGTTTATTGGGTCTGGCGTGCGTAGCCGCGCTGGCAACCAACTTAATTGTCAGAAGTATGAACGCGCGGATAATCCAGGAACGGTTGGATAGCTTGGCCGCGGATGTCTCAGGCCATGTGAAGGAACGGATCGGGACCTATGAATTTGGGCTTCGGGGAGCCCGCGGCCTCGTTATAGGCAGTTCGTCAAAGGGATTAACGCATGAGCTGTTTTTTAGGTATTCCCAATCCCGCGATTTGGAAAGAGAATTTCCGGGATCCAGAGGCTTCGGATATATCGTCCGGGTTCCTGAAGTTGACGAAAGGAGTTTCGTCGCGCGTGTTCGCGCCGACGATCGGCCGGGATTCTCCGTCACGCAGATAGCGCCGCATTCCGGCGAACGCTTCGTGATTCTGTATTCGGAGCCGGAAGACAGAAATAAAGAAGCCATCGGTCTCGACATCGCCTCGGAACAGAATCGGCGGGACGCCGCGTTGGCCGCGATGGCTTCAGGCGAAGTGGCGTTGACCGGGCCTATCACGTTGGTGCAAGCCTCCGGGAAAGCTATGAGCGGATTCCTTATGCTCTTGCCGGTTTATAGTGAAGGATCGAAGCCCCGAACGCAAACGGAACGAACGGCTAAGACCATCGGTTGGACGTATACGCCTATCGTGATCGATGAAGTCCTATCGACGCTCCTGAACCAAAGCGAAGAATATCGCCTATCCCTCTACGATGCTACTCATTTTAAGACCGAGGATGGGAAGTTTGGGTCGCCCTCCGACGGAAGGCCTCCACAGGGTATCCTGTTCTTTCGCACTCCGGGCAAATCCACTGTAGAATCCCTCGCAAGGAGACTTCCCGGCGTCTCGTTGACCAGAACGCTTCATCTCCCCGTATATTCCCGGGACTGGGTTGTCGAGGTTTCGGCCACTTCCGCCTTCTTGACTCGTTTGAATCTCCCCGATCATAGGCTGGCCTCCGCGGCCGGTGCTGCGGTTTCAATCTTAATCGCATTGTTGCTATTGCTTTTCGCGCAGAACGGCACCAAAAAGAAGCAGAGCCGGCTCGAACGTGAGCGCTTAGCCCTGATCGTTGAGAACTCCAGCGATGCCATAGTCAGCCATACTCGTTCCGGAATCATCTCAAGCTGGAACCGAAGCGCGGAAAATATGTTCGGATACCTCGGGGCGGAAGTCGTCGGCCGAGATTTCGGTGAATTGTTTCTTTCGCCTGAAAAAAATGAGGAAGATCGTGAGCGCCTGGTTTCGGTGATCGACGGCGAAATCGTCAGTTCGTATCCGGCCGTTTGTCTAAATCGGAATGGATCGCCGGTCGACGTATCGATGACAATGGCGCCGATCAGAACCGTCGGCGGACAGGCGATCGGCATCGTCCGGACCATGCGGAATATCGGAGAAGCGAAATCTTTTGAAGCGAAACTCATCGCGCTGAACAATTCCCTTGAACGGCAGGTCCAGGAACGGACCGTCGCCCTTGATGAGCGGAACCGTCAACTGGAGCTGACGAGCAGCAGTTTCCTGCAAATCATCGAATCGTCGCCGTACGCGTTGATCATAGTCGATCAAGGAGGACGGATAAAACTCGTCAATTCCCTTGCCGAACGGATTTTCGGGTATGACCGCTGCGAGCTTGTCGGAAAATCTGTAGAAATGCTGGTTCCTGAACAATTCCGTTCAAATCATCCGCAGCTGCATAGGGACTTTTTAAAAAAGCCTCGCGACCGCCAGATGGGGCAGGGGCGGGACCTTTTCGGCTGCCGCAAAGACGGAACGGTTTTTCCGATCGAAATCGGGCTCAACCCTCTTGAAACGTCAGAGGGCTTGAACGTCGTGGCCGCGGTGGTCGACATCACGCTGCGGAAGCAGCAGGAAAACAAAATCCAGCAATTTTCCGCTTTCCAGGAAGCCGTTTTATCCTATGCGGGGTTCGCCGTCATCGCGACGTCTCCCGACGGACAAGTCACGCTTTTCAATCCGGCCGCGGAGAATATGCTGGGCTACTCCGCCGACGAAATCGTCGGGATCTCAGGCCCGGAACGGTTCCACGATCCATCCGAGGTGGCCTCGCGCGCCGCGGAATTGACGAGAGAGCTTAAGCGCGAGGTTGAGGCCGATTTCTCCGCCTTCATCGCGAAAGTCAATCCGGGCGAAGCCGATGAACGCGAATGGACGTATATCCGGAAAGACGGCTCGCGTCTGCCGGTGTTGCTTAAAGTCAGCGCTCTGTTGAGCAAAAAGTCGGAAATAACCGGCTATTTGGGAATGGCCGTCGACTTGACCGAACGCAACGAGAATAGCCGGAAACTAGCGGCGTACTCAGACCATTTGGGAGAACTGGTGGATGAGCGGACAAGGGAATTGGAGGCAACCCAAAAAAAGCTGCTCGCCCAGGAAAGGCTTCAGCAGGAATTGCGCCTCGCGGCTGAAATCCAGGAAAGCCTGCTTCCCAGGGCGATACCGAGAACCGCGTGCTACGATATCGCTTTGTACGCCAAGCCCGCCCGATTCATCAGCGGCGACATCTACGACGTTATCGTCCAAAACGAAGACAGCGTCTATGTATTTCTGGCGGATATCTCCGGCAAAGGCATTCCGGCCGCGCTGCTCACCACGGCGGCCAGAACTCTTTTTACTCAAGGCGCGCGCCGGAACATGTCACCCGAAGCGATTCTCACGGAAATTGAGGACCTCCTGGCGCACGATCTGGCCGCCAGCGAACTCTTCATGACCTGCCAAGTATGCCGATTGGATTATCGGAGCGGAACGATCTTCTACGTCAATGCGGGACATACGCAAACGATTGTGCATCGATCTTCGGATCGATCTACCGCGGGATTCATTCCGACCGATCTACCGGTCGGTATCGGTTCGCTGTTTCCCAAAATCAAAACCGAAGAGCAGTCGCTGCCCGTCCTTCCCGGCGACATCGTTATATTCTACAGCGACGGCTTAACCGAAATGACTAACGACCGCGAAGAGCAATTCGGCATCGATCGCGTGAAAGCGATCGTCGCTCGAAACGCGGAAACCGACGCGCGTATATTAATGGACGCCATACTTGCGGAATCGAAAATATTCAGCGGCGATAAGGAGGCGGAAGACGATACGAGCATTATCGCGGTGCGCATACTGCCGTCTGTGATA
>JBAYHM010000042.1:0-20433 GCA_041666155.1 Treponemataceae bacterium
ATAGTCGGGTTTCGCCCCCACGGCCTTGCGGTATGCGGCCAGCGCCTCGTCGCGTTTGCCTAGCACACGCAAGGTACCGCCGAGGTTGTACCAAGCAGCTTCAAAATCGCTTTTCATCGCAGCGGAAGCCTCAAATGCTTGACGCGCGTCGGCGAATTTCCGAGCGTTAAAATAAGCTCGCCCTAGCTCAAAGCTGTACAGATAATTTTTCGGATCTAGCCGAGTCGATTCCTTAAATTCAGAGATAGCGTTGTCCCACTGTTTGAGGTCACCGTTTATCTTACCAAGTGTGAAATGAGGAAGCGCTTGACCGGGATCGGCTTTGATCGCGTCACGCGCGTGCTTAATGGCGTTTTTGAGCGATTCCTGTCCTTCCTTACCGTTTGGGTCGCGCTTAAAGCCGTCGTAATACGAGTCGGCAATCTCGGCGAGTTTTTGAGCCTGAAAGCGATTTTCACCATCGGGTACGCGGGAAATGGCTTCCGTAAAGGTTTTATCGGCATCGCCGTACTTGCCTTCGTTGATGGCTTTCTTTCCCTGCGTTACCAAGTCATTGACGATCCGCATTCGATCCTGGACTTCCTTGGATTTGCGGGCAAGTTCCTCGGCTTGGGCTTTTTTTCGCGCGGCTTCCGCCTCTAACGCGGCTTTTTGCGCCGCCAGCTCTTCGGCTTTCCGCGCGGCGGCAGCCTCAGCCTTTGCCTTTTCTTCGTCCGCAGCCCGACGGCGCGCATCTTCGGCTTGCGCACGCCGATTCGCTTCTTCAGCGGCTTTCGCGGCTGCCTGCGGTGACTGGGAAGCGACTTTGGAAGCGCTCTCTACGGCGCGGCCTATTTTATCCAGCGCCGTATTCATGCTCTTTTCACCGCCCTTACGCGCGGCCTCTTCAGCCGCGCTTCGATCACCCTCAGCTTTCCGCTTGGCTTCAATGGCCGAATCGCGCAAAGCGCGAGCTTCTTTGTCCGAAGCATCGGCAATGAGCAGCTTATCTAAAAGGTCCAGCGCGCGCTGATACTCTCCGCGGTCGACGTATTCTTTAGCCAGCGTTAACGTATTCGACCGCTGTTTCCCCGCACCGCCGCCGAAAGCGACGAAGGAACCGATACCGACCGTGAGCAGCAGAGCGACACCGACCACAATGGCGATGATGATTTTCTTGTTATCCTTCATTTAGTAATCCTCCTATTCGAGCACAAACTCACCGTCGTATTGGATGACGTCTTCGGAACCGGAACTGAGTCCGCGTGTTTCTTCGGCGGCGGCCTGGAGAGAGGCGGCGACCTCTTCCAGCAACTTCCTACGTCTTTCTTCGTCTGCTTTTACCGCTTCCGCGGCCAACGCCTTTGATTGCTCGGTCGCGGCGAATTCCTGACCAATCAGCGCTATGACTTTTTCAATCTCCGGTCTTTTCGGCGAAGCCGGCCGCAATACCAGATATTCCCCGTAATCGGATACCGCTTCCTTTAATGCGCCGGTTCTGATGCGCGCCTGGGCTCGGTTCAGATACGCCGATGCCATACCCGGATCACCTTCCAGCGCTTTGGTATAAAAAGGTTCAGCAAAGGAAGCGGCTCCTTTTGCGAAATATGAGTTGGCTATGTTATAAGCGACCAAAGCCGCCCTGTCGCCGGCGCGAGGGAGAACTTTGCGTAACGTTTCTATCGATTCGTCATACCGGCCCGTCTGCTGATACGCGAACCCCAAATACAAAGCGGCGGTAACGTTTGCCGGATCATCGCGCACGGCGACCTCAAGACGAACGACGGCTTCCGCGGGTTTGTTCTTCATGAATAAGGCTTCACCCTCGGCAAACGCCGCCCCCGCGGCCCCGGAAGCTCCCGCCGCCTGACCAAACGTTTGCGGAGCGCAAGCCAATAAGGTAAAGAAGAGAAAAACGCGGACGGTTTGACAGGTTCGATGAAAGTAATTACTCTTCACGATGATATAAGATACCACGAGAGGACGGGGTGCGTCATGACCGGTATGTTACTTGTGATCATCATACTCGGATCCGGTATCGGGTTCCTACTATTTATTATCATACGTTCCCTCATCGCCCCTAAACGCGTAGAGATGTTGGCAAGCTTGCTCAAGCAGGGCAAAGCGCAGACAGCCATCAAAGCGGCAAAATCAATAATCTCCCGCGAACCCCGCAACGCGGAAGCACATTACATTCTCGGTCAAGCCTATTTTGCCGACAACAAACCCGAACTTGCGCTCATGGAATATAAAAGCGTCAATCAGATCGGTGTGTTCGGACCCAATATTCCGGAAACGGAATTCCGAAAGAAAATGGCGCAGATATTCTTCCGCTTCAATCAGGCCGAAGAAGCGCTCAAAGAATACCTCCTCTTGGTTAAGATAGAACCGTACCAGGCCGACCACTACTATTGGGCCGGCAAACTGTTTTCGGAGCGCAGTCGGACGGACATGGCGCTCAATTACTTACGCAAAGCAGTCGAACTTGATCAGCGACACGGGAAAGCTCACTTTGAGCTTGGCATACTTCTGTATAAAGAAAAAAAACCCGTAGAATCAAAAGTGGAGCTTGAAGCGTCCCTTAAGTGCGATCAGGATAGTACGCAAGCCTATTACTACCTCGGGAAACTCCAAAAAGAGTCGCACGATTACGTTGCGGCACTCCTCTCTTTTGAAAAGGCTCAACGAGACCCTGATTATAAGGTTAAGGCGCTTGTGGAACGCGGCGGCTGCTATATGAGCATGGGTAGCATGGAAAAAGCCATTCCTGAGCTCGAGCGAGCCGTAAAAGTAGCAAACGACGATGGAAGCACCGAATCGCTCTACGGCCGATATTTTTTGGCGATGTGCTACGAAAAAATGAGGGAACTCGATAAAGCGATTGAGCAATGGGAACTCATCTACGCGAAAAAAGCCAGTTTCCGTGACGTAGCCGAAAAGCTGTCCCACTATCAGGAATTCCGTGCCGACGACAAGATGAAGGATTACCTCACGTCCAGCCGTGAAGAGTTCACCGAAATATGCAAGGCAATCGTCATCCAAGGGATGACTCTTCAGACCCGAGACGTCACGGACATCGGGAACGGGTGCGATATCATCGCGGTAGAAGGCGATGCGGCCAAGTGGCGGAACGTCAGGAAAATACCGCGAATCATTCGCTTTCTTCGTACACCGGACATGGTCGATGAGTCGGCGGTTCGCGCTTTGTTGGAAGAAATGAAAAAACTGGGCGTTACAAGAGCCGTACTCGCTACTAGTTCCGGATTTACCCGCTCGGCGATGGAATTCGCGGATTCAAGGCCTGTCGACCTCTTCAATAAAGATCAGTTGGCCGAAATGCTCCTTGGTGTGGACTTATACGGCAACGCAAACCGGTCATGAGAATTCTGTGCGTCGCGGACCAGATCGATCCCCTCGTGTATAGCGCTTCAATAAAAGACCGTTTCGGAGACGTGGATGTTGTTCTGAGCGCCGGGGACCTCCCGATGGATTATCTGGGCTTCATCGTTACGACGCTCAACAAACCTGTCTTTTTCATCTTCGGCAATCATAACCTGAAAGAATTGTCTTACTTCCAACCCAGCTTTGATGATCGAATGACAAATCGCGGTTATGATTTTGAAAATCAAGCTACTTCTTCAGGCGCCGTCTACCTCGGTTCAAAAGTAAAAAAAGAAGGCAACTTGCTATTTGCCGGTCTCGGTGGAAGCCGACGCTACAACAACGGGCGCAATCAGTTTACTGATTTCCAAATGCGATTGCAGATACTCGCCCTCGTTCCCCAACTTATAATAAACCGGCTATTGCACGGACGATTTCTGGACATACTACTGACGCATTCACCGCCCGCCGGAATACACGACAAAGAGGATCCATGCCACCGTGGTTTTTCCGCATTCCTCTGGTTTATGAAAATGTTTAAACCGCGCTACCTTATTCACGGCCACATTCATCTGTACGACCTGAACGACGTCCGCACAACCCAATACGACCAAACGCTCGTCATCAATGCGTACAGCCACTACCTCATCAATACGGATGCGCCGGCATGAGCGAGACTCCGACCCATTTTGCCGCGCAGGCCGCGGAGGATTTCTCAAAAGCCCGGGGAAAAGCGCTCCTTGCCCGGATGCAGCATTTCCTAAACGCGGACCGCGACAGGCTCCTTTCCTTCCACGACGTAAAAGAAATTCTACGTCCCAAAAATGAAACATACCGCGGTATGCAAACGGTTTCGATCGATCTCATCGTCGGCAGTGAGGGACGTTATCGAGATTTCAATAAATACTTCTTGCCGAAGGCAAACCATTTGCGTTCACGTTGGGAACGTGTCGACATCGCGCATCTGAAAGATATCATCCTACCGGCAATCCAACTTTACGAGATTGGCGGCGTCTATTTCGTTCGCGACGGGAACCACCGCGTTTCAGTAGCTCGAATGCAGGGAGTCAGCGCTATCGACGCGGAAGTCACGAGTCTTTCCAGTGAGATCCGCATTGATCCATCGATGACTGCCGACGACTTGCGAAAAGCCGTCATAGCGTACGAAAAAGATATATTTTACGAAAAAACCGATTTTGGTTGGCTTACCGGATGTTCAACGCTCGATTTTTCCGCACCGGGACGCTACGATGTTGTCTATAATCACATCCTGGTGCATAAATTTTACCTAAATGAACATGATCAAACGGAAATTCTATTCGCTGACGCGATGGTGTCCTGGTATGTCAATGTCTATAAGCCCATCATCGATATAATCGAGGAAGAAAGTCTCTATTCACGCTTTCCTGGACGAACATCAAGCGATCTATACGTTTGGATCGTAAAACATTGGGATTTTTTGAAAAAAAAGTATGGAATCCACTATTCCATCGCCGACGCGGCTCGCGATTTTACGAAAAAATACGGTAAGGACGACGCATCGTCCCTTTTTGTGTCGTTTTTCAAATCACTTTGGGTGAAAATTCGCGGGAAAAAAAGATAAATGGCAATACTCTCAATTCAATCCCATGTTTCATACGGGTACGTAGGCAATCGTTCCGCCGTTTTTCCTTTACAGCGCCTTGGGTTTGAGGTTTGGGACGTCAACACAGTGGATTTCTCAAACCATACCGGTTACGGTTCATGGCAAGGACTCGTTCTCGGGGCAGCGCATGTACGTGGAATCGTGCAGGGGATTGAAGAGAGGGGAGTCTTAGGGGAATGCGTCGCGGTTCTTTCGGGCTACCTTGGAGACGCGAAAATCGGAGAAGCGGTGATGGATGCGCTTACGCGAGTCCGTTCGCATAATCCGACAGCACTCTACTGCTGTGATCCGGTTATGGGCGACGCGGGAAGAGGGTTTTTCGTTAGGCAAGGTATTCCCTTGATGATCAAAGAACAACTCTTGCCTCTTGCCGATATCGCAACGCCCAACCAGTTCGAACTTGAAGCTCTTACGGGAATTGCTATCGGCAATGTGGAAGACGTGCGGCGCGCGGTGGACGCCGTTCACAGGGCGGGACCGAAGGTTGTGCTGGTCACCAGTTATCGTCCCGATCCTGTTTCGGACGGACATATCGAAATGCTCGTTTCCGACGCGAAAGGGCTCTACCGGGTACGCACGCCCAAACTCCCGCTTTCACCGGCACCCAATGGCGCGGGCGATTTGACCGCGGCTCTTTTTCTGGCGCGATATATCGAAACCGGCGATGCGGTAGCATCCCTGGAACTGACCACCGATTCAGTCTTCTCAGTGCTTGAGCAAACATTACTTGAAGAGAGACGTGAACTAGACCTTATCGGGGCGCAGGAGGCAATTGTCCATCCGAAAAGGCGCTTTAACGCCATCAAGCTTTAGGCGGCCTTTTTCCAATAATGGTTTTCAAATCTTCCTTGGAAAAGTGGTACGTGCTTGAACAATAATGGCAGATGATCTCCGTCGGGTCCTCGCCGTCTTGAAGCATGCTCTCCAGCTCCGACGTAGGCAACGCGGCCAAGTACCCGGTAAAACGTTCTCTGTTGCAATCACACACAAAACCGACAGGAAGCGAACCCATAACATTCGGTTCAAATGTGGAGAACCACTGCGACAGAAAGTCACTGCATTTGAAACCACGCGAGAAATAATCACCCAAGGACGGTAAGTCGGAAAGCCGCGCTTCCGCGTCCGACACGTCAAGGTCGGCAGCTCCCGGCAAAGCCTGCAAAAACATTCCTCCGGCGCCCGCGATCCGTCCGGACGAATCAAATTTTACGGAAACTACCAGGGCGGTGCGGATCTGCTCGGATCGGAGAAAGTATTCCGTGATATCTTCGGCAATGCGGCCGTGAACAAGTTCAATATGACCGGTGAAAGGGGAACCGCCGGGAGAAAGCCTGGAGACGCTCAAAGTCCCCTTTCCGATAAAAGGGGCAAGATCAAAACTTTCCAGGGGTTTGTCCAAAACGATGTTGTCGGCAAAAAGAAAACCGCGCAGACGACCGTCCCAATAAGCCTCCACCGAAAAACCTTTTAGAACGCCCGTACAATCGACTCTAATAGTAAGCCGATCTCCGTCCTTGAGCGTCACCGACATCAGCGATGCGGCAAGGTACGCCTGACCGAGCGCCAGCGTCTCAAGGATACCCAATCGATGCTGAGCGCGCATTGACGCGACCAGGGAAGAACCTGAAACAAGAGCACCGCGAATAGTGCCGTTTAGGAGGGTAAATCGAAGTATGCTGTCGGGCGGCAATGCGGACAAACGAGCGGAAAGCGCTTCATCGCCTAATTCTTGTCGTATCATGCGCTATCAATACCCTCATCTCGGCTTCCCCGTCAATACGGAACTCGGCTATACTTTATTGATGAGCGATGTTTTGCCGCAATCGTTTCTCTACTTCATCGCCCCTCATATTGATCGTTTTGAAATGCTGTTCAACCTGTTACGGGATCGAGCGCTATCCCCGACTACGGTAGAGCTCGCAGACAGTCGGCTCATTGTCGTCACACCGGAGCGAACGCCGGTGTCTTCCAAGCCTAGAACTGTTTTAGTTGCCCATTACGACCGAGCGGCAGACAGTCCCGGCGCGAACGATAACAGCGCCGCCGTCTTTCAACTGATGGCAACGGCGACTCGCTTGCGCGCAGAGGGTACGGATGGGTGGGTAGTCGTATTCACCGATCGGGAAGAGAGCGCCGGGGCGGCTGGAGCGCGAAGCCAGGGGGCGTACGCCTTGGCGGAAGGTTTCAAAGCGATAGGACTCTCCGAATCCCACTTCTTCATTTTCGACGCCTGTGGCCGGGGTGATACCATCATCGTCTCTACCACCGTTGAGTCTCTAAACATCGAAGCGAAACACATTAAACGCAACGCCAGAGAGCTCAGGCTTCGGGCTTTGGAAACGGGGCGACTTTCTTCGGGTGGACGTATTTTGCTCGCGCCGACGCCTTTTTCCGACGATGCCGGTTTTCTCGCGGCGGGTATCGCGGCGCAGACCATCACGCTGCTGCCCGCTAAAGAAGCAGCGGCCCTCGCGCGGGAACTCCGAAACAAACCGGATTACGCATCTTCCCTTATAAATAAAAGAGCGCGCGACGCCCTTGAGCCGCGCGCGTATAAAACTTTCATGCCCGATACTTGGAAAAGACTTCACGGGAAAGCGGACGACGCTCAGTCGTTGACGCCCGCATCATTCCCTCTCATTGAACGCTTTGCACACGACCTCATCAATCGCTAAAAATCGATAAAAGCGCTGAACAGTATTTAGATTTCCAGAAGTTCCGAATACGCGTCCAAAGCGGCATCCCCGCTTTTCCCGGAAAGTACTTTTTTAGCCAGAACCTTGCCGAGCTGAACACCTTCCTGGTCAAAGCTGTTTACGTTCCACAAGAATCCTTGGAACATCACTTTATTCTCAAAATGGGCTAAGAGCGCGCCGAGTACCTCCGGCGTTAATTCTTTACCGTAAATCAAACTGGAAGGACGGCCGCCTAAGAAATTCTTATTAGGATCGGCATCTTCCTTCCCTTTCGCGAAAGCGACGATTTGAGCCGCAAGATTGGCTTTAAGCTTCGTCTGGCTGCTTGACCCCTCCACTTCGACATCATCCTTCCTCTGGCTCTCGGAAAATCCGACAAACTGGAGCGGTACCACATCGGTGCCCTGGTGTAGAAGTTGGAAAAAAGAATGTTGGCCGTTCGTCCCAGGCTCTCCAAAAATCACTGGACCGGTTGAGTACAAAAGCTTCTCGCCGCGACGATTAACGTGCTTGCCGTTTGATTCCATGTCGAGCTGCTGCAGATGGGCAGGAAAACGACAAAGCGCTTGGCTGTACGGAAGCACAGCCGTGTAGGTGTAACCGAGCACGTTGCGCTCGTACACACCGATCAAAGCGTCCATGAGGCTCGCGTTCTTTTTAATGTCGGCATTGAGCGCGGCCGCGTCTGACTCGTGCGCGCCTCGGAGAAAATCCAAAAATACTTTTTTCCCGTAAGCCAAAGATAAAATCACGCCGCCGACAGCAGAACTGGAAGAATACCGACCGCCGATAAAATCATCGATGTAAAAGGAATCAAGATATGCGGAATTATGCGCTAAAGGACTTGTTTCACTTGTTACGGCAACGAGGTGCTTGGAAGGATCGAGCCCGGCCGACTTGAGCTTGGCCTTCACGAAGAGCTCGTTGGCGAGAGTTTCCTGGGTCGTTCCGCTCTTGGAAACAAGCACGAACAGAGTTCGGGAAAGATTCAAAGAAGACAGAACTTGGGCGCCATCATCGGGATCGACATTGGAAATGAAGGAAGCTTTCATGCGCAGCGACCCGTTTTTCACCGCCCAATTTTCTAGAGCAAGGTACAGAGCGCGCGGTCCCAAGTCGGAACCGCCAATACCGATTTGCACAACGGCGTCGAATTTCTTCTCGGCGTGAACTTTGTCCGTGAAAGCGCCGAATCGCTCAAGTTCTCCGGCATAGAATGCGCCGATATCGTTGCCTTCATATACCACAGGTTTTCCAAGAGGAGCACCGCAAGCGCGAAGCAGGTGATGAAGCACCAAGCGTTTTTCGCCGGTGTTCATGACTTCTCCGTCCAGGATCATCTTGTATTTTTGGATAACCTGCTGTTCATCGGCGAGCTTCTGTAACAAAGACAAGCTCTCTTCGTTTACCGTTTTTGCGGCATACGAATAGGTTAAGGCCCCCGCCATCGGCACACGGTACGCCTTAACCCGTTCGGCGGTTAGCGCATGACGGAATTCAAAAGTACTGGAAGCTTTTTTAAGCGCGAGCAATTTCTTGAACGCGTCTATCTTATCGAGATCATTGAAAGATACCATCGCACTCTCCTTAATCTTCGATTTCAGGCATTTTCTCTTTCATCTGCCGCATAAAGTCTTCACCGCTTATGCCTTCGCGCAAGCAAACGAACACTGTATTGTCGCGCCCGGATATAGTCCCCAGAACCTCATCCAGCGCCAAATTATCAACGGCAAGAGCGACCGAATCCGAATGCCCCGAGTAGGTCTTGATAACGACCATATTCAAGGCCCAATCTATCGAAATATACCCGCGAAGAAAATCCTGAACGAAAGTTCGTTCAGTTTCCTGGCGATCATCGTCTCCCGGCAAAGAGTATACGTAGCCGTTATGGCCATCGGAAATTTTACCAACTTTGAGCAACTTCAAATCACGGGAGAGCGTTGCTTGGGTAACAAGAAAACCTTCTTTCTGCAAATGTCCGAGAAGTGTTTCCTGAGATTCAATACGGTACGTCTTGATTAGTTTTCTGATGGCCTTCAGGCGGGTCAATCGTTCTTTCACCGTAACTCCATGAATATTTATGTCGACTCGCTGCATAAACATACGATGAAGACGCCATTTATGCAAGTATGTTAGAGGCCTTTAGTACAGAACTGAAAGGTCCGATAGTATAAGGGGGACGTTTGTGGAGAAAGAAGGCCGAGAACCGGAACCTAACAAAAGCACTGAAAATTCTTCACAAGCCGAGCAAGGCATTACCTCCAAATCCACTATTTTGGGTAATAGGAAAGACGACGGAACTATAGATATCTCATTTAAAGAAAATGATTTAGAAGCAATTTCAGATTTCCACCCCCCGATTGGAAACGGACAAGCGCTCACCCCTGATTACATTTCGTCAATGCTCGATCGCCTATCAGTAACCTTCGGTGTCAATTGGGATGCTATCCAGGAAGCTACCCTTGAATGCAACCTGAATCGTAAAATAGTTCATGGTGTCGTCATCGCGCGCGGCGAAGCGCCGGTCACTGAAGTACGTGAGTATTTTGAAACGAATCCCGTTTTCCGCAACTGGCCGCGGATCCCCAACGGTGACGTGCCTCGAATCGATTATCGCGAAATAAGCCCTTTTGTGTTGGTAAAAAAAGGTCAAATACTCGCCAGACTACGACCGAAGATTGAAGGCAAAGATGGTAAGAATGTTCGCGGGGATACGATTCCTCATACGATTTCCAATCCAACAGGCGCGACGAGCGGTCCAAATACGCGAACGACAGGGGATGTCATCGTCGCGGCCTGCGACGGTAGACTTGCGGAAAAAGGCACGGAACTCATCGTCGAAGAGATTCTGGAAGTTAAGGGCTCCGTCGGTTACAAAACGGGTCACATTCTTTTCCCCGGTGACGTCATAATCCAGGGCACCGTCGCAGACGGTTTTAAGGTCTACGCGGGTGGATCCATTGTATCGAAGCAAACCTTCGATGCGACTGAGGTCGTAGCCAAGAAAGACCTGATTGTTGCCGGAGGCATCGTCGGAAGAATTCAAGCGTCAATAAAAGTCGGCGGAACTTTACGAGCTAAATTCATCCAGAATTGTCGTGTCGCGTGCCGAGGCCCCGTCATAGTCGGCACAGCCGTTATTAATTCTCGGATCTATACGCTGGACAAGTTGGATTTAGGCGATAAAGGACGACTGATAGGCGGTGAAATATTCGCGGTGCATGGAGTTCACGCGTTAGGAATAGGAAGTGAAGGCGGAACGGGAACTAAGATTCATTGCGGCATCGATTTTACCGTTCAACAGGAATTAGATCGGGCAAATGAGATGATGCGGCTTTATACACAAAAACAAGCGAAACTTCGTGAATACCTGGCGCAGCTTCCGGAAAAAGACCTCGCGAAATTAGAGATTGACGCAAAGCTTTCGGCGGAAATCAGCGCATTGGCCGGCAGGATAGGATCTATGCTCGGAAAGCTTGATGCTAACGATGCGGCGACGATCGAAGTAGTTGGGGAAATACGACCGGGAACCTTGATCGAAATATGCCACATCGCGTTCTTTACCGACCAAAGTTATAAAAAAGTCCGCTTCCGTTTGGATAAGACGAATGGAAGGCTTATACATGAAAATCTGTAAAAAACAAATCCGACTTGTTCGAGTACCGATCTAAATAGTATTATGGAAACCAGCAAGTCGCTGTTCGCGGACGAACAATTTTCTTTCTTCGGAGGTTTCCGTGTATAAGGTCTGGGTAGCCTACTTGCTTTGGCTTGTTTCCGGATTCGGAGCCCTCGGATTCCATCGTTTTTACTTGAACAAGCCCGCTACGGGAGTGCTTTGGATCTTCACCGGCGGACTTGCCATGGTTGGATCTATCTATGATTTCCTAACCATGAGTTCCCAAGTTCGAGATGCGAATATCCGTGCCGAAGTGCGTCGCGCTCTTGAAATGGGCGCCCGCAGTCCGATCGCTCCCGTTTTCCGCTACGGCGGCGATGAATTGAGTGATTACCGGCGTAAAGAAAGTTTGGAACGAACCATTCTGCGCGTCGCAAGAAAGAACTCCGGAATCGCGACCCCCAGCGAAGTAGCTCTGGAAGCGGACGCTCCGATTGAAGAAGCAAAGTCGGCGTTGGAAAAGCTCGCGGCCAAAGGCTTTGCGGAAATGAAAATCCGAAAATCAGGCGCGATTGTGTTCGTCTTTTCGGAATTCGTGCCCGATAATTCCGAGTTTGAAGATATTTAGATTGCCTAGGACTTCGTCAACGCTTCAAAACCACAAATGTTTTTCCGTACCCGCCGTCTTCCGGCCGCGCAAAATAATAGTCCGCAACCACCGCTTGGCTCTTTAGATATTCATGCACGGCACGTTGAAGCACTCCATCTCCTTTTCCGTGGATAACCGAAAATTCATACAAACCCGAAATCGCGGCCGAATCGACTTGCCGACGAAGAGCGTCAAGGGCTTCTTCCCAACGATACCCGCGCAGGTTAAGTTCTAAAACGGGTGCGGCACCGCCCGCCAAATCCGCGACCATGATTTCAACGCGGCCGGTTTCCGCTTTTTTTACCGCGGGGATAAGATCACGTTCCGCCAAGGTCATTTTCATAGCCCCGATTTCTACAACCCAAAAACCTTTCTTAGCGCCGCGAACCACTACACCCCGCCGCCGAGAGGGACCGGTGAACACCTCAACGCCCGCTACGATTTTCGATGGCGCCATTTCCGAAGATTCTTCGGTGGGTTTGTTTTCCGGTTCCTTTTTGAGCGTTCGCTCCTCTCGGTACAAAGAGTCGGCCTCTTCGTCGCGCCGGGAAGATTCCTCTGCCGCGGACCGTTCCAAATCTGCCAGGAATTCCTTTACCCTGAGCGTCTTTTCTCGGGTTATATCGCCTTCGCGCAATTCCCTAACTAGGTTTTCCAGGGTTTTACGGCTTTCTCCGAGCAGTCGATTAAGAGAACCTACACCTAAAGACCGTAGTTCCGCTTCTTTTTGTTTGAGCCGCAATTCTCGCAAATCGTTTTTTCGCTGTTGATCGCGTAAAAGAGTTTCCTGGGATTTGTGGTCTTCCTCCACTTTTTCCAACTCCCGATGTTTTGTTTTAAGTCCTTTTATGAGTTCGGAAATATCGGCGCGTTCTTCGTCCAGGTACGTTCGCGCGCGGGAAACGATGGCCTCAGGCAGACCATTACGCGCGGCGATATCCAGGGCATGACTTTCACCGGGAATACCGATGACTATTCGGTAAGTAGGACTCAAGGTCCTTGAATCGAAGTCCACAGACGCGTTGACAACCCCTTCTTTCGTGTATCCATAATTTTTAAGGATACCGTGATGGGTGGTTGTAAGTACGCGTGAACGACGTTCGATAAAAAGATCCAGGAGGGACATCGCGATTGCGCTCCCCTCCTCCGGGTCCGTTCCCGAACCGAGTTCATCAAGTAGAACCAAAGAGTTTTCCGTCGCGATGCCGCAAATGGAAGCCATGTTCGTCATATGCGCGGAGAAAGTGGACAACGATTGACTGATCGATTGCTCATCCCCGATATCCGCGTATACTCCGTCAAAGATCGGTAAGGTCGTACCTTCCGAAACTGGAAGCGCCAGACCGAATTGGTTCATGAGCGCAAAAAGGCCGACCGTTTTGAGCGCTACGGTTTTGCCGCCCGTATTCGGTCCCGTGACGATAACGACACGCGTAGCTGAGTCCATCGATAAATCGATAGGAACGGCGTTTGTCCCCAACATAGGATGACGGGCGCCTTTGAGCGCCAGGCGGCCACAGGGCGCGTCGGCGAAGAATCCTTTGGCATCCAGCGCATAACGAGCGCGGGCACGCAGGCGGTCAAGTTCCAACACGCGCTCGCGAAGCTCCACCAGTTCGTCTTTTTTTTCGCCGATTCGAGCAGTCAGCTCCCGGAGGACACGGGCTACTTCAGCGGCAAGACGTCTTTCCTCCATGAGGATGTTGTTGTTTTTTTCGACAACTTCTTCCGGTTCTACAAAAATTGTTTGGCCGGTGGCTGAGACCTCATGCACTATGCCTTTGATCCGAGAGCGATAATTAGCCTTCAGCGCGAGTACCAGACGTCCATCACGCTGAGTGGCGACCTCTGATTGGAGCATCCGACGCGTCTCATCATCACTAAGGTATCGATTGGTGATATTTTCCAACTCTTTTCGCAGACCGCTTATACGCCGCTTTATTTCGCGGAATGAGGGCAAGTCCCGAAGCGTCCCATCCCGCTCTAAAACGGCAAAAACTTCCTTTGACACCGAAGAACAATCGGGTAGATGAGATGCCGCTTCCTTCAAGAGTTCACCGACAGCCTCTCCGGATAGCCACTTGCCGAGCGCGGAAGCTGAATCGGTAAAAAGACCAAGCGCATAGGCTTCTTCCAGTTCTAGCGAAACACCTTCCTTACCCAAACGAGGAAGAAGCGGTCCGATAGCCGGAAGACTGAGCGATGGCTGCGCGTTGGTTGACATCAGAAGAGCGACAAACTGGGCTACCGATTCCTTAAGAATAGAGACGGCTGTCGGATCGACTAGAATGTCTTCCTCACCCATAAGCGCGGTCGCTTCGACACTCAGGCAGCGGTCGGCGACACGGGAACGAATCGTATCGAATTCAAGGAGGCGAAGAACTTTGGCGTTCATTTATCCTGTTCCCAGTAGGGCAAACGGCCTTCCAGCTCGTCGCGCATACGGATGAAGCTTTCATAGCGATCTTCGTGTATAACCCCTGCGTATACTGCTTCAAGGATCTTGCATCCGGGTTCAGTGAGGTGTCTGCAAGAAAGGCCGTAAGTACACTTTCCGACTAATGGGGCGAATTCGCGTAAATTATTGATCAGTTGTTGCGCGCTGACGCCTTCGGGCACCAGACGCCTGACCCCCGGCGTGTCGATTAAGCAGCCACCGCCCGAAGCTTCCGGAAGATCAATCAAGCGCGCCATAGTAGTAGTGTGGATACCTCGATCAAATTTAATCGAAAGTTCCGCTGTTCGAAGCGACTGCCCCGGGATCAAAGCGTTGAGAAGACTCGATTTGCCCACGCCCGATTGACCGACAAGCGCCGAAGCTTTGCCCGCAAGCAAAGAACGCAGTTCCGTCATTCCCGAACCGGTCATGGCTGAAACGGCGTACACTAAGTACCCGATGCGCTTATAGTCCTCAAGCCGTTCCTCAACATCGCAGTCATCGCACTCCAGATCACACTTGTTCAATACAATGATCGGCGGAATACCGGCAACGTCAGCCTGAAGTAAAGCCCTATCAAGAAAACGCGGCCGAAAAGGCGGGGATGAGGAAGACGTCACGCAGAGCACATAGTCGATATTTGCCGCTAATAGTTGCGGCGCCTTGCCCTTCTGATTCCAACGGGCGAATGCGTTTTTTCGGTTCGATATGCCGGTGATGCTCGCGGAACCCGCATGATTGCTTTCTGTTTCCACCGAAACGCGGTCTCCGGGAGCGAGCGGATTGTAGAAGCCTTCCGCGCCTTTAAGAATTTTACCTTTTATACGGCCTTCAACTTCTTGCCCATCCTCAAGTCTCAGACGGAAAACATTGTTCGATCCGTACAATACAAGCGCGGTCACTGGAAGCTCTCCAAAGCGCCCGAGAAGTCCAAGTCAAAATACGACGCGAAAAGTGACCATTTCTCTTCATAAGGCTCGGAACCGGTCACAAAAAAACGATCTCGCGCCGTCCTGGGAGCGGGGTTCCCGTTCCGTTTTTCTCTTAAGACAGACAGCGCGCGTTTGGCGACGCCCTCCCGAGAATCGAACACGGCAATATCGTCGCCGCCGGATTTCTTGAATTCTTCGGCCAAAAACAAAAAATGAGTACAACCAAGCACCACCGCGTCAACGTCTAAAGCGCGAAAGCGCTTGATATAAGAGGAAGCGACCTCAAAGCGGCTAGAGTCCGAAGCCTTCATATATTCCTTTTCAACGAATTCTACCAATTCGGGAGCCGCCATTCCCACCAGCGCGCAATCAGGAGCGAAAGATTTTGAAAGGTATGCGGTATACGGATCATTCACGGTTCGTTCAGTGGCAAGGACGCCGATCCGTCGTTTTTTACTGTATAACGCCGCCGGCTTCACAGCCGGGACCGTTCCAACAACAGGAAGATCGGGGAACGCCGCACGAAGGGCATCAAGAGCGCTCACGGAAGCGCTGTTGCACGCTATAACGATCATCTCGGGATCTAAGGATCGAATGATTCGATGAGCTAAGTCGATAACAATACGAGAAAGCTCATCCTTGCTTTTCGGACCGTAAGGAAAATGGAAACGATCGGCAACGTACACGGTAGAATCAGTGGGGGAAGCATTTTTGAAGGCGCCATAATACGGCAAGCCGCCTACCCCTGAGTCTATAAAAACGACAGGCCCCTGACGCACCGCGATTATCCGCCGAACAGCGCGTCAAACGAATTGCGCGCAGTTTTCGCCGCGCCGGTCGAAGCGGTGTCACCGTTCGTCCGTTCACGAAATACGGGGTTGAGTGAAAACCAATCGCAAAAATTACCGCGTTCCTTATCGGCAACCGGGTCGGAAACCGATTCCTTGCAGTCTCCACGCGCACCTGGAGCGAAAAAGCGGCAACTCTTACAAGACCTTATATCTTTTCCGCAATCGGGACACCGACACGATCGTCCGATCGGATCCGGATCGATAACCGGCGATCCGCAGTACCAACACATGTTTTCTACTATACCGCCGCGTGAGCGTATGGGCAAGCAGGATAACATCTTGATGCGACGGCATGGATGCCGACGGCATGGATGCCGACGGCACGGATGCCGACGGCACGGATGCCGACATCTTGCTCAGAAGAGTTTAAAGCCCTATGCTTTGCGTATGTACGAATTCATTCCGTGCGCCGAACCGCAATGTGATCGTTCCGCGCTAACCGGTTCGTCGTTTTGCGCAAACCACGCGCGCGATAGGGAAGCCGAAACCGATCGGATTTTTCATTTGATTGAAACATCCAAGGTCATCAAAGACTTAAATGCCGCTGGACTTGGATTATCGGGAGCGAATTTTTCGGGTCGTCATTTTATCGGTTGTTCCTTTTCAAACTCAACCTTCTCACTTTGTCTCTTTACCGGTTCTCTCTTTCGGATGTGTTTTTTCGATTTTTGTTCATTCATTGATTGCGATTTTTCTAAAAGCGACTTTACCTACTCTTCGCTTGCCGGCAGTTCGTTCAAAAACACGAGTTTTGAGGCTTCGGACCTTCTGCATACTAACTTCTGCGGAACGACACTCAGCGAATGCACCTTCAACGATTCAGACTTGTACAATAGCCGCTTTATCGGCGCACAACTTGAATCCACTGATTTTATCGACTGCAATATAAAAAAAACCTTCTTTGTAAAAGCGCATCAGGAACGCGTTTCGTTCAAATCATCGAATACCGCCGAAGCGATTTTCGATATGGAGCTCTGACGATGAAGCTCTTCGTTCATTATTGTTTATATGGTTTTTCAAATTGCTATATCCTCGGTTCAAAGAAAACTCAGGACGCGATCATCGTGGATCCGGGCAGCATGGATGAGAAGATGCTTTCCTTTATTGAGAAGCATAACTACAACGTGCGCGGCATCCTTATTACGCACGACCATGATAGCCACGTCCACGGACTCAAGACCTTAAAGCGCATTTATGACGCGGAAGTTTTCGCCGTTGATCCTACGGTCTGTGAACAACGCGCTACCATCATTAAAGACGGTGAACTACTGACGCTCGGATCCTTCTCTGTTGAAGTCTTTTTTGTTCCCGGCCATTCGTCGGATTCCGTTGCCTACCGCGTGGAGCGGTTTCTATTCACCGGTGACGCATTAAGTGCCGGCTTGGTCGGCTCAACAGCCAGTGCGTACGGTCGGTCAATCTTGGCTGACGCGTTGAACCGAAAAATACTTACATTACCCGGCGAAACCATAGTACTACCAGGTCACGGACCGCCTACTCGGATTGAGGCGGAGCGACGATTCAACGTCGGCCTTGACGCATCTATGAAAGCCGGGGTTCAGCGCGCCGCTTTCGTACGAGATATTTGGTAGATCAGGGCAGCTCTTCCCGCCCGCATATTCCACCGTGATGCCACATACGCGTCGAAATCGGACGCAGTCTTCGTAAACGCCTCGGAAAGTGTCGGGTAAGGAAGAATGCCTGTACCCCGCGGCGGTAGCATGGTCTTTCTCCACTCATCCTTTTCCAACCGTGTAGGAAGCGTATCGCCGAAATATTTGGAAATAAGATCCAGCGGCTGCTGCAGACAGTAGGCCATGAGTTCGTTGATCATAAGATAGGTATCTTTCACGTCATATCGGCGGGAATCGAAATACGCTTTCAGAAATTTTTTCGACTCCGCGTCAAACGCGGCGTAGCGCTCTGAGGCAAAACGGCGAAATTCTTCATCCAAAAAGAAAATACCGTGAAAGCCCTCATGGGTAATGAACAAAGTACGCAGGTATTCAGCGGATTCACGGGAAATTGAGATAACGGCACCAGTCCCTGCGACAAAGGCTTCCGTACCGTCGGAAACAAGCACTTTCCGAACCAGACCGGCCGCAACAAGAATTCGTTGTAGTTCACGTTCCTCAACATTGAGCGGAAACTTTGTTTTTCGCGCAGACTCAAAAAAAGCCGCTAAATCCTCGGCTCGGTAGTCATGCGCGTTCCAGCCATGCAGTCCCGCAATGTCTTTATCCGAAGCTAGATGGCCGCGATAGCCAGCTTTTTCAACGAAGAACGCAAGACGCTTAAAGAGACGTTCCTGCACCTCATAATTTGCGGTATCAAAAATGAGAATAGACGGGAAACACTCCCAGCGAAAAACCTCGTAGCGCGCATCGCGCCAAGCTTCCCTGCGATAACTGAGGATCAAGCCCGGATCGGCCGTGATCGGTTCCTCGGGGAAAGGTACAGCCCGTGAACGCTCAACGATGAAAGATCGCGGCGCGCTTTTTGATTCGTACGCAATAGGAAACGGGTTCGCGGGAAGCGCGGCGGCGGGAAAACTAAGAAGCGAATCGCCTTGAGTATTAGCGCGTCCGACATAGCGATATTCCTGCCCACCCGTGCTCAACTTTCCCGGAACGGAAGACGCCAAAAAATATGCACCGATGCCGCCGGCCAATGGGAAATTTGCAGGCGGTTCCACGACGAAACGAATTGCATCCTGACCACGTTCAAAATACACGAAGGGAGTCAAAAAAAGAGTGTTATCCGATATGGAATAACCGTATACGCGTGGCGCCAGACGAACTGATTTCAGCTGTAAACCAGGAACGGGTCCATCTTTAGGCAGCAAGTCGGCAGTCACCGTTCGCGCAATTTTTTTCGTCTCCAATTGAAAAGAGGAAACAACTTTTCCAGTAATAGGGAAACGATACCTAACCGTCGTTTTGCCGGCGGCGGTAAAGCCGAGGAAGGAAGCGTCCGGAGGCAAGGCCCAAGAAGGTTCACTGTCGAGCGAAAAGACAACCGCACGGTCAGCTTCCGGTCCTTCATATGAATACTCAATTTCAAGCGCGCTATAAGCGGCAAGGGTGAGCGGGCGTTTCAAGGAATAGCGGAGTTTGCCGTCCTTAGCTAGCGGAAGAAAGCCGGAAACGGAGTCATCATTGCCGGCCGTGAGTTCAGCCGAGGAGCCGTCCTCGGCAAAAAAAGACACTTCCGACGGCTTTGGTTTTGCGCAGGATGAAAAAGCGCATGCATTAAAAGCGAGAATAAAACCGAGCGATACGAGACTCGGGAAACGCATAACGGAGATATCAGATCGAAACGAGGCTACGAGCGATCAATTGGGCGATTCCATGCTTGCGCTCAGGGGTCATTTCAGGATCGGACCGCAGAAAGCTTTCAAAACGACCAACAAAATCACCCGGCAATATTTCAAGCTCTTGGACTTGACGGTAATAAGCCCGGTGAGAGGGTTCGAAGCGTTTATTAACACAGAAGAGAATCACGCACGCGTTCTTGATAAAGCCGGCAGAAGATATGAGGTAATAAAAATCGTCTCCCTGCATAAGTGCCGCGCCCAGATCGCTCAAGAAATGTTCCATCTTCGATTGATGAGCATCCCGCATCTGGATCCAGAATTCATGCGGAAGCGAATCCAGCCGAGTTCTAACCGTGTCAATCCACGACGAACGTTGAAAAAGAACTTGGCCCCGCTGGAGCCGGTAGAACATGTATGTCCCCGAATCCTTGATCAACCAAAGTTGGTCGATACGCTTATCGGCGATATCAAGAATTTCGGATATTTTACCAACCGCTTTGTATTCGATACGCATAGGTAATTCGCCGACAAAAAATCTGTCTTTATTCTGCAGCGCTGAAGTTTCAAAAGCGGAAACATCATTGCCGTACGCGGTTTTCCGCGCATCGGGAACGGGGATCGGACCAGTATGGTAAACGTCAAGAATTAGGGCGAAGTAGGGGTCAAGCGTATCGGGCAAAGCCGCTTCGTTGAGCGCGACGCATTCGACCGACTCCCATTCAGAAATCTTCGAGACGAATTGATCAGCCAGCAGCTTCGCTTTACGCTTCATAAACCTTCCTTTACATACAATTAGGCTAACTGTATCATGGAAAGGAGGTTTTGAAAATATGAACCGAGGATCAGAAAAACTTATACGGGTGGTAGCACTTTTCCCGCACGAGGATGTTGCCGCCGTGATACACGAATATCGCCGACGCCTTTTTTC
>JBAYHM010000043.1:0-20212 GCA_041666155.1 Treponemataceae bacterium
CGATCGCCGTGGTTGCGAAGGTCGGGCCTGAGCCGAAGGGCCCGAGAAGGAACTGCACCTTATCTTCGGTGATGAGTTTCTCGGTCAGTTTGGCGGAGGTTTGGTTGTCGGACTGATCGTCATAATAGATGACCTGAACCTTTTTCTTCGTTCCCCCGACGGAGATACCGCCGGCCGCGTTGACTTTTTCTTGCCAGATCTCGTAGCCGTTCTTGACCATGTTCCCGAAACGGGACAGGCCTCCGGTCAAAGCGACCGAAGCTCCGATCTTGATGACGTCCGACCCGCCTTTCTTCCCCTCTTTGGATCCTTCCGCGAAGACGGATCCTCCGAAGGCGATAAAAAGAACGAGTAGAACACCGAGCGCTTTTCGCGTCTGTCCTTTCATACGACTCCTCCCCTCTGATGGATTTTATGGACGGCTTCCGGCGCATAGGCGCCGCTGCCGTCCTTAATTCGCTATAAGCCGAGATAGGCCTTCTGTATATCCGGATTGTTGAGCAGCGATGCCGAATCTCCCGATATTTCCAGCCGTCCGTGAACGATGACGTGGCCCTTCTCCGCGATTCCGAGCGCTACCTGAACGTCCTGGTCCACGAGCAAAATGGTGATTTTCTTTGATACGTGGATTTCCTTGAGAATGGCCACCAATGAATCCACGACGACCGGCGCGAGTCCAAGCGACAATTCATCCAACAGAAGCAGTTTCGGGTCGGCCATCAAACCCCTGCCGATAGCGCACATTTGCGCCTCTCCGCCCGACATCGTACCAGCCAACTGTTTTCGTCGGTCTTTCAGGACCGGCAGAATGGAATACACCCATTCCAAGTCGCGCTTGATTCCCGGCTTGTCTCTGCGCGAATAGGCGCCCATGAGAAGGTTGTCCTCAACGGACATGCCGCTGTACAGCTGCCTGCCTTCCGGCACCATCATGACGCCCATCTCGGCGCGTCTGGGCTGGCCGACACGGGTAATGTCTTCGCCGTTGAAAATTATTTTCCCTTTCGACGGCGTGATTCCCCCGGCTATCGTTCTGAGGAGCGTCGTCTTGCCGACGCCGTTGGCACCTATGAGGGCTGTTATGCTTCCGCCTCGTATATCCAAGTCGATGTCCCAGAGTATCTGGACATCTCCGTAACCCGCGTTGAGCCCTTCCATTTTAAGCATTCTTGTTTCCTCGCATTTTGGCGAACCGTTCGCCCAGGTACGCGGAGATCACCCGCTCGTCGCTGGTTATTTCTTCAGGGCTGCCTTCGGCGATTTTTTCGCCGTGGTGCAGAACCATGACCCGGTGCGATACGCCCATGATGGCCTTCATCACGTGCTCGATAACCAGAATGGTCCGTCCCTGTTTGTTCAAGTCCAGGATCAGTTCCATGATCGAATCTACTTCCGACGTGTTAAGGCCGGCCATTACTTCGTCCAGGAGAATCAACTCCGGGTCCATCGCCAGGGCGCGCGCGACTTCCAGGCGTTTGCGTTCGGAAATATTGAGGTTTTCGACGCGGTGATCATCCTTGCCTTCCAGATGCACCTTTGCCAGTATCGAGCGGGTTTTTTCCCTGGCTTCCTTCGCGTCGTGGATCTTGTCCTTACCGAAGAGCGCTCCGATAGAGACGTTTTCCAGTACCGACATGCCGGGGAAGGGCTTTACGATCTGGAACGTCCGTGAGATTCCTCTTTCCGCGATGCGGAAAGGCTTCAAACCGGAGATTTTTTCGCCCTTGAAGAAGATTTCGCCCTTGGTTAGCGGCACCGTGCCGCTGATGAGGGACAGGAAGGTTGTCTTTCCGGCTCCGTTCGGGCCGATGATGCCGAGAATCTCGCCTTTTTTGACAGAAAAATCGATATCGGAAACCGCTTTCAAGGCGCCGTAGGATTTCGAAACGCCTGTTCCTTGAAGAATGACATCGCTCATCAGTTCCGCTCCTTCTTGGTCCAAAGAGAGGCGATGCCTTTCCATTTGACGCTCAGGATACCCTTCGGCATGAACAACACGGCAAGAATGATGATCAGCCCGAGGATACCTAGGTGCAGGTTGATGAACCGCGACCAGACTAGCTCCGATACCGTTTCAAGCAGTACGGCTCCGACGACGGGACCCATCACGGTTCCGATGCCGCCGATCAAGATGATGACGAACATCTTTACAACCCACATGACGTCAAAGACCGTAGGAGGATCGATATAACTGAACCAGTAGGCGTACAAGGCTCCGGTGAGACCGGTGAACAGTCCGCTGATGGACCAGGCAATGATCTTGAACCGGGTCGTGTCGATACCCATGACGCCGGCGGCTTCCTCGTCGGCGCGGATCGCCTTGAAGGCGTACCCGAGGCGGTTTTTGTGGAGACGCGAGACGGTGAATACGACGATGATCAGCATGAAGAACATCGCGAAGTAAAAGAACGTGTTCACGAAGAAAGGACTCCCCTTGAGGGACCGGACGCTGAGTCCCTGGCCGCCGCCGGTGAGATCGGTCCAGATTTCCACGATCTGCCGGGTCGCTTCCATGGCGCCGAGGCTTCCGAGGGCGAAGTAGTGTCCTTTGAGCCGGAGGAGCAGCAATCCTAACAGGATGGCAAGTATAACCGCGATGACTCCCGCCGCGACGAACGCGAGGGGGAAGGGCATGTTTGTTTTATGCATCAGCACCGCGACCGTGTACGCGCCGATGCCGAAAAAAATCATGTTTCCGAACGCCGCATAGCCGGTGTACCCGGCTATGATGTTGAGGGCGGACGCCAAAACCGCGAACATGAAAATCGAGGTGATCAGGCGCACCCAGAAACCGGTGACGAAGAAGGGAACCGCCGCAATCACGACGAAACCAAGCGCAAAGAGGAATATGTTCCGCTTCATTAATAGAACCTCTTCCCGAGAAGTCCCTGCGGCCTCAAAACGAGGACGAGGATTAGAACGACGAAGCCGAGCAGATCTTGTACGGAAGAGGGCAGTATGACGGTTCCCACCGTTTCAACAAGGCTGAGCGTTATGCCGCCAACAAGGGCGCCGACCGTACTTCCCAGGCCGCCGAGGATCGCGATGACGAAGGCTTTTCCGACCAGGCTGCCGCCGATGAAGGGGTTGATGCTCATTATCGGCGAAATCAACGCCCCGGCCGCACCAGCCAGCGCGGCGCTGACGGCGAAAGTCATGGCGTAGATTTTGTCGACATCCACACCGACCGTCTTTGCCCCTTCGTAGTTCAGCGCGGTCGCGTTGATGGCTCTACCCGTGCGGGTTTTCTTCATGAACAAGTAGAAGAGCACCGTGATCAGGATGGCCACGCCGAAAATGCCGAAGCGGACCTGCGGAATCACCAAGCCCCCGATCTCTATTCCCGAGGCTGAGTACGGAAGTTTGATGCTGCGGTAGTCGGCGCTCCAGAGAAGGAGACAGGCGTTCGCGATCAGGATTTGCAAGCCGAACGAGAACGTCAACGTGATAAGCGACGGTCCGCGGACGACCCGGTTGAAGACATAGCGCTGTATGCCGTACGCGACGACGAACAATACCGCCATGACAATTGGTATAGAAAGAAAAGGATCGACGTGAAAAACGGAGAAGAGCGTAAAGGATAAATACGCTCCGATCATGATGAACGAACCGTGAGCCAGGTTCACGATGTTCAACACACCCCAGACTAGGGAAAACCCTATCCCTATCATCGCGTAGACGGAGCCGAACAAGACGCCGTTTATTATGGCTTGTAAGATCATTACTCTGCTCCACAGGGAAAATTATGAACCACCGTAACAGGTTCATTTTTTTTGTTCAACGCGAAAAACACTTTTTCACCCTGAAAAAGTGTTTTTCCTACATTCATGTAGCTTTTTTATTATCTTTTTTGATGTATGCTTCATCAACCTGACGTATAATTCTGCTTCAGTCGCTGATTTAACCTGCAAACGGGTTCATCCCGTTTGTCAGGTTGAAATCCTCGACCTCCAAACGCCTAAAGTAGTATTATACATGCACACGAGAAAATGAAGCGATTTTTCCGATATCCATGAGGTGAAATATGGCTGTTATGTTCGATTCGGTTATCAAAAACGGTCTTATCGTGTACCCGGAAAAGACGATCTTCGGCGATGTCGGTATTCTTGACGGCAAGATCGCCAAAATCGGCAAGGCCGGGAAGTTGGCGGGCAAAGAAACGATCGACGCGGCGGGTAATTATGTGCTGCCCGGCATCATCGATCCTCATACCCACCCGGTGTATCTCGATTCGATCGAAGACCTGGCGGTGACGGCCGCGTGGGGCGGGGTGACGACGGTCGCGCACTACGCCTACGCCAAACCCGGGCAGAGCCTGGTGAAAGTCATCAAGGACTGGAAGGAAGAAGGAAAGAAGACCAGCTGTATCGATTTTGCCCTTCACGGCGGGCTATTCGAGACGATGAAGCAGGCGGACGAGATCCCGGAAGCCTTCAAGCTCGGCGTTACTTCTTTCAAAATGTTCATGGCCTACGCCAAACTAGGCTGGATGACCGACGACTACGCGCTGACCAAGGGCATGGACGTGATCGGAAAGCTCGGCGGCATGGCGTGCATCCACGCGGAAACCGGGTTGGCCATCGACTATATCCAAGACAAGCTCCTGGCCCAAAAAGCCGATTTCGCCGAGCGTTTTCTTGAAACGAGTCCCGACATCGCCGAAGCCGAAGGCATCTTCCGCTGCGTGTCGATCGGTCGGCTTATGAAGTGCCCGGTGTACATTCCCCATGTATCCTCCAAAGAGGCGGTCGACGTGCTTCGCTTCTTCCGCTCCAAGGGCGTGCGCGTCTATGGGGAAACTTGTCCGCAGTACCTCGCGCTCACCTGGGATACTCTTAAAAAACGGGGGCCGCTCGGAAAAGTAGGCCCGGCCGTCAAGACGAAAGCCGACCAGGACGCGCTCTGGGCCGGAATCAAGGAAGGACTTTTCGACGCGTTCGGCAGCGACCACGCCCCGAAAGACAAAAAGCCCGAAGACGATTTCTTCAAGGCCGCGTACGGTTCACCGCAAGTGGAAACCATGCTTCCCGTCATTTGGCAGGAAGGCGTCAACAAGGGACGGCTTACCGTCAATGATATCGCTCGATACTTCTCTGAGAATTCAGCCAAGATCCTCGGGATTTTCCCGAAAAAAGGGCGGTTGGATGTCGGTACCGACGCCGATGTCGTTATTTTCGATCCTAAGGAAGCTTGGACGATCAGCATCGACAACCAGCACTCCAAGGTGAAGTACACCCTGTACGAGGGTAAGGAAGTGCTCGGTCGGGTGAAGATGGTTATGTTGCGCGGCTGGAAGGTCGTAGACGGCGGCGAGTTCGTCGGCGATAAGAAGCGCGGCGAATTTCTGCCGACACGCGCGGGCGCTTTCGGTCGATAAAGGAACGTATGTCCGCGGGTAACATTTCCAGCGAATGGATTCAGAAGCAGTTTAAGGTTCTTGAACGTATCGGGAACCTGGGGATGAAACGCGAAGACGGATTCCTCCGAGCCTCCTGGTCGGCCGAAGAAACGCGGGCGATGACCCACATCAAGATCATCGCCCAAGCGGCTGGTTTGGTCGGCGACTGGGACGCGGTCGGCAACTTGTTCATCACCACCCCGGGAAACCAGGAGCGGGAAGTGATGACCGGCTCCCACCTGGACACCGTGCCCGGCGGCGGCAACTACGACGGGGCCGCCGGCGTCGTGTGCGGCTTGGCAGCGATCATTGCACTCAAGGACAAATGGCCGAGCCTTAAAAAGCGCTTGGCCCTTGTCGTTTGGCGCGGCGAGGAGTCGGCCTGCTTCACCGCCGTGTGCAAGGGGAGCCAGGCTGCCTTCGGCCTCAATGATCCTAATATTCTCCAGCGAAAATTCAAGGGGATCACCCTTGAAGAAGCGATCCGCGGCCAGGGCTTTGATCCGGCCCCGATCGCCGAAAAGCGCGCGACCTTGGACTCCGCGCGCGTAGACGCCATCGCCGCGCTCGTGGAACTGCACATCGAGCAGGCCAAGATGCTGGAGATGCACAAGAAGCCCATAGGCCTAGTGACAAGTATCCGCGGCACGATACGCATCCGCGTGGAAGTGACCGGGGAGGCCAACCATTCGGGCGGCACGCCCATGGGCATCACTTATAGAAAAGACGCGAATCTGGCGATGGCCTACATGCAAGTCGGTATGGATACGCTTGGTAAAGAAGCGCTAGCCCAAGGTAAGGATCTGGTCCAGACCGTCGGCGTCATCAATACGTCCTCTGACTTTAACGAGACACATCCGATGGTCGCCGAAAATGCCATCACGAAAGTGAGTCCCTACGGCTATTTTATGCTGGATATCCGCAGCGACGACGAAGTCTTCCTCGCCGAGCACGCCGCGAAAGTGGAAGCGCTCATCGAAAAGACGGGGAAAGACTTCAATGTCGAAGTTTCGATGGGGCGCCTCATGGATTTGAAGCCGGTTGAATGTTTGGATGAAAAAATCGTATCGATTGAAAAGAGCGTTTGCGCTAAAAACGGCATCGACTACGAACTGATGCCCTCGGGCGCCATCCACGACGCGGTCGTTGTCGCCAATCGCCGGCATAGCGATGGGTCTCCCGTACCGGTCGGCATGATCTTCATCCCCTGCCTGGCGGGCATCAGCCACAATCCGGCGGAGTTCGCCTCCGAGGAAGACCTGGCCCGCGGCGCGGAGGTTCTGATGGAGACGCTGTACGGGCTGGCGAGTAAATAAGATAACCACGAAAGCGCAAAAAATATGAGATCGAATCCTGAATTGTTCCGCCGCTTTGTGTTTTTTGAATAATTGTTCATCATGCCCTATCCTTGGAAGCAAGGAGCATCAGCATGAAACGTGTTTTGATTCTCGTGTTGCTTTTCGCGGCGGCCGCGGCCGTCTCCGCGCAGACTCTGTCTTTCGGTTTTGGTGACGCGGAATTGGAGACGTCCCTGAACAGTATGAACGCCTCCGCCAAGATCGACGGCGGCGGCTTTACGGCCGATGTCAGCCTGCAATGGGGTGTCTCCGCAACTCAGGTAAAGATGGTGCTGGCACAGGGACTTCAGCCGGCCGAAGTCTATGTCGCTGCTTCATTTGCCAATCTGTCCGGTAAGTCCATCGAATTCGTAGTGGCGGCCTATAAAAAAGACAAAAAAGCCGGCTGGGGCGCGTTGGCGAAATCGCTGGGTATCAAGCCGGGCTCTCCCGCGTTCAAGGCTCTCAAGGACAAGAGCAAGAAATCGGCGGAAAAAGGCAAGGTAAAGAAATCGGATGGCGGCTCCGGGGGCGCTGCCGGCGGGAAGAAAAAGTGAAGAGTGTTTCAACCTCAGATGTTCACAGGTGAGGGGGAAGATTAGTACGCTTTATGGCAGGGCGGCTTTGCGCGGGGCTATTAAAGAAGTTGAACCGCGAAGGACGCCAAGAATACTAAGGGAAGAGGGGGGGAAGGAAAATTGGGAGGCAAAAGATCCTGATTTTTTTATTTCTTTCCCACCTTTAATTTCCTTGGCGTCCTTAGCGGTTACCCTTTTCTCTTTCCCCGACCTTCACTCCGCCCTGTGCGCCAGCCCGATAATCTCCCGTACCGACGAATACCCTTCCTCTGCCAGGTAGTTCCTGATTCCTTCGATCACTTCATTCATCGTGCCGGGGTTGATGAAGTTGTACATGCCTACGCCGAGTCCCGTCGCGCCCGCTAAAAGAAATTCAACAGCCGCCTGAGCGGTGTCGATGCCGCCCATGCCGATAATCGGGATTTTCACGGTGTCGTAGGAAGAGTAGACGGCCCAGAGCGCGAGCGGGCGGATGGCGGGACCGGAGAGGCCGCCGGTGACGTTGCCGAGCGCGGGGCGTTTCTTTTTTATATCGATACCCATGCCTTTGTACGTGTTGATCATCGATAGGGCGGCGGCGCCCGCGTTCTCCGCGGTCTTGGCCATCTGCGCGATGTCGGTCACGATGGGCGACAGTTTCGCGATCACGGGAAGCTTCACCTTGGAAACGACAAGCGATACCACTTCGTCCAAGGTCTTTTCCTCAGTGGACCAGGGGATGCCTTCGGCGAGGTTGGGGCAGGAGAGGTTGAGTTCCAGGAAGTCGGCCATGCCGGTTTCTTCTATTCGCACGGCGATGCGCTCCCACTCGTCCATGGTTTCGCCCGCGACGCTTACGACTACCGGCACCCCGAAGCTTTTCATGATCGGAAGCTTATGCTTGATGAAATAGTCTAAACCTTCGCAAGGGATGCCGATGGCGTTGAGCATGCCGCACGGGGTTTCCCAGAGTCTCGGCGGCGGATTCCCGGGGCGTTCATTGATGAATACCGTCTTGTTTACGACGGCGCCGAGGAGACCCGGCGAAAAAAACCGGTCGTGGATATCATCGATTTCATAGGCGCCGGAGGCGGGCATGACGGGGTTGGGAAAGGTCTTTCCGGCGATGGAGACGCTTAAGTCGGGAGTCGGTACGGTCGTGGAGCTGGTGTTCGGACTCAAAGAAGCACCTCCGAAGCGCGGAATAGTGGGCCGTCGCGGCAAACCAGGAGATATCCGTCGCCGGTCGCTTTCTTGACGGCGCAGCCGTGGCAGTCGCCCATGCCGCAGGCCATCGGTTCTTCCAGGAACACATAGCCTTGAATGACGCCGTTCGCGTCCAATGCCTGTACGTGTTTCGCAAAACGCCGAGAACCGCAGGTATAGGCCCGCTCGATTTTTTTATCGGCGACCAGCTTGTCCAGAAGATCGTATCCGTTCCCTTTGTAGCCTTCAGATCCGTCGTCGGTGGCGATGAGGACATCGGCGGAAAAGCGCGCGAGGAGTTCCCGGCAGACGATGCGGGCGGCGGACCGGGCGGAAAGGATTGAGTAGACCGGAATCTTCTTGCGGTACGCCGCCTCCGCGAGCGACACGAGCGCGGCCGCGCCGACGCCTCGGCCCAATAGGGCGATTCCGGCGCTCCCGACATCATCTATCGGCTTCCCGAGCGGACCGGTCACTATTACCGTTTCTCCGATCGGAAGCGCGTTGAGCAGGTTCGTGCCGCGGCCTTCAAGTTTGATGCAGAGCGTGAAGGTTTCTTCCCGTTCGTCGGTCAATACGATATCGAAGGGGCGCGGAAGGATGGGGTCTTTGGCCGGCCATCCGCGAATCATCACGAATTGACCGGGTTTGGCCGCATTCGCGATGACCGTTTCCTTGAGAACCAAATAGACATAGCCGACGGGCGATTCGTAGCGGGCTACGATTTCGGCCCGCCGGTTGATCGGCGCGGCATGGTTAGACATGAGGCGGACGGTATAGCACAAAGTTCACTGGTTATCAATCAGTACTGAAATATTACCGATCACCTCGCCAAGCCTATCAGCATCGATTTTTTCGATGAACTCGACATTTCGAACCGTCCAATCCAAACTTTTTACTTGGTCGCTCAAGACGCAACCTTTTATTTTTTCTCCGATCGCTTCTACCTCAAACGGATAGCCTTTTACTTTGCTGGTGATAGGACAGAATAACGCTAAACCGATTTTTTCATTATAGCTTTGGTGTGAAAGTGTTAAGGCTGGTCTTCGTCCCCGCTGTTCATGGCCAAGCCGCGGATTGAAATCCAACCAAACGATATCGCCCCTCTCCGGAACATAAGGATTGGGCTTCACCATTCTTCTTTCCCCACGGAAACCCCTGTTTCCATCGGGTCATGCATGTTCTCAATCGTGACCCTGGATAGCATTTCTTCCAAGGTTTTTTTAGGCGGAACAATGACAATCCGCCCGTCCTCTTCAATGATTTCAACGGAATTACCGTTTTTAAGATCAAATTCTTTTACATAAAGGGAAGGGATTCGAATACCAAGACTATTACCCCACTTCTGGACGACTGTTTGCATAACGGACCTCTTGATAAGTATATTCAATGTATATCCAAATATCAAATATACTTTGTATATACTCACTGAACTTTTTTGAACATCAGTTCGCGGCTGTGTGTTTAAAGAGGCCTTACGGAAACAATCAGCAGCGCGATAAAAAAACACAGGAATATCGCGATAAACGATAGCAGCATTCCGTATTGGAGCACAAAAGTCGCCGACCCTTGTGGATAGATAATCTGAAGTACAACTCTTGAGAGCCACAACACGCATGTCGCGGCAAGAACTACGACATGCGAGTATTTATTTGATCCATTTCCGTAGGCCAAGAATACATTTATCAATCCAAACAAGACTAAGCAGAATGAAAAGAAAAAATTTATCGCTCTCACCGCGATAATCAACTCCGTCGCGCTTTGATCGATATAGGAATACCAATTCCATATTCGCGGTACAAAGAAATGCCAAATACCGAAACCCATAGAGGCAGCGCTTCCAATAGTAATTAATATAATGGGCACGGTTTTATTCACAATAGGACCTCGTTCAACGATTATACACCCATGTCCATCTGCAATTGCACCTCAGCAGAACAACTTCCGTGAACCCGGTTTTACCGCCGGAATCCCCTTCTTGCAGAGTTTGCAGTCCGCGGCTTCCCAGCTTTCCACATGGACTTTTGCCGCCGAATAGAGCGGCCAGGAAATGGCAAGGGCTTCTGTGCTGCGGTCCACGATGCAGGCCAAAGCCGTCACTTTCGCGCCGAGGCTCTCCAGCACGACGCCCGTTTCCCGTGACGATTTTGCGGTGGTGACGACGTCCTCGGCGATCAGGCAGTTCACGCCCTCATCCAGCTCGAAGCGCCGCATGCACATCATGCCGTCGCCGTCGCGTTCAGTGAAAATGGCCGGAAGACCCAGCTGACGGCCAAGTTCATAGGCGACTACGATACCGCCCATTGCCGGCCCTACGATGACATCGATCTTCAGTTTGCCGGCTTTTATGTCGGCTTTGATTCGCGCGGCCACGTCTTCAAGGACCGTCGCGGCGCGGTCGGGGTATTGCAGGAGCCTGGCGCATTGAAAGTATCGGTCGGAATGGCGGCCGGAGGACAGCAGGAAGTGACCTTCAAGCATCGCCTCGGATTTTCGCAGTTGTTCGATCGCGTGATTATCCATCATGTACTCCTACTTGGTGTTCGTGTTTAGGGAACGTTTTGCCGCGCCGATGAGGTTCTCGACGCGGGCTATGTTTTTTCTCGCCATGAAAGCGCTTATTCCGTCAATTATTTCCGTCATCGTCGTCGGCCGTGAGAAGGTCGATGCGCCGACTTGGATCGCCGTAGCGCCGGCCATGAGGAACTCGATCGCGTCGGAAGCTGTCGCGATGCCGCCGAGTCCCACGACCGGGATCTTCACCGCGTCGCACACTTCCCAGACCATGCGCAGGGCGATGGGGCGGATCGCGGGGCCGGAGAGTCCGGCGCTGATGTTGGCGAACACGGGCCGGGACCGCTCGATGTCGATCGCGATCGCCTTGAAGGTGTTCACCAGGCTGAGCGCGTCGGCGCCCGCGTCCTCGCAGGCTTTGGCCACGGCGCAGAGGTCTCCCGCGTTCGGGGAGAGTTTGACCATCAGCGGCTTATTTCCGCACGCTTTGCGGACGGCGCTTACGACGGCGGCGGCGTCCGGGGCGCAGAGGCCGAAGGCCATGCCGCCCGCTTTCACATTCGGGCAGGAAATGTTGAGTTCGATCATGTCCACCGCGGCGGCGCGTTTTTCCACGAGGAGGCGCGCGCCTTTCTCATAGGTTTCTATCGATGAGCCGGAAAGGTTTGCGATGACCACCGGTCCGAGTTTTGAGAGCCGGGGCAGTTCCTTTTCGATGAAAACTTCGATACCGGGGTTTTCAAGGCCGATCGAGTTGATGAGGCCCGATGGCGTTTCGTGGAGGCGGATGCCTTTGTTGCCCGCACGCGGCTCCAAGGTCAGGCCTTTGGTGCATATCCCGCCGAGCCGCGCGATGTCGAGCAGTCCTTCATATTCGCGGCCGTAGCCGAAGGTTCCCGAAGCGGCGAATACGGGATTCGCGAAGCGGACGCCCGCGATGACGACGGACAGGTCGGGGGCGGGGCCTTTCGCGGCGCCGGTCCCGATGCCGGGAGAGGCGGGGCTGTCGCGGTCGGGGCAGGAAGCGGGAGCGTTGGTATTATTCATCGAAGAGTACCTCCTCGGCGTCGAAGATCGGACCGTCGACGCAGCAGCGGCGGTTGCCGGACTTGGTCGCTATCGTGCAGCCCAGGCAGGCGCCTACACCGCAGGCCATGCGTTTTTCCATCGATATGACGCAGGGCGTCCCGGCCTTGGCGCAGGCGGAAACGACCGCGCGGAGCATGAGGTCCGGTCCGCAGGCGAATACGGCGCCGTACGCGCAAGGGTCCAGGTAATCGGGCACTCGGCCTCGGCAGCCTTCGCAGCCGTCTTCCGTGGCAAGTACGAGCGTTCGCGGCTGGAGTCCGTCGATGCCGTAGGAGCTGGAACGGAAACCCGCAAAGAGGTCGTAACTCGCCGGTTTTAGCGTCCGAGCGAGGAAGGCGAGCGGCGCCAGCCCGATGCCGCCGCCGACCAGAGCCAGGGGTTTACTTGGGGACAACGCCTGGGCGACGACCATTGCCAAAGGATCGGCTTTGTCTCCGATACCGGGCGCGGGCCATACATTTCCCAGGGGGCCGGTCATCTCGACTATTTCGCCGACGCGGAGGTTCTCCAGTTCTTTCGTGCCGGTGCCCCGGCGTGCGGTGAGGAGGCTCGCCGTGCCGTTCTCAAAGGCGAAAACCGATATAGGACGCCCGAGAAGCACCGAAGCCCGCTTCGGCCGGATGAGGAAAAATTGACCGGGAAGCGGTGTCGTTCCATTCCATTGCACGACGAGTTCGAAGATGCCGTCGGCGACGTTTCGGTTGGCAGTAACCGCGCAATCCAAGAAAGCACGCGGCCGGGAAGCGCAAGTCGCGGTGGCCGCGTTTGTGTTTGTCACGCTCATTTGTTGACCGCCGTGGGGCTGCCGACTTTCACGGCCGCTCGGATCGCGTCGCGCATTTCGATCGCGGCTTTGCGCGCGCCTTCGGCGACGTCTTTGTAGGTCGCCTTTTCGGCGGGAGCTATCGCGGACCAGGCTTTGAGGATGGAGCGGGAGGCGTTCACCACGCCGCCGTTACCGTCGCGTAGCAGCAGCGCCGCGTCGTCGGCCGCGCCGCCTTGGGCGCCGTAGCCGGGGATCAGGAAGAACAGCGAGGAGCGTTTTGCGCGGATGGCCGCGGCTTCTTCTTTTTCGGTGCAGCCGATTACCGCGCCCACGGCGCCGTAGCCCTTCTTGCCCTGGTACTTGGCCGCGAGTTCGTCCAGCTTGTCTCCGACCGCGTCGTACACGCGGCCGCCGCCTAGTAATTCGCGGTACTCGAAGTCCCGCATGCCCTTGTTGCTCGTGCGCATGAGCACGAAGGCGCCTTTGCCTTTTGACTCGACATAGGAGAGCCAGGGCTCCACCGAGTCCATGCCCATGTAGGGGGCGAGCGTGACGAAGTCCGCCTCGAACTCGCCGTCCAGGTGGGCCTTCGCGTAGCGGGAGGCTGTATCGGCTATGTCGCCCCGTTTGATGTCGGCGATGGCCAGGGCTCCCTTTTCGCGCAGGTAGCGCAGCGTCTTGGCGTAGGCTTGAAGCCCGGCGATGCCGAGCTCCTCGTAGTAGGCGATCTGCACCTTGAAGCAGGCGCAGACGTCCAGCGTCGCGTCAACGACGGCCTTGTTGAACGCGAAAACCGCGTCCGCGGGGGAGGCCGCTTTGGCGAGCTCCGCGGGCGGCACGTATTCGGCTGCGGTATCGAGCCCGACGCAGACGTGCCCTTTCGCCGCCACCGCGTCGAACAGTTTGTCCATATTCATCGCTTATTCTCCCGATTCGTACACGATTCGTCCGCGGACGATCGTGGCGAGTATTTTTCCCGAAAGCGTTTTACCCGTGAAGGGCGAGTTTTTTCCGCGAGATTTGAAGGTTGCCGGGTTAACCGTGACTTGCGCCTCGGGGTCTACCAGGACTAGGTCCGCGTTGAGACCCAGCGCGATCCGGCCGCGGTCGGTTAGGCCGAGGATGCGGGCGGGTGCGGCGCTCATTAGGTGTGAAAGCCGCATCAGATCAAGGCGTCCGCTTTCCACGAGCCAGGTCCGGCACACCGCGAAGGCCGTTTCCAGTCCCACGAAGCCGGGTGATCCTCCCGCCTTATCCGCTACCGTGTGAGGCGCGTGGTCGGTCGCGATCGCGTCGGCCGTGCCGTCGAGAATCGCGCGGACAACCGCCTGCCGATCCTCTTCCGCGCGGAGCGGCGGGTTCACGCGGCCGGGGCCTTCGTTCCCCAGGCGCTCGGCGTCCGCCTCCGTACAGGCCAGGTGGTGCGGCGAAACTTCGCAGGTGATGTTCGCGCCTTTAGCCTTTGCTTGGCGCACCAGGTCCAGCGATTTGACCGTGGAGCAGTGCGCGATGTGGAGCTTGCAACCGGTTCCGGCGGCCAGCTTGATCGCGCGCTCGGTGGCGTAGTCTTCCTCGATGCGGCTGACGATCTCGCGGCCTTTTCCGGCGGCTTTGGCCGCTTCGGCCTCAGGTCCTCCGAAGTCGCAGTGGCAGGAAACGGGGATGGCGAGCTTAGCGGCTTTCTTGAACGCGTCGATGAAGACCGCGTCCGTCGGGACGTCCTTGCCGTCCTCGCTGAGAACGCGGACCGCACCGCGCTCGGCTGTTCCCGTGGGGGCGGCCGCGAGCGCGTCCAGGCCCGACGTGTCGGTCCCGGCCATGCCCTTCGTCAGGGCGAGCGCCGGATAAAGGTCGATGAGGCCGAGCGCGTCGGAGCGGGCCTTCAGGGCGGCGGCGGCCGTCGGACTATCCATGACCGGTTTCGTGTTTGCCATGCACACGAGCGTTCCGTAACCGCCGGCGACGGCAGCCAGGCTTCCCGACTCGACCGTTTCCTTGTCCGGAAAGCCGGGGTCGCGGAAGTGCGCGTGGAGTTCCACGAAGGCCGGCATCAGGACCGTCCCCGCTTTCGGTTCGATGACGCGCATGCCCGCAAGCGGCATGGGAATCGGCGCGTCGGGCGGCAGTATTGCCGCGATCCGGCCGTTCTCGATCAAAACCGACGCGATCTTATCCGTGGTCTCGTCCACGACGCGTACGTTCCGTATCAGGGTTTTCATCTGAAATCCTCCGCGTTTCGGGTCTCATCGCAGTATTCACAGCGGTAGAGGCCCGCATTTTCGTTAACTAGGTGGAACACTTGAGGAACGTAGGTTTCGGTCGATGTTACGCAACGCGGGTTGCGGCATTTGAGCACGCCTTCTACCCGTTCGGGCAGGCGCAAGCGGATCTTTTCGGTGATTTTTTCGTTTTCGATCACGTTCACCGTGATGTTCGGATCGATCAACCCCAGGACCGCGAAATCGATCGAAATCTCATTATCGATCTTGATGATGTCCTTGCGCCCCAGGTGCTCCGAGGTCGCGTTGACGACGAAGGCGACATTGTACGGCGCCTTTCCCAGTCCGAGCCAGTTGAAGATGCGGATACCCTGACCCGCCTTGATATGGTCTATCACCAGACCGTTCTTGATCTTGTCGATACTGAGCATTTACGCGACTCCCAGGATTGAGGCCAGCAAGGCCATGCGGACATACATGCCGTACTTCGCCTGTTTGAAGTAGGCGGCCCGAGGATCGGAATCCACTTCCATTGATATTTCGTTGACGCGGGGCAGCGGGTGGAGGACGATCATATCTTTCTTTGCCAGTTTCATCTTTTCTGCGTCCAGGATGTAGCTGTCCTTGAGGCGCACGTAGTCTTCCTCGTTGAAGAAGCGTTCCTTTTGGACGCGCGTCATGTACAGTACGTCGAGTTCACCGATTACGTGCTCCAGTCGCTCCTCTTCCCGGTATTCTATACCCTCTTTTTTAAGCGCGTCACGCGTGATGTATTCGGGGATGCGCAGTTCCTCAGGCGATACGAACACGATCTTGTTGCCGCTGTACCGAGAAAGGCCTTTCGCCAACGAGTGGACAGTGCGGCCGAACTTGAGGTCGCCGCAGAAGCCGACCGTAAGGCCGGAATAGCCGCCCTTGAGCGCGCGGATAGTCATCAGGTCGGTGAGTGTTTGCGTCGGGTGGTGATGGCCGCCGTCCCCCGCGTTGATCACCGGCACTTCCGAGAAACGGGTTGCCAGCAGTGCCGCGCCTTCCTTGGGGTTTCGCATGGCGATGGCGTCCGCGTAGCAGGCAACCGTTCGCACCGTGTCCGCCAGGCTTTCACCCTTTGACGCGGAGCTGGAACCCGGTTCCGCGAAACCCAGGCACGCGCCGCCCAAGCGCAGCATGGCCGCCTCAAAACTGAGTCGCGTGCGCGTGCTCGGCTCGAAGAACAGCGTCGCCAACACGTTGCCTCTGCACGCTTCCTTCCACTTTCCCGGTTCCGCGGCGATGCGTTCGGCTAGCTTGAACAGTTCCTCGATTTCCGCGACGCTGAAATCCCGCGGCTCGACTAAGTGCCTACCCTTTAGCATCGATCCCTCCCCTTATGCTAAAAAAAAGCCGCCCCGAATTGGGCGGCTAATAAAATTCGATAGTAATTGAAACGACCGTTTTCGGCCTTAGAAACACGCCCCCCGCAAACATGCAGGTTTCATTTGGATGACGGCGCGTCACGTTCGGTTTCCTCCAGGATCGGTCAAAGCTTATCCGGCTGACTATACAATGGAACGGGAAAAAGGCGCAAGGGGGCATGATTGGGCTTGCGCCAATTATTGTGGATATGGGGGTCCTGGCGGAAAAAATCGGACCTCACTTGTCCTCGCCGGTAGGCTGCGGGAAACGTTCGATCCAATTTTTTCCGCCACCCCCACCATCCCTGTATAGGCGCAAGCCCGATCTATCTCAGTGTGATGGCCTAGTTCGTCGTTTCTTTTGTGGTTTTCAGCCGATGGGCTTTTTGTGTGGTGGGTGTTGAAAGAATTTGTTTGACAAAAACAGAAAACGTTTTCTATAATGACGATAGAAAACGTTTTCTGTTGTTTGTGCAATCTATGCAGGAGGGAACATGAAGAAGATTGATATTGATCTCAGAGGGCTTAATCCCGCGCCGGTGACACCGTTCAACCGCGACGGCTCGGTCGACTATGCGGCTATCAAGAAGTTGGGCTCCTGGCTGGGAAGCATCGATGGGGTGAAAAGTCTTACGGTACTCGGCCACGCGGGTGAAGGGACTTTTCTTGACCGCGACGAACAAGTGAAAGTTATTGAAGCTTTCGTCCAATCGGTTAACGACCGGATTCCCATAATCGCCGGTATTACCCTTGAAGGTACCGCGGTCGCCGCCGAGGAAGCGAAGCGCGCGGTAAAGGCCGGAGCCAAGGCGGGGCTTCTGTATCCGTCGCACGGCTGGCTGCGCTTCGGGTACCAGAAAGGAGCTCCGCAGGACAAATACCGCCAAGTATATGAAAAAAGCGGTTTGCCGCTTATCCTTTTCCAATATCCCGACGTCACCAAATGCACCTACGATCTTCAGACCCAGCTTGATATCTCCGCGCAGCCGGGCGTATTCGCCATGAAGAACGGCGTGCGCAATATGCGCCGTTGGGATACGGAACTCCCGGTGATCCGCAAGGAACGCCCGGACCTGCAGATTCTCAGCTGCCACGACGAGTATCTGTTGTCCACCGTGTTCGACGTCGATGGCTTCCTCGTGGGATACGGCAATATCGCTCCCGAACTGCTTCTTGAAATGCTCAAAGCCGGTAAGGCGAAGGACTACAAGGCCGCTCGCGCCGTCCACGATCGTCTGCTTCCGGTGACCAAGTGCGTCTATCACCGCGGTTCTCACATGGAAGGCACTGTGGCGCTTAAGCACGCCCTCGTCGCCCGCGGTATTCTTGAGCATGCGACCGTTCGGTCGCCTCTGCTGCCCCTCGATCCGGGCGCCGAAGTCGAAATCGCGGCAGCCATGCGCTCCGCCGGGATCGGCCGCGTTTCCTGATAACTAGGTCGGTATTTGCCGCCGTTTCGTTGAACGGCGCGCAAGTAGCATATTTCGAAAGACAAAACGGACTATAGGGCTTAGTTTTTATAGTCTGCAAAAGGAGTCATGTCATGTCGAAAAGAACCACTCTTGCGGTACTAGTGTTTGGATTATTCGCTCTCGCTCAGGCTTTCAGCCAAACTCCCAAATTCCTTACGATCGGAACGGCCAATACCGGCGGAGCGTATTACCCCATAGGCATCGCCATGGCGGATTTGCTGACCAACAAGCTGAACATCAAGACGACGGCGCAGACGACCGGAGGCGCCGTTGAAAATAATATCCTCGTCAATACGGGAAAAGCCGATTTGGCTATAACAACCGGCGCGATGGCGTTCAATGCATATAGCGGACAAGCTCCCTATAAAGCTAAACAGGAAAACATGCTGCTGATGTTTTCAGGTTTATCTAAAGGCGTTTACCACGCAATCGTAAATGAAAACTCTCCTATTAAAACCATAAAAGATCTGAAAGGTAAAAAAGTTGTGCTGGGACCTCCCGGCGGTGCGGCAATTCCGATGACCATCGATGTGCTCAGTGCGTACGGAATGACCATCAAAGATATCAAACCCGTATACGTCGCCTATGATGACGGTACGGATGGAATGACCAGCGGAAATTACGACGCTGTCATCGTGCAGTCCGCTGTTCCCGCGCCTGCAATCTATCAGCTTACGGCAGCGAAGAAGCCGGTACGCCTGATTGATCTTGATGAGCAGGGAATCAAAATCCTTTTGGATAAATTCCCTTATTACGCTCGGATGGACATTCCCAAAGAAGCGTATTCCCTTCCCGTGGGCACCGCTACCATCTATGTGGCGAATGTCGTGGTTGTCAATAAAGCACTCAGCGACGACCTGGTTTACAATATGACCAAGCTGTTCTTCGAAAACGTGGACCGAATCGTCGCGTCGCACCCTTCGGCTAAAGCGCTGTCTTTACAGAATGCCGTCAAGGCAATGCCTATTCCCCTGCACCCCGGCGCCGCGAAGTATTTCAAAGAGAAGGGAGTTCAATACTAATGCTAAGCAAAATTAAGCTTGATTCCAAGCTTATCATTGCGGCGTTGTGTATCAGCTGCTCTTTGATTTTTTTGTATACTGCCGCGTTCGGTCAGTTTTCGGCGGTAACTCAAAGAGCGCTTTTACTCTTGCTGCTGGCTCCGGTCGTGTTTCTGAGCCATGCCTCGGAAGAAGACGACAGCAGCACGCTGCAGGTCAAGCCGGTGAAACTTTGGAATCTTATCGCGATCCTCGGCATTGTTGTTTCAAGCGTCTACGTGATGATGACCTGGGAAGAAAAGGTCATGATGACGGGAGGGACCTCGCCCCTTGATCTGGTCATGGGTGTCATACTCATCATCGTCATCCTGGAAGCGACAAGACAGTCCACCGGCTTGTTTTTGACGCTTACCGCCGTTGTCTGTATGGTCTACGCGCTGTTTGGACCCAATTTCCCGGGGTTCATGGCTCACCGAGGAGAAACCTGGGACCGGCTGGTTGAGTACCTTGTCACCTCGCCCGACGGCATTTTCGGTACCCCTTTGGGGATCGCGGCTTCCTACATCATCATCTTTGTCATTTTCGGCTCGTTCCTTGAGGCTTTCGGCGGCGGCAAGCTGTTCATCGACATAGCCTACGCCGTAGCCGGAAGATACCGGGGCGGACCGGCGAAAACGGCGATTTTCGCGAGCGGACTGATGGGAATGATCTCCGGCGCGCCGGCGGCTAACGTTTCGACCGTCGGCACGTTCACGCTTCCCCTGATGAAGCTGGTGGGCTACAAGCCCCACGTGGCGGCGGCGATCGAATCGGTCGCATCCACGGGCGGCATGTTTACGCCGCCGATCATGGGCGCGGGCGCTTTCATCATGGCGGAATACCTCGGGGTACCCTATTTAACCGTATGCATAGCCGCGATCGTTCCCTGCGCGCTCTACTATATCGCCTTGCTTCTGTTCGTGGATGCACAGGCGGTGAAGAACGGGCTCAAGGGCCTGCCCGCTGTGGACCTGCCGAAAATCGGAAAGGCCTTGAAAGAACGAGGCATTTTGGGGATCCCGATAGTGTTCCTGTTTGGAGCCATCATCATCGGGTGGTCTCCCATGCAGTCCGCCTTTTGGGCTACGGTCCTCACCGTCGTCGTCGGTATGCCGAATAAGAATACGCGGCCTAAAATAAAAGACGTTTTGTCGGCTCTGGAGAAAGCGTCAAGGCAGGTGGTCCCTATAGTCGTGACCTGCGCCTGCGCGGGCATCATC
>JBAYHM010000044.1:0-20046 GCA_041666155.1 Treponemataceae bacterium
ACGTCTCTTCCTGCGTTCGAGTCATAAGTATGGACAAAGGCGCGGAAACAAGGATAACCACGATGACAACCAGAAAGGTCGTAAAGACGGACAATTTGAAGCTCAACCCTCCGCTGCGTTTACGCACTGAAACGGCTATCGCTCTCTTTTCCGACGGCATAATATCTCCCGTGAGGAGGGCTGAAACTTCAGTCCGGATTTCCGCGCTCTCCTTGAGAACGCTTCCAATTCCATGGACCGAGGCGAAAGCCCCGAATAGGCCGAATACGACAATGGCCGCCAACAGCATAAAGGCGGAGTCGAACACGAAGCGTCGACTGGAAGCGTTCGACCATGTCGGCTCCCAGGTTCGCGAATAATCGCCGAATTTAACGGTACCCGTCTCATCTACCGAGATAAGCGGTGAGGTAAGATACAGACCCCGAGTAGGATGAACGAGCCCGATTCGATACCGCCCCTCAGCTAAATCATCAACGCGTAAGCCAGTGATGGTTCGGTCGGATTCTACGCGATATTGGCCGGCGGAGAGGGTAAACTCTCGATCGTAGGGAGGTTTCCCGTCCTGATCGAGGATTACACGTTCAACGAGGCCTCCTTCGGAAAAACCGCGACCTATCATGTTCAGGGACAAGGTACCTAAGTCGTCACGGACGGCATCCGCGAAGGTGACAAAAGTATAGGGAATATACTTGTTCGTTCGGAAATATCGGCTCACCGGTTCTCCCACGTTGCCGACTTCGTCGACCGCCGCGACGGAGAAACGCCAGACGCCGTCGTCGCGGTTTTCAAAGGAAGCTGAGGTCCTGTCACCTACAAATTGACGCAAGGGAGTAGACCGCGGGAAGGAACGCTTCGCCTCATCTTCAAAATCATAAGAAGCGAGCTTGGCAAATCTTCTCAAATAATCAGGCGAGGCGACATATTCAAGCTCCCAGGCGTACCCGACCAAATCGGAGGCCGGAGGCGGATTCCAATCGACTGTAAACGTATTTGAAACAAGAAAACCGCGATCATCAGTCTGAGGTAGAACGACATTTACACGGCCGGGAGGGATCGTGTCTCGAATGAACTCGATGCGGGAAGGCGACGACCAGTTTCCCGCGAAATCCAACGCGGAGACGGAGAAATACCATGAGCCGTCTTCTGTCGCAACACGCTCAGCGCTTAATACGGAAACCGAAGCGGTTTGCGCCTTAGCGGGAACAACGTTGGGGTCCATGCTCCATGAGAATGAATACCCGGCAATCCCCGAAGAATCCGCGGGCGTTGTCCAAGCAATTCGTGCGGTATCACGCCTGATCCGCTTTGAGGGAATGAAATTCTCGGCGATAAGAACGGGTGGCGACGCTCTTCTATCAGGTTCCAGAAACATGAGGCGCTCCGCGCCTTGGAGCTTCGATTGCCAGAACACATACAATCCGTCGGCGTCAACCGTCGGCCGAGCAAAAGTGGAATCAAAACGTGAACCAGAAGATCCTGATCCTGCCAAAGCACTCCTGATCGCTGAGCCAAATACACCCGGTTCTGCCCTCTCCGATTATCGAACCAAACCACGGTTGGTTCTTTCATATATTCAAAGACGAGTGGGTTATTACAGTATGAACCAGCGTTCGTCACACGATCGGCCTCGCCTTGCAGGTCTCCATTTTCTTTAAGCTCCGCCACGTAGACTTGCGGCGATTGAGAACCGTTACGGCGTTCCCAGGTGAGGTACAACGAAGTGCCCACAGTAGCCATGTGTGCACGCTGGTTGTCGAACACCTCGGGATTGACTGTCTGAGCAAACGGATCGCGGAAAGACGTGATTTTCCGTGCGACGGTCCACGTCAGGCCGGCGTCCGCGGAACTTTTCAAAAAAAGTTGAAATGTAGGACGAGCCGTAGCCGAGAGCGATTGAAAAACGACAAAATCCTTACCACCGACTGATGCGTGAGAGGGAAGGAAATTCAGCCGAAGACCTTCTTCGGTCACAAAGTGCTGGAATGGAGTCCAGGATTTTCCATCTTCCGAACGGGAGGAGAACAAGGACAGAGTCTGCTCTGTTCCTCGAGTAATGAACAGTAAGTAGCCGCCATCTGCGCGGACAAAAATCCGGGGGGCGACCGCTCCCGACGAAGCTGCCTCGCCCTCACTCGAAATAGTGGAAGATTGCGCAAAACTTTTCCCGTAATCGGCGGAGACCAGCACTTCGGTTGAAACGGGAGATGCGGAAACAGCTAAGAGTATTTTACCCTTCGCATCAACAGCGATGCTCGCCATTGACGGTTCGCTTCCGGAAAACACATACGGACCGGCCACCTTCCGGTGCACGAGCCACTCTGAACCGCTCCGTTTGACCGCTATTGATAAAAAAACGCGAATTCCGTCGCCTTCTATCCGTTCAGATTCTTGCCAGGCAACGGCGGAAACCTCTCCATTAAATGAAGAAACGGGATACCGCGCCACCCCCGAAGCAAAGGGTGCGGGCGATTCCCAGTAAAAATCGGAAAGCGCGAACAGGGGGACCGCCTGAAAGATAAAGAAGAGAATTGTCGCCACTATCGCCGAACGGAAAAAAGACGTTCTCATAGACGAGACTGGATCCTTCGCTGCAATTCCAGGATGCGCGGCGAATTACGGTTCTGGGAATCTCTTAGTAGCTGTTCCACGATGGCGAGCGCGACTATAGTGTTCCCCTTCTGCAATTCCTGAACCGCGCGCTGATAATCGCGCTCGGCGGTATTAGTGAGCACGACCGACGCTTGACCGCCGACGTCTACCTGTATCCGATCCTTTAAAGAAACGGCTTGTTCGTTGCTCGGGTTTAGCTTTAGCGCTTCATTAAGCTGCTCCAAAGCAACGGGGAACTGTCCGCGAAGGTTCGCGTCAACAATGCGCCGCGCCGCCGTGGTCAATTCACCCGATCTGGCAAGAGCCGCACGATCGGGCGGCGGCTTGCGCAGACCGGTGTCGATTTCAAATTTTTCAATAATCGCGCGCAGACCAGGGAAGCGAGGGTTGATTACCGCCAGATCCTGAAGCTCAGAATACGCTTCTTGGGGCCGGTCTTTAATTTTTGCCTGAGCGTCGTTTATTTTTCTTCGGAAGGACGCGTTGAAAGTTTCAGGATCGGTTAACTGTTCTATGCGCAAGCTTAATAGACTCGCATCCCGGTTTATGGGGAAGATGATCTTCACTTCCTGAATTTTTTTACTTGCCGCATCGAATTTGCGCAACGCTTCAGTCTTTTTCCTCGCGCTAAGAAGCTCTCGGCCTTCTTCGAAATATTGCAGTGCAAAACTGAGCAGTTGGCTCATTTCGGCGAACAACGGAGCGGTTGACGGGATGTCGCGCCCAGTTTTTATGGAAAGGGCGCCACGAACGATCGTCAACCAGTAAGAAACTTCAGGCTCGTCGGTAACGTTGGTCGTCTTCCATCGATTTTGAGCTTGAAGGAGCGAATCCTCAGCTTTGTCGAAGACCCCATCGTAATACAATTGACGGCCGGAGGTTATGAGGCGACGAACATCGCGGACGACAACTTCGTTCTCGGTCTTGGTGATCTCCGCGGACAAAGCAAGTAGACGCCGGTCGCGGTCGGCACGAAGCGACGCCGATTCCTGGATGGATAGAGAAAAGTCAAAACGCTCGCCGGCGCGCTGCAGGCGTTCTCGGGCTAAATCAAAATTTTGCCGTCCCAGCGCTGCGCGTGCCTCAGTCAGGCGACGTTCACCTTCTTGCCGAGCATTCTCCGCCACGCGCACGTTTTCCCGAGCCGCGGCCAAAGCGGTGCGGGCCGCGGTGCGCAGTTCGGTTGCGGCGACTCCTGACGAACGGGCGCCGGAAGCGACAGCGGTCAGACGTGCGTCGGAAACGATCCGCGCGTTTTCGGCGCCTAAACCGGATAAGAGAACGTTCATCGCGCCGAGAACTTGAGTTGAAGCTTCTTCAACCCGTGTGAAAAAGGGGATGCTTTCTGAAGGATACTTCAACAAGGGAGCGCCCTCGGCCGCGAGGGTACCATTTTGCAGAACCTTTCCCTTTTCCATTTCAGCAACGTTCTTTTCGGCATCTCGCTCTATTTCGGTCAATGCGATGCGGTATTGTTCGGCAGCCGATGTCGTTTCCCGCGCGAAAACGGCACGAGAAAGTTCGTCAAGGGAATTTTTCAGATCCGATGCGTAGGAAATCGTCTCAGGCCCAACCAGACCGCGCGTAGCGTAATCGGCTAAAAAGTCGGAATAGACACCAACCTGGTCAATCTGTGCGGCGACTCGGCCGGCCAGATCAATGAATGCGCGACGATCAGCGCGAATCGTTTCGGTCGCAGTGAACGCGACGGCAACCCCGGATCGGTACGCTTCGGGAGCAAGATCGGCCTTTGTGGAGCTTGTGGAAAGTTCACCAGCCAAAGCTTCGGTTTGGGCTGCGTGTTTCGCAAGACGAGCGAGACTGCGATACCGCAGCGCTATTTGAGGTTTGCCACCGACGATTGACCGCCCGTAATTCGTCAACGCGGGACTCACTTCGGCGCCGACGACCGCAGCCCATAGACCGACGGTGCGTGACGCGAGTTCCGCGTAGGATGCGGTCGCGACGAAAGCGGACCGCGCCGCGTTCCGATCTCCGGCTGAACGGGATGAGAGCGCCATCGCGTAAGCTTTATCCGCGGCGGCGACGGCAGCGGTTTGTACCCGGTTGGCGAGCGCGATCCACAGGGTATCCATTGAACCCATGATGCCTTCCGGCAGTATCTCCGTTTTCCTTCCAAGAACGAAGCGAAACGCGAACGGCAGGAAAGAACTATCGGTCAACGCTTTATCCGCCCCTTGAAGCAGCAGGAATTGGTTTTCGAAACTACGGCCGGCCGCGGTTACCGCGTTGCGAAGTGAAGCAAATTCGAGGAATGTCGATTCCAAGGAATCGAAAGCCGCGGTCGATTCGGGAATCCCCGCCTCTCCCTGTGCGGCCGCGTAGGTTTTTTCAAAAGCATTTACCGACGCGTTCAAGCGCTCGACAAGAGAGCCGAACCGAGTCACGCGCTCGTTGATCGCCCTTAAATTATCATCCACCCGCGATACGACCAAGGGACCATAACTGGAGGTGTCAAATTCTTCTTTGTAGAGAACGAAACCTTCGGAGTATTTTCGGGTTGCCATGGCAAATGAGCCCTGATCGATCAATGCGCGACCTTCTTTCATGATTCGATCGAATTGCGAGGCATTAAAAGTAAATAAAGCCGTCGCCTTGGTTTTGGAAATAAATTCGCGCGCGGCCCGATTGGGTGCTGCTTCAAGTTCTTCCAAGCGTCGGATCAGGGTCAATTTTTTTTCGTTGTTACCCGGTTCATCGACCAACACTTTGAGCAGTTCGCTCGCCGTCAGGTTGTACGAGTCCCTTAGGCGAACGATTCGCTGCAAACGACGCTGAGCGTCATCGAAACGGTCCGGGTTTTGCTTAATGAATGCGGTGAGCTCTACTATAGCCTCATTATACAGTCGGGAAGCGATAAGTTGATCAACCTTGGACAAAGTATCTTCCCTACGACCGCCCGCGTACACGGTCGACGCGATCATCAAGAGGAAAAAGATGATCGCAAAAGGGGCAGAGAGCCGCGGATAGCCGCCAAACGGTTTAATCATTCTATGTCGGTTATAATATCGGTCCAAGCTGATCCGAGCTATAGAAAGCACGGTAAGATAGCGATATATTAGTATGGGAATTATATCGTAATGACTCTTAGAACCCATATAAGCGCGTTACTATTATTCGTCTCATGTTTCGGGGCTGCGGCGCTTGACATTGCGTCCGACCCGTACGCCCAAACTGTCGACTTTCTGGTGGAGTTATACGGTGTCGATCCGAACGCGGCCTTGACCTCATTTCGTTCGATGTACATACCGATGGGCGGACGCTCGGAAGCCATGGCGACCGCCTTTTCCGCAGTCGCCGACGACTCATCCTTTCTGGAATGGAACCCTGCCGGCTCCGCAACCATGAAAAAAACCGAACTATCCTTCTTCCATAACAACTGGATAGCGGACACAAAAATCGAAGGCGCCGTCTACACCACGCGCTTTGGCGATATGGGCCTTTCCTTCGGAGGTAAATGGTTGTATCTCCCCTTTACGGAATACGACCAGTACGGAGACCGGGCCTCCAAGGGCTACTATTCGGAAACGACCGGTATCGCGAACCTTTCTTATAATTTTTTGCGTGGCTACTATTTCGATGGCATTTCTCTCGGAGTCAACGGAAAAGTCGCTTACCGATCGATGCCCGACTATTCGGACGACGCCGGCAACGTGGATACGACATCGGGGGCTGCCCAGTCCACGTTTGCGTTGATGGCCGATGTAGGACTGCTCACACGCTTCAATTTGCTTAAATTCTACGATTCACGAGAACGAAACGCCTCGTTATCCGCCGTCATTCGTAATGTAGGACCTCCTCCGCTGGGAGACCCCCTGCCGACCACCGCGACCTTAGGTTTTTCGTACCACCCTATCAGACCGGTCATTGTATCGTTCGATTATTCGATCCCCATTAATCTGGTCGATCCCACGCTTTCAGAACGGCACTATTGGGCTTCAGGCGTCTCAGTCGCCGTTTCAAGTTTTTTGTCTATGCAAGGCGGACTCATGATCCGAGGAACAAGTCCGCGAATAACCATAGGCAGCAGAATTCTCGTCGCGGGAATCGACCTAAATATAAATTACACCTTGGACCTGCTCACCCAACTTCAACCCCTAAATAGAATAAGCATATCAGCTAGATTCGATTTCGGGGACGGCGGCAGGGCCGGCAAAGCCGCGCGAGTGGAAGAACTCTATCTCAAAGGTCTTGAAGAATATGCGGGCGGAAACACCGACGAGGCGACTCGCCTATGGGAAGCGGTGTTGAAAATCGATTCGGGCTTTGATCCGGCCCGCGAAGGTCTTAACGCTATTATCGGAGCGAAGAAACTCTTCAATCGCATGGATGAAATCCAACGCCTGGAACAGTGAAGCGCCTCCGGTACTTTTACTCCGTGGCGCTTTCTCATTATTGATGTTTTCTTCTAAAAACGCGGTAGTTAATAGTTGAGAACAACTTATGCCTCTTTTCCAAATTCGTCAGCCATTCCGTACTGATGTAATTTCCCCCAAGAGACTCATAAATGGTAGTAAAATTCTTTATGTGCTCTTCAACACGGGTACGCGCATAATCGGGCGATGTATTGTTCTTGAGAATAAACGCCCAATCCGACGCTTGGGATAAGAGCAACTCGCGCGCTGCCTGGTTGAGGGCGCGTTCCTTGAGACCCCCGTCATCAGGAAAGCGCTCGGCCAATTCCGACATGCGAACGACCGAACGGAGCATATGCCGGTACATCCAGTCGTTTGAGCTGTCCAGCCAAGTTTCCGCATAACCGTTGGCGCCCCAAGAAGAGTACTGCGGCACGGCTTCCTGCAAAGGTTCGTCGGCGTCAAGAATATCCGAAGGAGAGAGCATGAGGATATCATCACGGCGCGCCGCGATACGGAATAGGTTTTCTATGAAAGCGGGACCTTCGAACCACCAATGACCGAAAAGCTCTGCGTCATAGGCGCAGATCGCAGCTCCGGCGGTTCCCATCAGAGCGCTCGCTTCAGAACCGCGCCTGACGCGCGCGTTGATGAAAGATTGAGCGTGTTCCACGACACGGCGAGCAGCCTCATCCGGATCGTACACTTCCTTCTCCGCGGAGCGATCAGTGACCGCCCAATACTTGAATCCCGTGCTTGACCGAGCACCGGTCGGCTCAAGGAAACAATCCACGGCCTCATAGGGAAGTTCGTACCCGATATCACGATAAAAATCGCGGTAGACGGCGTCTGCGGGAAAGCCCGAATCCTTGTCCCAAACCTCCCGGGATGCGTACAGGTCCCGGGAAAAAACGGCTAAGCCTTCGGGAGTGCGAACCGGCCCAAACGTGCCCTTTGCGGGAGCCGGATCGGCGAAGATAAGGCCGTGGGAGTCAACAATTGTGTAGGAGAAGTTATAGGCGCGAAGGAGAGCATCGGCGCCGGGAAACCAGCCGAGCTCAGGAAGCCAAAAACCGGCGGGGTTTTTACCGAAATGAGACCGGTGAGTGGACAACGCCACTTCAATTTGGGCTTGCAGCGCTTCTGGACTTGAGGCAAGAAATGGAAGGAAGGCGTGCGTGGCGGCGGTTGTCAACAGTTCCAACCGTCCTTTCTTGTGGTAAAAATCAAACGCTTTCAGCAGATCCTTTTCGTAGCGCTCCGTGAAAAGGACGCGGTCTTCAACCGCTCGATCGTAATAAAATCGAGCAAGCCGATTAACTTTGGGGTCGTTCTCGGTTCGGATAGTTTCGCGTAAACCGAGTTCGATAAGCCGGTCTAGATGTTCAACGTACCGTTCGCGAAGAAGCGGATCGGAAAGCATCTCGCAAAGCGTCGGAGAAAAAGACATAGCCAGACGAAAAGGAACTTTATCGGCTTCCAGCCTATCAAACACGCGCAAAAGCGGTAAATAAGTTTCAGAGATAGCCTCAAACAACCAACGTTCCTCAAGGAATCGAGGATATTCGGGATGCCTGACGAACGGCAGATGAGCATGAAGAACAAGCGCTACCGCGGGTATTGTATGCATGCGATGGAATCCTCAGTCTTCGCAACGTTGGGGAAGGCGGGACTCACGATCTCCCCCCTGGAGGACCACGAGTTCATCAAGACCGGATAGGGTGAGTATCGAGGGCGGCTCGCCGTCGGCACGAACGGCTGCCAAAGCTACACCACCGCGCGGCACGCGTATAGCCGCGGAATGTGCCAGGGGTTCTTCAGTGGAACCGATAACGCTTATCAAGGTTACCCGATACCAGCCGGTCCCTCCAGGCAAACAGAGATACCAAGCGCCGTCCGCTACACCGACGGGAATGGAGAAGGATTCACCCACCGGAGATCCTTTCGGACCTGTCAGCGCGGTTACCCGCAATTGATACCCCCCGAATTGAGGGTTCTTTTCCCGAGTTTCCCGATCCGTCTGCCTAATTTCCCAGAATGCGTACGCCCATACCGGATCACGAAGCAGAAGGCCGATGTACGTTTCGTTGTACCCTAGGGGAAGACCGCTCACAATCTTGGCGTCTGTTTCTTCCACCAGTTGATCGTCAACCTCGTCGCTCTCGTCATCCGAGCTCGCATCGAGTATTTCCGATATGACAAATACCCGATTTAACTCGCCCGGCAGGTCTAAACCAAAACGGAGAGCGAGACGTGAAAGGTCATTCGTGGAGAGTGTCTCCAAATAAGACCGCGTGAGCCGTAGTTCTTCCATAGGCGCGGTCATGATGGGGAGAAAGCGCTTCCAGTGTCAAGCCGGACACGGCGAATCATCTTGAACGCTCGGCGGCGGAAGATCCAAAACATCGGCGTCTACCTTGTCCTGAGGCCGGCCGGTACTCCGTTTGTTTCGGATGAGATCGCTGCGCCCTATAAAGAAAACATTTTCTCCACCGAAAGAACCGGTAAAACGATTTTCCCAAGCCTCTTTCCAGGTGACGCCGCTGATTGAGCTGACGATATCGACTCTTTCCGGCGCATACCCGAGGGACACCAGGAGATCGGGCGATAAAAAGTCCGCTTCGGTCAGGTCGAGCCCGACAAAGCCGAAATCTTCCAAAGCGGCAAGCATTCGGGAAGCATTTTCACGCGAGGGATTTATGAAGAAATCGATATCCCCGGTAAAGCGGGGATATCCGTAGAAAGCGACAGCGTAGCCGCCGACGATTAGGTATTCGACTCTTTTAGCGTTTAGAGACCGAAACAACTCTACGAAGTCCCGCGGCGCTTCGACCATAGTATTGCCTCCTCAGAAATTCGACGGCGGCAAGTCTTTCATCCGCTGGACGGGAGAGCCAGTAATCGCGGTCCACCCGACCCGTGGAAGAACCCCTCAGTTCGGAACGGCGAATCGATAATTCTATCATATCTTCAATATAATTCACGGCAAGGCAAATAGTCAAAAAACTCATGGGTTACGATCTGCCGCTCAAAAAACATTGGCGACGGCAAGTTCTTCAAGGTAAGGCGTAAACTGGGCAGGGAGAGGAGCCGTGAAGACGAGAGCCGGCGTTGCACCGTTGACGGAAAGGCGATACGCATGCAGCAAAAGGCGCTTGAGTCCGCGCTCCTTGCGAAAGCGTTTATTGAGTGGGAAATCCCCATACTTATCGTCCCCAAGAATCGGATTCCCGAGACCGGCTAGGTGGACGCGAAGCTGATGCATACGTCCGGTTCCCAATTCCAACTCAAGGAGAGAGAAAGAGTCACCGGCGGCGCGTACGCGGTAGCGAGTGAGCGCCGTTTGTTCGCGGCCGCGGGTATGCACGGGATCGGCAATGATACCGGAAACGGAAACCGGGCACCCGGCGCACACGGCGAGGTAGGTCTTTGAGATCCCCTTACCGGCAAATAACGCGGAATACTTAGCCGCGACTTCTTTGGTTTTTGCGACCAACAATAAACCGGAAGTGTCTTTATCCAGTCGATGCACCAAAAACTGGCGTCGACCGAAACGTTCGGCAAGGATATCGTCCACGGAAGCAGAAACGCGTTCCCCGCCTTGGACCGCCAAGCCCGATTCTTTGTTTATAACGATAAAGTCGTCGTCTTCGTAAACGACGGAAACGACTCGCATAATCCTCCCGGAAAGTGAAAGTTGGATTATAGTTATTCTATGATGAGGAAGTCCAGTTATCGTGCCGCATTGGCCGGCGTCTTGGTTTTATTTGCCGGCGCTTTTTCAACGGCGGAACCGATCGTCTCCCCAACCTGGGGATTTTCAATCGACCTCCCCGAAGGCTTCGCGCTCTCAGGCGGAGATGGGAAAAATCGCTTTTCGTTCGCTGATGCGTCTTCCGATGCGTCGATCGACATGGTCGCCTACACTGCCGGTCGCTTCGTTTCGGCAAAGTTTTTGATCGATGACACGCTCAAGCGCTTGAAAGCGAAGGCGGAACCCGTTGAGTTCGATTACCGGGGTCGGAAAGCGGTCCTTGCCCGGATGGAGTTCACCGCACCCTTCGGCAAAGCCGAAGGGTGGGCGCTCGCGATCGAATTGGAAAACGCCGATTCGGCCTCCGTCAAACGCCCGCTGTTGCTCATGATCGCCTACGGGAAAGCGGGGGCGAGCGCAAATGAGAGGCGCTACCTTTCGGCTCTCGATTCGCTGTGTCCCTCAGCAAAAGACAAAAGCGCAAGCGGCCCGGTGAGCGTCTTTTCTTATCCGCCTACCGGGAAAAAAGCCGTAGAACTGTTTATTGGATCTACCAAAACAACGGCAAATATCGATGCGTCGGATGCCGAAGCGTCGAAAGGGATTATCGACAGAGAATTCGGTCTTCTAACGACCTACGCAAAATCGCCCTTATGGAAAGAAGCATGGGTCAGATTCTACCGAATGATTTGGCGCGATTCCTATGAGCGCTTGGGGAACGTAGCATTTGTCGTTGAACGGACGATAGCGAGCGACGGAAAGAATGCTTCGCCGAGAGCGCTCGCTGAGGGCGTCCTCAACTGGGTCCAGAACTTCAAGTACGAACGGAACTTGCTGGGCAGCGATTTTATCGACCTGACCAGCGCGGCGACCGAACGGCGCGGCGACTGCGATAGCCGGGCGCTACTCATGGCGATCATTCTGCAACGGGCTAATATCGATGCGCTTCTTATGATTTCGCGTGAATATTCCCACGCGATGGCTGGGGTAAAAATAGAGGGGGTCGGGGCAAAGTTTGCGTACGGCGGGGGCGACTGGATAGTCGCGGAAACGACCGCGAAAGTGCAGCTCGGCATGATAGGGCAGAATGTCTCGGATCCGGCAAAGTGGATCGGAATCGATTTTCCGGCCCTTCCCCCAGTGAAACCTTAATCGATCTTAGCCGGACGGCGGTTATCGGCAAGACGCTTGGAAAGGTATTCCCGATCAAGATCCAATGAGGTTACTAAATGTTGCAGCTGCTCTATCGAAATAAGATTTTGTTCCGCGTATAGATAACAGAGAGCGCGCTCCGCGATGCATGGAACGAGGAGAGAGTTCATATTCTCCGTCTTCGGGTCTTCACGATCGAGATACTTGATCCTAAACGATGCGTAAAGCTGTGACCGCTCAATGTCGCTTTTTATATAGGCAAGTTCGCGTTCCAAGCCTTCACTCTCGCCGCGGGCGGCCGCCTCTCCGAGCGGCTTGAGCACGAAATAGCAGTACTCCTTACCCGGAAGGAAATGGTGCTCATCGCAGCGGGTGCAGTAGTTGGGTTCGCGCGGATCGTCCTTGACCCGGTCGCCGCCGACGATAATAAGCGGATCAAAATACAGCGCGGGACATTCCAGGCCGTTAACTCTGTAATATCGATAGGTATAAAAAGAATCTTCGATACAATCGGCATGTTCGCAATAGGCGGTGAGCGGATAGATATCCGTCGCGGTCTCAACCAAGAGGCGCGCCGTAGCGTTGAAAATTTCTCTTCGGAAATTGAGTATCAAGGTCGGGCACACAAACACCAGTCCACGGAGCTCGGATTCATTGCGCATGAGATAGGCAATGCGCTCATCGTAAAAGGCGGCCTCGTCAACAACCCAGGTCCCGACTTCCGGGTGTTCCCGGATGATGGACTCAAACTCAAAAGAATCGGCGACTGCGCAGATTCGGTTCCCGCAGCGTTCATAACCGCCGCGATAGGCAAGGGCATCATCGGGATAGGAAGGGAACCGAGCTCGGTCCAGAAGAGAACGTACGAAAAAAACGTCGCGGCGGTCGGCGTCGCCAAGGCCCTCTTCCGCACTGAATAGATTTGCTTGAGCGTCACGCCGTGTGGTACTTTCCGCGACGGACCGGCTTTTAGTACGGGCAACCTGACCGTCCCGCCATAGTCGGGCGGAATACTCGGTCTTTCCCGAACCCATAGGTCCGATAACTAGAATGCGACGGGCGGGTGTCTTGAAGTTGAAATGCCGAACCGCCTCGTGGACTCGAAGGGAGGGAAAGCCGAGACTCTTCAGAAAATCGTCGTCATCCCGCCCGTTTCGTTCCACGCCGAAAAAATTCCTAGACGTCTTGTCCGATCAGGAGACCGTACGCTTCGGCGGGCGTCTTCGTAACGAGGAGCGCCGAACGCAGGTCCTTATTCTTCAGTTTAGTACTGAAAAAGGACAGGGTCTGAAGATAATACGCGTGCTGGTTGTACGCGGCGGCGATCATGAAGAGGAGGCGGACCGGCTGATCGTCCAGAGTCTGAAAATCGATAATGTCGCACTGGCTGATACCGACGGAAACCACTAAGTCGGTCACCGACGACAGCCGTACGTGCGGAATGGCGATGCCGCGCCCGATAGCCGTACTCATCAATTCCTCACGCTTGAGAATTTCCGAGGAAAGCTCTTGACGATTCTTGACTTGAGGCGCATTGGCCAGGTTATCGGAGAGGGCGAGCAGCGCATCGCGCTTGGTCGCGTGATTGATGAAAATGATGCGATCGGGAGAAACGATATTTTGGACTTGGATGGTAGCGAACTGAGGAGCCATGCGATTCATTGAGAGCCGGTCGTTGACCCATTTCTCTATCTCCGCTTTCTTGAAGCGCCACACCGTGCCGATCTTGCCTGAAGGGATTTCTCCTTTCTGAGCCCAATCGTAAACGGTCCGCTCCGATACGCGAAGGTATTTTGCCACTTCTTCAATCGTAAGGATATCATCATCCATAAGTCCAGGCTCCTTGCGAAATTTCAACAATAGAACGCAATAATATTGCAACGAACCGCACAATATGTCAAGTGAAGTCTTTAAAAGCGAACCTATTCATGTCCCGCTAGGTCGTGCAATGAATCGAACGGGAGGAGTTTTCCGACCTCGGTATCAATGATTCGACCATCGTTTCCACCAAAACGCACGGTAGATTTCGCGGCCATAAACTCGCTGATGACCTGCCTGCACGCGCCGCAGGGACCGACCGGAACCAGGGAATCGGGAGTGGCGATGGCCAAAGAGACGAAACGACGTTTCCCGGCGGAAACGGCCGCGACGATAGCGCTGCGTTCCGCGCAAATGGTCAGCCCGTAGGATCGATTTTCCACATTAGTTCCGGTGAAGACTGTTCCGTCATCGCACAGGAGCGCCGCGCCTACACGAAACTTTGAGTAGGGGGAATAGGAAGCTTCTGCCGCCTTCTTGGCAAGCTCGTGCAATTCGGCGAGTTCCATGACCTTATCCTTTACGTTGACAGATGTTGGCATACTATATACCATCTCAACCAACTTGGGTAGCGAGGTCTCGATGGCTGAAAAGAAACGAAGGAATTGGATCGTTTTGGGATCGATCGCGTTCGTTGTCTATGTCTTTGCGGCGTCGATGCCGATCGGCACGGAGACAGTGCTTTCTCCCGCATGGCTTCGTCAACCCAAAGAGCCGGTTTCCGAGTCTCGGGCGAAAGACGACTCGGTCCCGTTCCACACAAATAAATTATTCGGCTACTTCAACCCGGAAGGCGATTTCACCCTCGTGAAAACGCGGAACGAACGTACCGTAATTTCAGACCGCTACTGGGCGGATTTCGAAAAAACGCCGGCAAGTATTGATCTTTACGGCAGCGATGGAAAATTGCGTTATTCCATAGCGGAACGCGGATACCCCTATTTCGCCGACAACCGGATTTTCATTGTCGGCGTCGAACAAAACCAGATCATAGCTCTTGATGACGCGGGTAAAGGAAAATGGCGTCATGATTTCCCCTCGATCATCACCTGCGCGGACGCGGCGGCGGGATTTTCCGTTTTCGGCCTCTTGGACGGCAGCATCGAAGTACTCGACGCCAAGGGATCCCGCTTGTTTGCGTTTGAACCGGGTGGTTCCCGTTTACCGGTCATTGCGGCCGTACGCCTTTCAAGCGATGGGAAAAAAGTCGCGATCATTTCCGGCGTTGATCCGCAACGCTTCATATTACTTGAACGTTCAGGGCAAACCTATAAAGTCGCGCACCATGAATACATGGACCGCGGTTTCAGGCGACCGGTCCTGGCATCCTTCATCGCGGGGGATAAATTCGTCGCGTTTGAGCGGGAAAACGGCCTGGCAATCTATGATGTCTCGGCGCGAAAAACCGTAATAGTCGATACAAAAGGCCGAATCGTAGATTTTGAAGATCAAGGCGCGCGAAAGCGTTTTTTCCTGATCGTGGATAATGGCGCGAATCGGGAATTGATCGGAATCAACCTACCGAACGAAGTGTTCATGCGCGCGCCGTTCCTCAGTTCCGATACGTTCATCACGCGTCGAAATGACCGAATCTACCTTGGAGGGAACGGATTTATCGCGGCGCTGGATATCAAAAACAAATGAGGCTATTAATGTATCGAACACGATTGATATCAGCCATAGTGGCGGCGCTGATTTCGGCGCCGATTCTGTGTGGCATTGACTGGCCGACAACGAAAAATGAGCTCCATTACTCTTTCGGCCAAAACGACCATGGACGTCCGTCGGTCGGCATGTTGTTCAGCGGTAACGATTCGGTCAGGGCTACCGACGCGGGGGAAATAGTGTTCGCCGCCTCAGGCGGATATTTCGCCACTCAGACTGATCGATTCCCCTACACCTTAGGCTCCTGGATCGCCGTGGACCATGGGAACGGTATTGTCAGCGCGTACGGAAACCTTGAACCCTTCGACGCGACGATCGAGTCCAAAACCATAGTAGAAAAAGGGTCGGTACTCGGCACTTCGGGTATTTCCGGTTGGGCGGAAAACCAGGGGTTCTTTTTTTCCATATTCGACCGGATAGAACGGCGATGGGTCAACCCGACGATGCTATCACCAGGGCGCGCGGATTCCCGGCCACCGACGGTCAAGTCGGTGACCTTAATTGGCCGAGACGGCCAAAATATCCCGCTCGCGGCGAACAGACTCATCAGGCAAGGCTCCTATCGGGTGATTGTGGAGGCTTTCGATACGGAAAACGCTCCTAGACAGTATGCGCTCACCCCGCAACGGCTAGTATGCCTGGTGAACGGATCGGAACAAGGGGCTCTGCATTTGGAAACCCTCAAAACGATTAATGGAGAACTGTCCGTTTCACGAATCAAAAGTTCGCCCGCGAATTTGGTGTACCTAAACTCAGGCGCTTTTGACTTGGGCGACATACGGCTGAGCAGAGGCCGCACGACTATCGAACTCATCGCGAGAGACTCAGGCGGCAACGAACGGGTCGCTTCTTTCTCCATAGCAGTCGAGTAACAACGCGGATCACACTATGCCCCCTGCGATTAAAACCTGGTCAACACCCTATGTGCTCGAAGAAAAGCGGAAGATCAACTGCTCTTTGTGCGGAGAAACGCGATTCCGTCCCTTGTTGGATTGCGGGGAATTCACCTTTGTGCGCTGTGTTTCGTGCGGTCTAGTCCAACAAAATCCGCAACCTTCCGCTTCCGCGGTGGCTTCCCGGTATAGGGAACATCACGGAAATGACTACCTCGACTATGAGCTTGCCAACGAAACTTCGTTTCTCCACCTGCAAGAGTTGGCGCTTGGCGACATCGGTTTTGAATCATTGAGTGTCGGAAAAGGACTCGACGTAGGATGCGCGACCGGAGCCTTACTTGATTCGCTCCGCCTTCGCGGTTGGGAGGTCAAGGGGGTGGAACTGTGCGAAAGCTCGGCTGAATATGCGCGAACCAAACGAGGACTGGATGTGCGATCCCTGCCGATAGAGGACGCAGCTTTCCCAAATGAAAGTTTTGACCTGGTACACGCGTCGCATTTGATTGAACACCTGAACGACCCGCGATCTTTCGTCGTGGAGGCTCGACGGGTACTCCGTCCCAGAGGGTCACTTCTGATCGCGACACCGAACATAGACGGCTTTCAGGCGCGTCTATTCGGCGCCTCATGGCGTTCGGCGATCTTCGATCACTTGTACTTGTTTTCAAAGAAAACTCTCAAAGCGCTGCTTGAGCGTGAAGGTTTTAGAGTGGAACGAACGGTTACTTGGGGGGGACTCGCCGCGGGAACCGCCCCGAACCTGTTAAAAACCTTCGCCGACCGCACTGTTAAACGCATCGGCGCGGGAGATGTCATGATGATTCACGCTATTCGCCTTTAACATCGACATTGCTTGTTTGCGGATCCGTCGATCCACGCGTTTCATCACTCGCCGTAGATATGCACCAGATCGTGTAACAGTTCGGACGCCTTAACCTTGCAGCCGCCGCAGACAGTACCAATCTTGGTCTTGTTCTGGAGGTCTTCCCAGGACCGGGCACCCTGTTTGACCGCGTTTTCAATGTCTTTGTCGGTGATGTTGAGGCAATGGCAGATGACGACGGCATCCTCATCCTTGAAAAGCCCTTTGCGGTTGGTTTTTTCCAGATAATCGTCGATCGCGGAGCGGAGCGCTTTGTCGCCGAGCACCGAACAGTGAATTTTATTTTCCGGAAGTCCGCCCAAGCGACGAGCGATATCTTCCGGCTTGATGTAGTACGCTTCTTCAAGTTTCAGGCCTTTGATGACTTCGGAAAGCATGCTCGTGGAAGCTATGGCGCTCGCGCAGCCATAGGTTTTCCAGCGAACGTCGACAATGACGTCATCCTTCACCTTGAGGAGAATCAACATCTGGTCGCCGCACTTGATGTTTCCGGTCAAGCCGCGGGCGTCGGCCGGAAAAGTCGATTCATCCTCCATGAGGACATTTCGGGGATTCATGAAATGGTCCTTGACCACGTCCGAGTACAACCAATCGCTCATATCGTTCTCCTGAAACTTTAGGGTACCTTAAAAACCCGGTTGGTTTTTAAGGTACCCTTTGCAAATCCTTTCAGGATTTGCGTTAAATTTGGTAGACTTCAAAAAACTGAAGTTTTTCGAAGTCCCCGTTACTTAATTGTGGACATCGCGCGGAGGCGCGCGATGATGGGAGGGACGGTTTCCAGCACGTAGCGAACCTCCGCCTCAGTCGTTACTCGTCCGAGGCTGAAGCGGATGGAACCGTGCGCGAGTTCGGGCCCGACGCCGGTAGCCATGAGCACGTGGGACGGATCAAGGCTACCGGAGGCGCAGGCGGAACCGGTGGAAGCCTGGATACCCATGATATCCAGGGAGAGAAGGATGGCCTCCCCTTCCGCGCCGGGGAAGGAAATATTGAGCGTATTCGGCAGGACTTCCCGCGGGTGACCGTTAATCTTCACATTCGGAATCAGTTGTAGAAAACCATCTCGCAGCATCGTCCTGAGCTTACGCGTTTGGGAACCGTACTCATCAAGGTCTTGAAGCGCGAGTTCCGCCGCTTTGCCGAAACCGAAGATGCCGATGTTGTTGTACGTGCCGGCGCGCAATCCGTGTTCCTGATGCCCGCCGCGAATGAGCGGTTCGATGGGCGCGCCCTTGCGGACGTACAGGGCGCCGACGCCTTTGGGACCGTAGATCTTATGGGAAGATATGGTGAGGTAATCCACACCGAGGGCGTCGACCGACACGGGAATCTTCCCCGTGGACTGCACGGCGTCGGTGTGCATGTACGCGCCGGCAGCTTTCGCGATTTTTGAGATCGCCGCGATGTCTTGGACCGTGCCGATCTCATTATTGGCATGCATCACGGAAACGAGCAGCGTGCGATCGTTCACCGCCGCGCGCACATCGTCCAGATGGACTTTCCCGTCCGGATCGACGGGCAGGAAGGTGACCTTGACACCGCGCGATTTGATGAATTCGGCGGAGTTGAGCACGCACGGATGTTCGATCATCGTTGTGACGATTTCATTCCGCTGCTGACCTTCCCCTTTGAGAAGCATAGTATGGAAAACGGTATTATTCGATTCCGATCCGCCTGAGGTAAACAGGATGCTTGCCGTCGGAGCGCCGATAAGTCGGGCAACCGCTTCACGAGCTTTTTCTACGCGGGAGGCGGCTGCGCGTCCGGCTTCGTGCATGCTGGAAGCGTTGCCGTACAAAGTAAAATCCTCGACCATGGCCGAGACGACCTCGGGCCTGAGCGGGGTTGTGGCATTATAGTCGAGATACACTGTTCGATTCGTCATCGAATCCTCCCTGGCTGCGTACAATATACCTAAGCCTCTGCGAAAGGGCTACAAAGGGGCGGCGGTTTTTTCAACGCGTCGATCGATAACGGCGCCGCCCGCGACAAAATAACCATCCAAAGGACCGGCTTCAACACCCGAATCATTAACTATGGGAGCGGCGCCTTCAACGTAATACGCGACTGATTGTCCCGGAGCGACCGCTCGCTGGAGTACGTCGAAATCTACCCGGACCCGGCCGCCGGAAAGCGGCGTCACGAGAGCGGGCGACGGTTTGGACGCCAAACGGATTTTCACGAGCGCGCGGAAGGGTTCAGCGCCGAAACCCTGCGCCCACACCACATCCGACGCTTCCAAGGCATCAGCGAAAAGACCGTGTTCGGGACCGACCACAACCCGGTTCGCGCGCGCGTCTACGGCCAGCACGTACAAGGGATCGGGCCCGGCGCTGATGCCAAGACCCCGCCGCTGGCCGACGGTATAGCGAACGATGCCGTGGTGCCGGCCGAGCGGCTTTCCGTCTTCGTCGACGATTTCTCCTTCGGGGGAAGGCGCATCGGAAAAGAGGGGACCGTAATCTTCGGAGGCGATGAAGTCCTGGCTATCCGGCTTTTCGGCAACTTCCAGGCCCCGTTCACGCGCCAACGCGCGGACGCGCTTTTTTGTCATTTCACCCAGAGGGAAACGCGCGTTTTTAAGCGCGTCGGCGCCGACTCGGTGCAAGAAATAACTTTGGTCCTTGGTGAAATCGACGGCTGGAGCCAGGTACGCGCCGCGTTCCGTGTCGCCTCCGGGGGCGAACAGGCGCGCGTAATGACCGGTCGCGTAATAATCGAAAGGGATGCCGGACGCACGGAGCGCAGCGGGAAGCATACCGAATTTCAAGAGAGGATTGCAGCGGAGACAGGGATTAGGGGTGCGGCCCGCGCGATACTCCGACTTGAAGTAGCCCAGAATTTCCTTGGCGTATTCGGCGGAAAGATCGATGACGCGGTACTCGGCGC